>JBFLFX010000033.1:0-17379 GCA_041859815.1 Dysosmobacter sp. | reverse complement strand
CTGCGCCCCGTATCCTCCAGCGTTCCCTGCGAAAAGTCGGTGGACAGTTCGTCCACATGGGAGCCGAAGCTGTATTTGCCCACGGCGGTGCCGACAACAGCGATATTGGGATCGTTGATTCGCCTCAGAATCTGGTCGTTAAACGCAGACGTGATCAGCGTGTCGCTCTTGTACCCGGTCGTATCCGCGTTGACGATGTTGTTCGTCAGCACATCCATCTTCTGGCGCTCCACCATCATGCCCGTGGACGCCGTATACAATCCTCGAATCATGGGTATCCCTCCGTCAGCGGGCGTGCATCCCACACCCTTACATATTTGTTATCGTCGGATCTTTCAAAAACTTTATGTTTTTTTGTAAATGTTTTTTATCTCCGGTGCCGGCTGCGGCGGTGTCCCTCTTCCGCCGAATACTGGCAGGTCAGAAACTCCACTTCCTCGCCGGCCAGCTTGAACGTGGCGTTCCGGATGGGCGTTCCCGTCACCGGATAGCTCACGCCGGAAATCACCACCAGCGTGCCCGGATAGATAATATCCAGCACATGGACCATACCGCCGCCCATGGCGCCCAGGCGCTCCGCCAGCTCGTCCCGCTGGCGCTCCAGCGTGCGGACCTCCTGCATGAACTTCACCTTGGTGGTTACCACCTGACGGAGCTTTTCCTTCAGCTCGGGGTTGGTCTCCGATCGGGGCAGCAGATAATCCGCCGCCTTCCTCAGCTCCTCAAGGGTCTTGTACTTCTGGCTGATCTCCTTCTGAATCACGGAGTGATGCCGGGAAGTCTCCGGATCGACGCCCACCTCAATGCGGGTTTTCGGGTTGTGCTCCGTGCCGATGGTCTGCGCCGCCACCGTGCGCCGCGCGCGGATGGTGCCGCCCGCGATGTAGCCGTGCTTGCCGATGACAATCACGTCTTCGCTGCACTCCACGCGGCTGTTGATAATCTCGTCCGTCACCACATTCTGCGCCCGCACCGTGCCCTGCTCAATAAACTTGGCGTACAGCGTCCCCCCCGCGGTCACGCTGCCGACGCCCTGCCCCTGCAGGCCGTTCATAATGGTTACGTCGCCCCCCGCGATAATTTTGGCGTCCTGCACGCCGCCGCAGACCGTCACCTCGCCGGTGGCGCGGATTCTCATGCGGGAGCCCACGCTGCCCCGGACGATGACGCTGCCGGAAAACTCGATATTTCCCACCGTCATATCCACGTTGCCGGGAACCTCATAGACGTCCGAAACCTGAACCAGATCGTTTTTATATTCCACCCGGCCGCTCAGCGCCGCGTACATCTCCGTTCTATCCTCGTTGTACGTCACCTTGACGCCGCGCGGCATCTGACTTTCACGGCCGTGCTTGGGCGTCAGCGTCCGCCCGCAGACGGAAGCGCCCGGCTCGCCCGGCGTCGCCGGCGTGCGGGTGACCAGCAGATCTCCCTGATTTACCCACGTAAACCAGTCCAGCTTGTGAAAGTCCGCCATGCCCGTCTCCGGGTCAATCTGCGGCGTGCCGGTGTGGACATTGCTGAAATGGAAGCGCAGGGAGCCGTCCTCGCCGTTGACAAACGGCTTTCCCCGGGCCACCGTGATTTGGCGGTAGTAGGGGTGCTGGCTGACGAGGCTGTCCAGCGCGGCCTCGTCCAACCCGAAAACGATGTGCTTTTCCTGAAGCGCCTGATCCAGCTTCTCTCTGGTCAGCGGCGCGCCGCCGGGATCCCGCGGAAGCAGCACCGCGCCGGCCGTCATTTCGTCCACGGAGACGAACAGGCGCAGCTCCTCGTCCAGAATCTTCTCGCTTTGCGGCGGGGCAATGCGTGCCTGGCCGAAGCCCTCGCTGAGCAGTTCCTTCTGCGTCATCTCCGCAAGCCCGGTCAGAGATTTCCGGATAATGTACTCTATGAGGCGCGTCCTGTCCAGCGGCGCGCCGCTCCCCTGCGCGGGAATCAGGTACAGGTAGACGCCGTCCGGCCGGTAAAACAGCTGCCACTGGGCGTCCATATCGGCGTAGTCCTTCCAGGTTTCCCCGGGGCAGAACAGCGCCGTCCGGCCAACGCCCGACGCGGGCTGATAGTCCACACGGTGCAGACGGGCAGCCGGACAGCCGAACCATTCCTCTGCGGCCTGCAGAAGCTCCGGTTCAGAGCCGGCGGTAAACAGTCTGGGCTTTTCCCTCTCATCCATCGTGATCCTCCTTATATTGAACCGATCGCGCGGCGCATTTTCAGCAGCGTTCTGGAATGGATCTGCGACACCCGCGATTCGGATACTCCAAGAATCTTTGCGATGCTTTTCATGGTCAGTCCCTCGTAGTAATGCAGAACAATCACCATGCGCTCTTTCTCCGGCAGATCGCCGATTGTCCGGCGGAGCGTGTCGTTCATCTCCCGATCCTCCACGATCCGGCTGGGGTCGTGGGCGGACGCGGGCTCGATTTGCTCCGTTTCCCGCTCGTACATCATCGTCTCAAAATTGACGACGTTGAACATCTGGCTCTGCTGCAGCGCCGCGGTCACGTCATGCTCGGAAATCTTCAGCTCCCGGGCGATCTCCTTTTCCGTGGGCTGGCGGTGCAGCCGCGCCTCCAGCGTCTCTCCGGCGTTCTGGATGCTGGTAATCTTGCGGCGCAGCTCCGTGGACGCCCAGTCCTGCCGGCGCAGATAATCCAAAATCTCGCCGCGGATGCGGATGGTGGCATAGGTCTGGAATTTCACATGGAACGCCCGATCGAATTTATCCACCGCGTCAATCAGGCCCAGGACTCCGCTGTTGATCAGATCGTCCCTGTCGCAGCAGCTCTTTCCGCCGAAGTCTCCAAACTGCGGCATCATGCGTTTCACCACACCAATCACAAGATAAAGGTAGTGCGTCAGGATTGCATTCTTCGTCTCCAAATCGCCGCGATCCTTAAAATATTTCTCCCACAGCGTCTCAACAGAATGCTCCGCCTTCCCCTCCACGTCCATCATCTCCTTCCGGCGCCGGCACATCCGGTCCTTTACTGCTTAATCCGGTTCCGCTGTCCCAGCGTGACCAGCTTTAAAAGAACGTCCCTCGTTTTCGCGTCGATATTGCTGAATTTCACGCCGCACATCACCTCGTCGCGGCGGTTGGGAAGCACGCTTGTCCGGACAATCATCCCCGACACGGGGGGAAGCTCCAGCTCAATGCCGTACTGATTGATGTAAAGCACCGTTTCAATGAGATCGCCCTGCCGGTAGCGGGACGGCAGGCGGATCCGCATTCCGATCTCGCTGATATCCAGCGTGTGATAGCTCTCCCAGTCCCGGCTGACGGTTCCGCTCCCCGTTTTCTTCCGCACGTCGGCGCGGATCAGCATGGGACAGCGAAACGCGTTGCGGCGCTGCAGGCGGATATAGTTGCCGGTGTAGCGGAAATTCACCACCTTCACGCCGCCGGAGCTCACCGTGGTCAGCGCCATCGCGTCAAAGCGGTGAATGCCGCCGCTTTTTACGCAGACGATGCGGTATTCCCTCCCCGGTTCCATCTCCACCATCCTGCCGTGCTCGCAGGGTTGGAGAACGGAAAAATTAGACTCGTCCGTAACGTCGTCAATGGCGGAGAAATACTCCCTGCCGCCGTCCACAATGCGAATTTGATCGCCCGCCTTCAGAATTACCTTAAAATTCATTTTCTCACTTCCACCTCTGTTTTTGGGCTCAGGCCGTCTGTTCCTTTCCAATCATATCCGTGATATGGAGTTCATAATTCTGCTCAATCTCCGCGTAGGAGAGGACCGTCACGTCCGGCAGAGACATGCTGATGAGGCGCTTGAAATTCTGCCGGATGACCGGCGACGTAAGGATGACCGGGTGCTTGCCCTGCATGGTAATCTGCTCCACCACGCTTTTCGTGCTGCTCAGCAGCCGTTTGAGCTGCGCCGGATCCAGAATCGTCATGCGGCCGTTCTCCGTCTTGCGGGTATTTTCCGCAATCATCTGCTCCATGCCGGGATCCAGCGCGGCGATGCCCGGATCGTCGCCTGTGAGGAACCGCGCGGTGATGACGCGGCTGAGGCTCTGGCGCACCTTTTCCAGCATGGCGTCCATATCGTGCCCCAGCTGCGGGTTGTCCGCCATGGTCTCCAGAATCACGGTCAGATTCTTCACCGGCACGTTTTCCCGCAGCAGCCCCACGAGGATCTTCTGCACCTCGCCGTAAGAGAACATCTTGGGGACAACCTCCTCCACCAGCATGGGCTGCTGCTTGGACAAATTCTCCACCAGCATCTGCGTCTGCTGGCGATCCACCAGCTCGAAGGCGTGGTGCTTAATCACCTCCACCAGATGCGTGGTAATCACGGAGGGCGGATCGATGGTGGAATATCGATGGTGGTGTAGCCCAGCATCTCCGCCTTTTCCCGCTGTTTTTTGGTAATCCACAGCGCCGGCAGGCCAAATGTCGGTTCCACCGTCTCGATGCCGCTGATGGTTTCCTTTCCCCCCTCGGAATTGATGGCCAGATACCGATCCGTCAAAACCTCGCCCCGGGCGACCTCCTCGCCCTGGATTTTCAGGACATACTCGTTGGTCCCCAGCCGGACATTGTCCCGCAGGCGGATGGAGGGAATCACAATGCCCAGATCCATGGCGCACTGCCGCCGGATCATCACAATGCGATCCAGCAGATCGCCGCCGAGGCTGCGGTCAATCATCGGCAGCAGCCCGTAGCCGAATTCCAGCTCCATCTGCTCCACCTGCAAAAGGTTCAGCACGTTTTCAGGCTTCCGCTTTTCGGCGGCGGCCTTTTCCTCCGGCTTTTCGGCGGTTGAAGCTTTCTTTTCCGCATCCCCCTTTTTCTGCAGGCGAAAGCCGAAAAACAGCAGCACCGCCGCAATGGCGTAGACCTGCACCTTGGGGAAGCCCGGGATCAGCCCCATGACCAGCAGCACATAGCCGCTGAGCACCATGGTGTTGGGATTGCCCAGAATCTGTCTGGACAGCTGAGTGCCGAAGCTGGTGCCGGAGTCGGAGCGGGTGACGATAATGCCGGTGGACGTGGAGATCAGCAGCGCCGGAATCTGCTCCACGAGGCCGTCGCCCACGGTGGCCAGCGTATAGACGTTAATGGCGTCCGTAAGGGCCATTTTATTCACCAGAACGCCGATGATCAGGCCGCCGATGATGTTGACCAGCGTGATGATAATGCTGATGACGGCGTCGCCCTTGATGAACTTGCTGGCGCCGTCCATGGCGCCGTAAAAGTCGGCCTCCTGCTGGATGGTCGCGCGGCGCTTGCGGGCGGTTGCCTCGTCGATGGCGCCGGTGTTCAGGTCGGCGTCGATGGCCATCTGCTTGCCGGGCATGGCATCCAGCGTAAAGCGGGCCGCCACCTCGGAGACGCGCTCCGCGCCCTTGGTAATGACCACGAACTGAATGGCAACAATGATAATGAAAACCACCACGCCCACAATCAGGTTGCCGCCGATGACAAAGTTGCCGAAGGTCTGAATCACCTTGCCGGCGTCGCCGGCGTTGCCCAGAATCAGCTTGGTGGACGAGAGGTTCAGCGCCAGCCGGAACACCGTGGTCAGCAGCAGCAGCGTGGGCAGCACGGAAAATTCCAGCGTCTCCTTAATGGTCAGGCTGGCCAGCAGGATGAACACCGAAACGGTCATGTTCAGAATCAGGAGCGTGTCCATCATCCAGGTGGGCATGGGCAGAATCATAATCATGATGACGCCCAGAATCAGCGCGCTGAGAGACACGTCGGCCAGCTTCATTTTTTTCATGCCCTGTCCACCCGCCCTTCCCGCGTCAGTTTCTATCCGGCATTTTCCCGGTCACTTTGTAGACATAAATCAGGATATCCGCGATGGCCTGATACATCTCCGGGGGAATTGCCTGCCCGATTTCGCAGGCGGCATAGAGCGCCCGCGCCACGGGCGGATTTTCCACAACGGTAATCTTGTTCTCCTCCGCCACCCTGCGGATCCGCAGCGCCAGAGAATCCCGGCCCTTTGCCACCACCGTGGGCGCGGCGTCCACATTTTCCTTGTAGCGCAGCGCCACAGCAAAATGTGTCGGGTTCATCACCACCACGTCCGCCTGTTTCAGATTCTGCATCATGCGCTGCTGGCTCATGCGCCGCTGCAGCTGCCGCCGCTTGCCTTTGATCTGCGGGTCGCCCTCCAGCTGCTTGTTCTCCTCCTTGACCTCCTGCTTGGTCATCCGCAGATCCTTTTCGTACTTCCACCACTGGTAGAAGATATCCACGGCCGCCAGCCCCACCAGCGCGCCCCCCATGCGGACGCCCAGGGAAGAAGCCAGGGAAACCGCATGGGAAAAGGCGTCTGTCGGCCGCAGGCTCATCATCAGGGGAAACTGATCCATCAATCCGGCAAAAGTCTTGTATATCAGGAAGCCCATCACGGCGATCTTGCCTACGGATTTCAGCATCTCCATCACCGTCCGCATGGAAAACAGCCGCTTGAAGCCCTCCAGCACATCCAGCTTTTTGGGGTCGGGCTTCAATCGCTCGGCGGTGACCAGCGGGCCGGTCTGCACGATGTGCAGCGCCACGCCCATCGCCAGGATGATCAGCATCAGCGGCAGGGCAATCGGCAGAACGTCCACCAGGGTCTGCCTGTAATACTTCTGCATCATGTCGGGATTCAGGCTGTTCGCCTGCGTCAGCACATAGCCGGCCGACAGCCGCGCTTTCAGGTAGGCGCCCAGGCGCTGGGCAAACGACGCGAATCCGGAGCCAATCAGCGCGAAAATCACAGTCAGGGAAACCGCGGTAACGGCGTCGTGGCTGATATGGACCTCGCCGCGCTTTCGGGCGTCCTCTTTCTTCTTCGGCGAGGCTTTTTCTGTTTTTTCGCCGCTTTGCTCGCTCATCCGACACTCCCAATACAGGCAAACGCCTGGCCAATCAGTGAAAACATCTGCGCGGTGATCTCCCTGGAGAGATCCACGAACAGTGGGAACGTCCCGGCAAGCACCAGGAGCCCCACGACAATTTTCAGCGGGATGCCCACAACAAACATATTCATCTGCGGCACCGTACGGATAATGGCGCCCATGGCCAAATCCATCATCAGCCCCGCCGCGATCACCGGCATCGCCATCATCAGCCCCAGCACGAAGGAGGAGCTCATCACCCTGGCCGCCACCCACGCAATATCGGGAGCCAGCATGGCCTTCCCCACCGGCACCCGCTGAATGGTGGCGTACAGCACGTCGATCACCCGCAGGTGGCCGTCCATGCCGAAAAACAGCACCGTTTCCAGCAGCTCAAACAGCGTGCCGGTGATCGGCGCCTGCGAATTGCTCTGCATATCGTAAAGGCTCGCCATGCTGAATCCGATCTCCATGTCAATGAGGTCGCCGCCAATCAGCACCAGGTCAAACATGGCGGTCATCACGAAGCCCATGGCGAGGCCGAACAGCAGTTCCCGCACGCAGAGCAGGATGTACGAAATAACATTGGTCCACGCCGGATAGGTTTTCGGCGCGGGCAGCGCCAGCAAAAATACCGCGCTGATAACCATGCAAAAGCCGATTTTGGCAATCTGCGGCACGTTTTTCCGACCGAAAATCGGGCTGCCGATCAGCAGTCCGCTGACCCGGAGAAACAGCAGCAGCACGTAATCCGGATGGCTGGAAACCTGGTTTAAAAGCTCCATCGCTACCGCAGCATGGTGTTGATAGCGCCGTACAGATTCAGTGTAAACGTATTCATCTGGCTCATAATCTTGCCGCCGAACAGCAGCAGCGCCAGCAAAATGGCCACAATCTTGGGCACAAACGCCAGCGTCTGCTCGTTAATCTGCGTCATCGCCTGAAAGATGGAGATCACCACGCCCACAATCAGCGCCGCCAGCAGCATGGGCATGGAGCAGGTCAGGGCCGTGTAGATCGCGTCTTTCAGCACGGTCAGAATCTCGTTTTGTGTAAGCATCTCTTTCCTCCCCGCGCAAAGCGCTAAAAGCTCTTGATCAGCGTTCCGATGGTCAGCTGCCAGCCGTCTACCAGCACGAAAAGCATGATTTTAAACGGCATGGAAATCGTGGCGGGCGGCAGCATCATCATCCCCATGGCCATCAGCGTACTGGCGACAATCATGTCAATGATAATAAACGGGATATAGATAAACAGCCCGATTGCGAACGCATGCTTCAGCTCGCTGGTGACAAATGCCGCCATCACCACCCGGTTGGGGATCTGGGACACTTTCACGGTCTTGCCGCCGGCGGCCGCGGCGCTTTTTGCAGCGCCCGTCTTGCCGCCGGTCCCGATGCCGGCCAGCTTGCAGAAATAATTCAAATCGCTTTTATAAGTCTCGTTCAGCATGAATTTCCGCATGGGCTTCATGGCTTCCCTGCTGAACTCCTGATAGGTGATCTCCTCTTTGACGTACGGCTCCACCGCGTTGTTGGAAACCTTGGTCAGCACCGGGCTCATGACGAAAAACGTCAGGATGAGGGACAGGCCGATGATCACTATGTTGGGCGGCGTGTTTTGCAGGCCCAGCGCGTTGCGCGTCATGGAGAGCACAATAACAATCCGGGTAAAGCCGGTCATCATCACCAGAATGGTGGGAACCAGCGCGATGGCGGTCAGCCCCAGGATAATCCGCAGGGGCTGGGAGTCCGTTTTCCCGATAAGGCTCTGCACCACGTCGGAGGGCGCCGCCAGCGAGGTGGCGGTCAGCGCGCAGACGGCCGCCGCCGTCAGAAGGACGGTCCGCAGGCACCGGCGGACGCGCCGGGCGCCGGTCTTCTTCTTTTGTTTCAACGCATTCATCCTTCCTTACAGATGCGAGCCCCTGTGGATGCCCCTGAGCCGCTCCAGAAATTCCTTCTGAAAGCCGGAAACGGCCGGATTTCCGGACGGATGGTCCCCGGGCGGGTCGCCCAGCTTGTCCTTTTCCACCTTGTCCAGCAGCTCGATGTGCTGCGCGGTGACGCCGAGAATATAAACGGTATCGCCGATCTCCGCCAGCACGATCTGGCGTTCCCGGCCCAGGGACGCGGTGGCGCGGATCCTGATGCCGGCGGATGCGCCGCGGGCGCCGCCGGCTTTTACGGCAACATATTTTGTCACGTAATACGCGGCGGCAATAATCAGCACAATCATGATTACCGCTTTGATATACTCCCACCACATTGGCGCACCCCCTCCGGCGCGGGCCCGGACCGTTTTCTCAGACCTGCATGTTCATAATCTCTTTATAGGCGTCCATCGCCTTGTTCCGCACCGCCACCGTCAGATCCACCGCGATTTCCGACTTCTTGGCGTCGGCCATCAGGGCGGCCAGATTCTCCGTATTGCCGGAGAGCAGCTGCAGCGTGTCGTAATTGCCGGCCCTGCTGAGATTTTCCTCGCCCTCCAGCGCATTGTTCAGCACGCTGGAAAAGCTCTCGCCGCCGCTGTTTGCCTGCGCGCCGGTTTGCAGCGCGCCCGCGGCGTTTACGCCGCCGATGCCGCCGGCGGCAGAAGTCAGTCCAATTCCCGCCATACTCCCGTATCCTTTCTTATTCGCCGATCTCCAGCGTTTTTACCGCCATATCCTTGTACGCGCCGAACGCGGTGACGTTGGCCTCATAGGAGCGGTATGCCTCCAGCATGTCCACCATCTCCTGAGTCACGTCCACGTTGGGCATTTCCACATAGCCCTGGGCATTCGCGTCCGGGTTGGTGGGATCTTATTTCAGCTTGTAGGCCGACTGATCCTCTCCGACTTCCGCCACGCGCACGCCGCCGACAGCGCTCTCCTCCCCGGCGGTTTTCTGCAGCGTGGAGGCAAAGCTCGGATTCCGCTCCTGAAGCACCACATATTTCCGGGTATAAGGCTTCCCGTCCTCGGTACGGGTGGTGTCGATATTGGCGATGTTCTCGGAAATCACATCCAGCCGCGCCCGCTGGGCGGTCAAGCCGGAAGTGCTGATGTCCATTCCATTTAAAAACGGCATTCCGCCTCATCCTTTCCTCAGGTCACCTTGATGGCCGAATCCAGTTTTCTGAACTCGGAATTCATCTTGCTGACCAGCGTGTAATATTCCAGCGTGTTTTTGGCCATCTCCGCCTGCTCGTGCTCCGCGTCCACGTTGTTCCCGTCGTAGCGGATAGAGCCCTCCGGCTCTTTCACCACGGACGCCTCCACGTTTTCCACATCGGAGGATCCGCTGGAGATGTGCCGGGCGTTGGTGGTGGCCAGCGCGCCGGAAGTATCGCCCGCAAGAGACTTGGCGAAGAGATCCTCAAACTTCACTTCCGACGCCTTATAGCCCACCGTGTCCTCGTTGGCGATGTTGTTGTTAATCACCTCGCCGCGGAGCCAGCTGGCGTCCATCCCCTCCCGGAGAAGATTCACCGAACCGAACAGATTGCTTCCCATTTTGTATTCCCCCTTTCACCGCGTCTACAGATAGCTGTTCGCCTCCACCAGCGCATCCAGATAAAACCGGGAGAGCTGGTTTTCATTCAGTCTGTATTTTTCAATAATCAGCGATGCCTGCGACCAGTCGGCCCCGCTCGTAGCCCACCACGATCTGCAGCAGCTCCGCCAGCTCGCCCCGGCCGGTGAGCAGCGGCTCCGTCAGGCGGGAGGACAGGTTCGTCTGGCTGAGAACCTCCTCCATGGGCGCCTTCATCAGCACGTCCGCCATGGAGAACAGGCCCATCAGGAAAAATGTCTCCTTGTCTCTCGGGCGCCGCAGCGGCCCCGTCAGCTTTTCCATGAACAGTCCGCGCGTCAGGGACATGCGGCTCAGCTCCTGCTCGCTTTCGCCGTGGGAATCCTGCAGAATCGAGAAGGAAATCCACTTGCGCGTCCCCTCCGTTCCCAGAATCGTCAGGGCGTGGAGGATGCTGGTGACAAAGAAGCTCAGCCCGTAATGCGAGGAGTTCACAATCCGCAGGAGCTTGTGGCTGAGAACCACGTCCCGTTTCATGATGGACGCGATTTTCTTGAAATCCAGCTCGTCCTCCGCAAGGCAGCGCAGCAGCTGAAGCCGGCTCATTTCCATGGGCCGCAGGTGCAGGCCGCTGTGGAGCTTCGGATGGCTGAAGAAATATCCCTGAAACAGGCTGAAGCCCATTTCCCTGGCCTCCTGAAATTCCTCCTCCGTCTCCACCTTCTCGGCAAGCAGCACCTTTGCGCCGATGCGGTGAATCCGCCGCAGCATCCGCCGCAGCTCCTCGTGATCCTCGTGCTGGCGGAAGTCGATTTTGATAATGTCCGCCAACTGAATCATCGTATCGTAGGCGCAGGTGTAATTGAAATCGTCCAGCGCAATCATGTATCCCTGTTTTTTCAGCCGCCCCAGCGCTTCCAGATTGGCCCTCGTCGGTTCAACGTCCTCCAGGACCTCCACAACCAGAATATTTTTGGAATACAGCAGCGGGATATTATCCGCGATCAGAGGCGCCGGAAAATTGACAAACGATCGTTTTCCGCCGGTTATTTTCTTGATGCCGATGTCGCCAAAGGCCGTGGCAAGCAGTTCCCGCGTCGCCGCCGAGCCGTCCTCCGCATCGTAGTTCACGCTGTGGACGGACGAGCGGTAAAGCAGCTCATAGCCGAAAACATTCTTTTTTGTGTTTAAGATTGGCTGACAGGCGATACAACCCATATTCTTTCCCCGCTTTTCGTGTTCGTGCGCGCGTTTCTTACTCCGCCATCATCTCGTCAATGGTCGCAACCAGCCGGACAATATCGGGCTTGGAGAGCTGCGCGTTTGCGCCGACCTGCGTGCATTTCTGGCTGGTGGCGTCGTCAATCATAGAAGAGAACACGATCACCGGAATCGACTGCATCGCGCGATCTTCCTTAATCTTTCTCGTCAGGGTCAGGCCGTCCATCTGGGGCATTTCAATGTCCGTGATAATGCACCCCACCTGATCTTTCAGATCGCCGCTGTCTCGGAACCGCTGCAGGGTGTCCCACGCCTCCTGGCCGTTGACGGTGGAGGTAATCCTGCTGAATCCCGCCTTCGTAAGGCACTCCATCACCATCTTCCGCAGCAGGGCGGAATCCTCCGCAATCAGGATGGGCACGTCCCGGCGCCCGCCGTGCTCCACGGAGCCCGCCTCCGCCACGCTCTCCTCGTCGAGGCCCGTGTCCGGGTTGATGTCGAAGAGGATCTTCTCAAAGTCCAGAATCAGAATCATCTCGTTGTTGTCCAGCTTGGCAATTCCGGTAAGAATGCTGGTGTTTTTGTCGTTGAGAATCTGATCGGGCTCCTGAATATCCGTCCAGGACAGGTGGTGAATCATGCAGATCTCATCCACGCGGAACGCCGCGTAAGTCTGATTGAAATAGGTAATCAGGAAGATATCCTTGGTGTGGCGGGATTCCAGGCCCAGATAGTCAGCCAGATTAATCACGGTATAAATCTTGCCGCGCCGGCGGAAGATGCCCTCCACAAACGGCTTCGTGTGGGGGACTTTCTGGATTTCACAGTCCCCGATAATCTCTTCAACCTTCGCAACGTTGATGCCGTACCGATTCCCGCCGACAGTAAACTCCAGAATTTCCAGTTCGTTCGTGCCGCTTTCCAACAGAATTTTGGTGCCCATTGTGAACTCCTTCTTTCTCCATCAGTCGTTTTCCGGATTTGCCCTGCTGAAAATTTCATTGATGCGGACGCCGTAGTTCTCGTCAATGACCACAACCTCTCCCTTGGCAATCCGCTTGCCGTTGACAATCACGTCCACCGGTTCGCCGGCCAGACGATCCAGAATAATCACGCTGCCCACACCGAAATTCATCACTTCCTGCAGGCTCTTATGCGTCCTGCCCAATTCCACCGTCACCTGAAGGGGGATGTCGTTAATCAGCCGGAGGTTTCCCGCGTCGGTGACAGCGGTTTCCCCCTCGTCGTCAAAATCCTCGCAGGCGGCCTCCTGAACGGAAACCATGCGCTCCGGGGCGGGCCGGCGCTTTGGCGCGGGCGCGGGCTTTGGCGCGGAAGCGGGCGCGGAGGCGGACGCGGGCGCGGGTTCCGGCGGGGAAAGCTGGCTCTGCGCCAGCTCCTTTGCCATCTCCAGCGGCGTCACCTGCAGCAGCTGGCTGTGCAGAACGCCCTCAATTTCCATGTCGAAGCTGGTGCGCACCAGCATGGCGGAGCCGGGAAGCAGACTGCCCACGTCCCCGCCGACCTCAATGTACTGCGCCTGCGGCGGCGTGATATTCACTGTCCTGCCCAGCATATTGCTCAGCGCCGTGGCGGAAGAGCCGATCATCTGGTTCATAATCTCGCTGATGGCGCTCATGTGAATATCCGTCAGGACCACGTTGTCCTTGTCGATCTTCCCGTCGCCGCCCATCATCACATCCGTGATAATCGCTGCGTCCACATCCTTCAGAATCAGAAGGTTCTTCCCCTCCAGCCCCTCGGAATAGCCGACGCTGACCGCCAGAAAAGGGCAGTTATACGCCGCCAGCGCGTTTTCCGGCTTAAAAAGCTGTACCCGCGGGGTGGTAATCACAACCTTATGCCCCAGAATGGAGGACATAGTCGTAGCCGACGTCCCCATGCAGATATTTCCAATCTCGCCAATCGCGTCAATCTGATCGGTGGTCAGGAAGCCCTCGATGTCCTCGGGCATCTCGGTGCCGCCGTTGTCCGTGTGCCGGGCCACCGCGGGGCCTGCCGATTCGGAGGTCTGCCCCTCCTCCCCCTCTTTCTGCGCCTGATCCACTATCTTCTGAACCTTGTCGTCCTCGCCCTCTACGTGAATGTCCTCGTTTCGCAGCATGGCATCGATCTGTTCCTGCGTCAGATCACTCATCCGGATCATCTCCCTCTAGTTCCCGCTGGATTTTGACCGCGTAGCGGCCGTGTTTCTTTCCGTACCGCGCCTTGTATTTTGCCAGGCCCTGCACCAGCACCGTCAGCGGCTCGGAAACCCGGTGATCCAACTGAATCACATCTCCCGGCCGCAGGCTGATCACATCCCGGGTCAGGGCCGTGGTTCTGTTAAACACCGCGGCGACATCCACATAGGTGTTGTGCAGAGATTGGATGGTTTTTTCCGGATGCGTTTCAATGCGCCGCCCGTTCACACCGGCATAAAAATCCCTCGGTTTCATTTTTTTCAGCTGCGGCGCGAGCATTTCCCGGGGCAGGCAGAAGCTTGCCAGGCCGTTCTCACCGCCAATCTGAATATTCATGGTGGCGATCAGAACCGCTTCGTTGGAATCTGCCACCTGCGCAAACTGCATGCTGTTCTCCATCCGCTCCAGGCTGGAGTTGATGGGAGTCAGCTTTTCCCACGCCTCGTCATAATATTTCAGCATCTGCCAGACGACCCGCTCCATGATGGTCATTTCAATTTCCGTAAACTGCGTCCGCTCCGCCGAAATGGTTTTGGTCCCGCCGAGAATCCGGGCAAAAATGGAGCAGGCGGTTTCTTTGGAAATTTCAAAGATCGCCGATCCCTCCAGCGGGCTCATGTTGATTACGGAAATAATGGAAAGCGCCGGGACGGAGTTGTTGAATTCCGCGAACGGCATCTCCTCCATGGAGAGCACTTCGATTTCGCAGGAAGTCCGCAGCATCCCGACGAAAAAGTTGGAGAGCAGGTGGGAAAAATTCTTAATCACGGCCTCAATGGTCCGGATTTGCTCCTTGGTAAACTTATTGGCCGTCCGAAAGTCGTACGGCTTGACGGACTGCTCCGGCTGCTCTTCTTCCGCCGCATCCTGTCCGGTCGCCATGGAGTTCATCAGCGCGTCGATTTCTTTTTGTGACAGTACGTCCAGCAATTCGTTTTTCCCCCCTCCCGGACTTCTTCCCGTTACTGCATGACGAAGTCGCTGAAATAGACCGACTTGATGTTGGTAATGCCCAGCGCCTTGTTCAGCGCCGCGGGAATGGACTTTCGCAGCGTTCCCTGAATCGTGTCGCTGCTGATGTCGTCCTCGGTCAAATCGCGCAGCTGAAACAAAATCGTATCGCGGATAACGGGGAGCTTGCTCGTGAGCTCCTTATCCATGCCGCTCTTGTCCAACACCAGAAAAATAGTCGTCTTAAACAGCTTGTCGCTGTCCTTGACGTTGGTGACAAAAGAGTCCTTCAGTTCAAAAGTGTAGTAGGTCGGATCCTTCTTTTCTACGCTCTCCTGCTGCTGCTTCACCACCAGAAAATAGTACGCGCCGCCGGCAATCACCAACACAAGAAGCAGCGTCATCACAATGATCATTGGCTTTTTCTTCATCTTTTCCACTCCGTTTTCATGTTTTCTCGCGTCCTCCCGCTCAGCCGGCGGTTCCGGACGTTGTGTCGGACATCACGGCCGCGCGGCGAATCACGAAATCCACGCGGCGGTTGTGCGCCCGGCCCGCCGCGGTTGTGTTGGTATCAATGGGATGGTATTCGCCGTAGCCCACGGCGGCCAACTTCTCCGGCTTAATGGTGTTGTACTCCAGCACCGTATGCAGGACATTGGACGCGCGGGTAACGGACAGATCCCAGTTGTCGGAAAATTCCTGATTCTTGATGGGGACGTTGTCGGTGTTGCCCTCGATGGTGATCATGCGGACGGAGCTCTCGTACTGCACAATGATATCCACGATTTTCGCCAGCTGCTTGCGGCCGTTGGGAAGGAGATCCGCCTTGCCCGAATTGAACAGAAACACCTCCCCGAACCGGAGGATGATGGTGTCGTCGGTCTTGCTCACGCTCAGCTGGCTCTCCAAATTGTTGTCGGAGATGTAGCTGCGAATGCTGGCATAGAGCTTGTCGAAGTTGTTTACGGTCGCCGTGGTGCCTCCGGCGCCCTGAATGTTCTTCCGCCCCTTGACGTTCACCATGGAGTCGATGGGCTCGATAGCGCTTTTCCGCACGGTTTTGGCATCCATAGCGTCAATAACGTAAGGACTCTGCGAACCTGAAAACGCGCCGATCAGCTGTTTTGCCTTTGACGAGTCCATGGACGAAAATGAATACAGCAGCACAAAAAAGCACAACAGCAGCGTCACCATGTCGCCGTACGTATCCATCCAGCTGTATCCGCCGCCGCTTTCATCCGGCGGCGTTCTGCGTTTTCTAGCCACGCTTGCTCACTTCCCACTCAAAATTAAGATGCTTTTTCTTCAGCTTTGGCATCCTTGCCACTGTGACTGCTCTTGTCGTCTTCCTTAACTTCTGCTTTTGCGAGGAAGGAGTTCAGCTTTTCACGGATAATGCGGGGGTTTTCGCCGTTTTGGATAGAGAGGACGCCCTCAATCATCATTTCTCTTTGCAGGCATTCCTTGTCGTCCAGCGTTTTCAGGCGTCTGGACAGCGGGCCGAACACCAGGTTCGCCAGCATGGAGCCATAGAAGGTAGTGACCAGCGCGACGGACATATTGCTGCCCAGCGAGCTCATGTCCGACAGGTTTTTCAACATGTTAATCAGGCCGATCAGGGTGCCGATCATGCCGAAGCCCGGGGCATACCCCGCGGCGGCGTCCAGCACAGCCCGAATTTCCGCATGGCGCTCTTTGGTGCTGTCCAGTTCCGTTTCCAGCACGCTCTGAATTAATTCCGGATCCGATCCGTCCACCACCAGCATAATCGCTTTCTTCAGGAACGGATCCTCCATCCCGTCCGTCAGCTCTTCCAGTGCCAGCAGGCCGTCCCGCCGGGCAACGTTGGCAATGCTGATAATCGTGTCGATGCTCTTGTTGAAATCAACCTGCTGATTCCTGCAGGCGATTTTCACCGCCTGCAGTGTTTTTTTCAGCCGTTCACTGGAGAAAGACGCCATGGTGGCGCAGATTACACCGCCTATGACAATAAAAACGGAGCCGGGGTCAAGAAAGTCGGAGAGTTTGCCCGAAGTCATGATACTGATTGTGACGCAGGCAAAACCGGCTATGATGCCCATTACTGTCGTTATACTCACTGAATTGCTCACCCCTGTTGTCCTGCTGGGCCTCGTCCGGTGAACGTCTCAGCAGATCATTTGTTTTATTTTTTGCCGGCCTCGTCCAGCATTTTATGTACCAGAACCGCCGCGGCGGGACGCGCCGCAAGCCAGTTCCCGTTGATCATACGGGCAACCTGCTCCGCGGATTCCGCCACCGCCAGCTTCTTACCCGTGACAAGGCTCAGCATGGTGTCCGGGGTCTCCTCCATGGACTCAATCAGGTTCTCATTGATCCAGAATTTGTCCCGCAGGTTAATTTTAGTTAGAAGAATCATTCTTCAATTTCCTCCGTAAGGCCGCCTCCCCCTTACCGCTTCAGATTGACCAGTTCCTCCATCATGGAATCGGATGTGGTGATGACACGGGAATTTGCCTGGAACCCGCGCTGAATGATGATCATATTGGTCATT
Organism: Dysosmobacter sp.; assembly: GCA_041859815.1. Classification (GTDB taxonomy): domain Bacteria; phylum Bacillota; class Clostridia; order Oscillospirales; family Oscillospiraceae; genus Oscillibacter. The sequence goes on along the minus strand of JBFLFX010000033.1, from coordinate 91 downwards.
TCGCTGGCCAGAGAGACATTGGACATCTCCAGTTCGCCGGACTGCAGGGCGCCCGCGCCGCTGTCGTTGACATAGCGGTTCGTCACGGTGC
>JBFLFX010000032.1:0-17403 GCA_041859815.1 Dysosmobacter sp. | reverse complement strand
AAGTGGAATCGCATGTCCGCCGGATGCAGGTAAACAACCAAAAGCCCCGGATGTCCGTGGACAATCAGCTTGGACATGTGGATCTGGATCAGACGGAGCTGAAGAACAATACCGCGCGGCGCAATATCTTTGACGAGCAGGCGTACTTCGCGGAGCTTGCCAAGCAGGATGCCCGGGACGGCGTTTCCCAGACCGTGGCGGACGGCGATTATATGGCGCAGCAGCCGAATCCCGGAAATTTGCGCGGGTCGCTGGAACTGGAAAAAATGCTGACGGTGCAGACGCCTGTGTTCGGCACCGGAAGCGATACCTCGACTCCCACCGGCGTAAAAATGGACGGCCACGGGGGAAAGTGCGGCATCACCTGGACGGCGGGGAAGACGGAAATCCAGTGGGAGCCGTATCAAAGCCCCGAGGTCACCGTAGATCCCGAGGCTTCCGTGAAAACGGAAGTCGTGCAGCCTCCGGAAATCCACCGCAGGCTTGTGGTGGAATTTATTCCGCCCGAGCCCGGATCGCTGATTGACATCGATGTATAACTGCACCGCGCAGGAGAGGATGGTACTATGAAGATTCAGACGGCTCATTTCGGCGAGATTGAGTATGATCGGGCGCAGGCGTTTCATTTTAAGGGCGGACTTCCCGGCCTGGAGGAGGACACGGAGTTTGCGCTGCTGGCGTCGAACGACACGCAGCCGGTGTATTGGCTGCAGTCGCTGATTCGCCCGCAGGTATCGCTCCCCGTGGTGAATCCAATGCTGCTGTGCCCGGACTATTCTTTCGAGATTTCCGACGCGGATACGGATGCGCTGGAGCTGCGGGACGTGCAGGACGTGTGCATCCTCAGCGTTCTGGTCATCCCCGCAAAGAGCCCCAATGCCATGACGGTGAATCTGACGGCCCCCGTGATTCTGAATATGAAAAACCGGCAGGGGAGGCAGATCCTGCTGGATGACGGAAAGTATTCCACAAAAATCCCGGTTTCCGAACTGCTGGAAAAACGGGAGGCGAAGAGCTGATATGCTGGTCTTGACAAGGAAGGCGGGCGAGAGCCTGCTGATTGGCGACGATATCCGCGTGACCATCATCAGCGCCGACAATGAAAAGGTGCGCGTCGGGATTGAAGCGCCCGGCGACCGCCGCATTTTCCGGGAGGAGCTGCTGACGAAGACCCGCGACGAAAACCGTATGGCGGCGCGGTCCGCGCTCCCAGCCGTTTCCGTCGGGAATCTGTTTCACGACTTTGCGGATAAAGACAAAAAATAAAAGGGCTGTGCCGGTTGAGCAGACGTCCTCCGGCGGGAGTGGAACCTTCCATCCCCGCCGGAGGACGTCTGCTTTTTAAAAAAGCGGCTTCGGCGAAAAAAGATTTCCCGGGGCCTGTTTAAAAAAGCAAGGGACTTGTCTGTTCCGGCTGAAATCACGCCCGACTGCGTCAAAAAAGCTCGGAATACGGAAAAAATGCCCGCGCTTTTTTTACCGGACACCGGTTTGTCTCAGAAATCCGTCGTTTTTTCCTTTACAAACAGATTCTAGGACTAATGTTTTGGCGGAATTCGTCGATAAAGAGAATGTAGGAATGAGTCACCGCGGGGCGAAAGAAGAAAAGTGTAAATGGAGTGAGATAGGCGTGAACGTCAAAAAAAAACTTGTCAAAAAGCAGATAAGGCTCCCAAAGCTTTCAAAACTTCCCAAAATCGGCAAACTTAAAGGGCTCAAAGTTCAGCGTTCCGGTTCTCGATCCCAATCAATCAGCGCAGATTTAATGGTTATGGTCGCTGTTTTAATTGCCGCTACGGTGATTATCACAACAGCCATTGCCAACGTTTCCATGACGAATGTGGCGAAAGATATTGTAAAAAAGAACACGGTTTCTTCCCTGAAAATTGTGCAGGAGCATCTGGACAGCCTGGAGGTTTCCATGAGGAGCAGCGCCGTGACCGCCGTTGGGAATACGAACGTGATCAACGGGCTGAAGGAGAAAAACGATTCCACACTGACTTCCGCGCTGACGAATTTCTGTGCCAATACGAACATCAAGGCGGCCACGCTGTTTGATAAAGACGGCGTTGTCCGCGCTTCCACAGGGGGATTTTCCGCCGGCGACGATCTGACCGCCTCTTTTCCGCTGGCAAAAAGCTGCCTGAATCAGAATGCGACGTTCTCCTCGATTGCGGGCATTGGGGATTATCAATATGCCCTGAATGTGGTGGTGCCGGTTTATCAGGGGGATCTGCTGGGCGGCATGCTGCTGTCCTATGATTTGTCCGACCCGGCGTTCGTGGACAGCATGAAAACGACCACAGGCGACGAGGTTTCGCTGTTTCACGGCGATGTCGGCCTGTCCACCACCATCAAGGACGCGAACGGCAACCGTTTTACGGGTAAAAAGCTGGATCCGAACATTGCAAAAGTCGTCCTGAAAGAGAAGAAAACCTTTACCGGAAATGCGACGATCAACGGCACGAAGTATATCACCTGCTACAGCCCCATTGTGAGGGACGGAGAGGTTAGCGGCGCGATGTTCTGCGGTTATAACCTGACTTCCCTTAACCGGACGCTGGGGCTGATCATTCTGCTGACGGCCGCCGTCGGCCTCTGCATGGCCGCTCTGGCGATTTGGTATAGCAGCCGCTATATGAGGCAGCACCTGAAAAGGCCGATGGCGGGCGTGGTTTCCGCCGTCGGGGATATTGCCACCGGGGAGATGTCCGACAAGACGCGGGAATCGCTGGGGAATATTAAGACGCAGGATGAGATTGGCCAACTGGCGCGCGCGATGGAGCAGGCGGTTCAGTCCGTGCAGGCGGTGTCGTCCGACGTGCAGTATTTGGCCTCGGCCATGGAACGCAATGACCTGACCGCCGAGGTGGATGAGTCTGTTCACCGGGGGGTGTATAAGGTAATCGCGCAGGTGGTCGGGCGCCTGTTCCGCGAAATCTCCGACAACATGCGGGAAATTAAAACCATTTCCGGCCGTATAGACGACCGTACCTGCCAGGTGTCTGAGGCGGCGCAGTCCCTGGCGCAGGGTTCCACCGAACAGGCAAGCTCCGTGGAGGAACTGGCGGCGACTGTCAACAACATTGTTGCACAGGTGAACACCAATGCCGCCAATGCCAAAAATGCGTATGAGGCGTCCAAGAAGGCGGAACGGCAGGTCACGGTCAGCAACGGGCAGATGCTGAAAATGGCAGAGGCGATGGACGAAATCAGCAAGACCTCCCGTCAGATTGGCGCGATTGTCAAGACCATCGACGATTTGGCATTCCAGACCAATATTCTGGCGCTGAACGCGGCTGTGGAGGCCGCCCGCGCCGGTGAAGCGGGCCGCGGCTTTGCCGTGGTGGCCGACGAGGTGCAGAACCTGGCGGGCAAGAGTGCGGAAGCTGCAAAAAATACCGCGGATTTGATTGAAAACGCGCTGGGCGCAATCAAAAAGGGCACTGCCTATGCAAAGAGCGCCGAAAGCGGGCTGCAGAGCATTGTCGGTCAGACTTCCGCGGTCAACCAGATGGTCTCCGACATCTCTTCCGCCAGCGAGGAGGAGGTTCGGAAGCTGGAGCAGATCAGCGTTGGAATCGATCAGATTTCTGTTGTGGTGCAGCAGAATTCCAGCATTGCGGAGGAAACCGCCGCGGCAAGTCAGGGGCTGAGCGGCGAGACGAAGCAGCTGAAGGAAATGGTTGGAAGATACAAGATGAAATAGGGCCGATTCCCGGCGCTGTCCGGTTATGCGGACAGCGCCGGAAGGAGGGGAATTTTCCGGAGAAAGGAGAGAATTTCAGGCATCCAAGGTTGACAATCCCTGTGCTTTTATGGTAAGATACATCTTGCGTCCAGTGAGACTGGACATAGCTTCTTCGATGGAGAGATGTCCGAGCGGTTGATGGAACCGGTCTTGAAAACCGGCGATGTGTAAGCATCCGTGGGTTCGAATCCCACTCTCTCCGCCAAAATCCGACTTGAACGCAGAACAGGGAATTTGGTAGATGCAGAAGTACCCAAGAGGCCGAAGGGGCTCCCCTGCTAAGGGAGTAGGCGGGTTAAACCGCGCGAGGGTTCAAATCCCTCCTTCTGCGCCATTCCGACGAGACGCTTTTACCAGAAGCGCCTGTCAAGAAAACTCAAATGGGGTTTGCCACAGAGGGCATCGCATGGGTAGCTGTGCGATGCCCTCTGCGGCATCGGCAGGAAGATTTCCGATAAGACGGTGCCGTATGGAATTTTCTGCGTTCACTTGCCGCTCTCACGGATTCCCCCGCTGATGGGTGTGCTCTCGATAGGCCTGCCGGTCGAGTCTTTGATCCCCGCGGATCGGCCGATAAGCCGCGGCTGTTTTCTGTCTCAGGTTCGGGATACCCCCGGCTGCGAAACTGCCGCTGCCGTCATGGGACGTATCCTCCAGATCCGTCTGTTCCATGCCGGAGTCGGACAAAAGATCCTGAAAGATTTTTCCGGGCGGCCTTCCGGGGCGTTTGGCCCCGTATAAGCTCTTTATAAAAGAGGGAGAGACGATACGCGCGCTTTTGCCTGCACGTACAGATGGCAAAGCTGCATGGGGCCGTTTGGCCCCGCATTGCGCGTCTGCTGACTGTCTGGCGCGCTGATCAATTTAGATTGGAAACCTGTGCATCCGCGCCCGAAGTGCCGTTGCCGCACCCTTTCAGAAGGCTGGTCGCGCCCCAAGCGGCAAGCCCCGCGCCGGGGACAATCGCGCGGATCTGGGGGAAACGTCTGCCGCGCCGTTAAAAAACGCACGCTGCTTCCCGGATACCCGCCTGGATCTTTCAGGACAGCAGCACCTCGTCGGTTTCCTCCTGTACCCCGGCAGCTTCCGCAAATTTTTGCAGCAGGCCGGCCTTGGTGAGCTTCTTCTTTTCCTCCCCTGCAATATCCAAAATAATCTGCCCCTCATTCATCATGATGAGCCGGTTTCCATGGGTAATGGCGTCCTTCATATTATGGGTAATCATCATAGCGGTCAACCCGTTTTCCCGGATGACACGGTCGGACAGCGCCAGAACCTTGGCGGCGGTAGCGGGATCCAGAGCGGCGGTATGCTCGTCCAGCAAAAGCAGTTTGGGCCTTTGCAATGCCGCCATCAGCAGGGTCAGCGCCTGGCGCTGGCCGCCGGAGAGCAGCCCCGCTCTGGCGGTCATCCGATTTTCCAGCCCCAGCCCCAGTGTCCGGAGCTTTTCACGGTACAGCGCCCGCTCCCCTTTCGTGACGCCCCAGGCGAGCCCTCTCCGGCGGCCGCGGCGGTAAGCCAGTGCCAGATTTTCCGCAATTTGCATATTGGGGGCGGTTCCCATCATGGGGTCCTGAAAGACACGGCCAATCAAAGACGCGCGCCGGTACTCCGGCAGTCCGGTGACATCCTTGCCGTCGATGACCACGGATCCGCTGTTCACAGGCCATACGCCGGCCACGGCGTTCAGCATTGTGGATTTGCCGGCGCCGTTGCCGCCGATGACGGTGACAAAATCTCCCGTTTTCAGGTGGAGATCCAGATCGTTCAAGGCCCGTTTTTCATTGATTGTGCCGGGGTTAAACGTTTTAAAAATGTGATTGATGTCAAGCATGACGCGCCGCTCCTTTCATCCCCGCCTGTTTAAAAGAACGTCTGGACTGAGCCTGCAGGTGGGGAACGGCCAGAAACACGGCAACCACCGCGGCGGTAAACAGTTTCAGATCATTGGAGGGAAGCCGCAGCCACAGTACCACGCCCACCACAAGATAGTAGGCCACGCCGCCAATCACAATAAAGGCCAGACGCACGACAAAATTGGCCCTTTTGCGGAAAACGGCGTCGCACAGCGCTTCGCCGATGATGACGGCGGCCAAACCAATCACAATGGACCCCCGACCCATATTGATGTCGGAAAAGCCCTGATACTGCGCCATCAATCCGCCGGCCAACGAGACCAGCCCGTTGGAAATGGCAAGCCCCAGCACTTTCATGGTGTCGGTATTGATTCCCTGTGCCCGGCTCATGGCGGGGTTGGAACCGGTGGCGCGGATGGCGCTGCCCTGTTCGGTGCCGAAATACCAGTACAGAACGGCCACAATGACAGCGGCTGCCAGAAGTCCGGTCAGAATTGCCCCGGGAATGTCGCGCAGGGAGATCAGCAGGCGGTATTGATCGGGATTGACGGACAGATTGGCAGCGCCTGTGAATCCGCCCATAATGTGCAGGTTAATGGAATAGAGCGCGAACTGGGTCAGGATTCCGGCAAGAATTGCCGGAATCCCCAGCCGGGTGTGCAGCAACCCGGTAACCGTTCCCGCCAGCACCCCGGCGGCGACGGCCGCCAGCAGCGCCGCGCAGGCCGGCCAGCCGGACAGAATCAGGATGGCCGCACAGGCGCCGCCCGTGGCAAACGAGCCGTCCACGGTCATGTCCGCAAGATCCATCAGGCGAAACGTGATAAAAACCCCCAGGGCCATCAGTCCCCAAATCAGTCCCTGCGCAACGCTGCCGGGAATTCCCTTCAGAAGGTTTACCGGATTCAGGGAAGCAAAGTATGCCGCCATATTCATTCTGGTCATCCTCTCTTGTATTTGTTTGGTCAAAGCGCTCCGGCCGCTCGCTTTTTGCACTTTAAACCGCCCGCGGCCCGACGGAAAAGCCGCAGGGGCGCCGCGGCCTTCCCGGGCCGGAAAGCGGTCAGCTCTTGATTGCGGTGTAGCCGCCGGGAACCTTGATGTGCAGAGCGGAACAGATGCCGGCGTTGTATTCCTTGGTGAATTTGGGGGCATACTGAATTTTCATCGTGGCGGGGTTGGCACCTTTCACCAGAATTTTATAGGCCATCTCGCCGGTGGAATAGCCAAGATCATAGTAATTGATGGAAAGGGCGGCCACGCCGCACTTGGAGCAGATTCCCTCCTCGCCGGCGACGATGGGAACTTTGGCAGGCCGCGCCACATTGTTGATGGCCTCCGCACAGGATGCGGCCGTGTTGTCGGTGGGGATATAGAGCACGTCGCTTTCGCCGCAGGCGGCGGCGGTCACGGAAGCCACGTCGTTGGAATCGGAGAAAGTATAGTCTTTTACGGTATAGCCGTATTTTTTAAGATACGGCGTGATGGTTTTTACCTGATAGGCGGAATTGGGCTCGCCGGAACAGTAGAGAATTCCCACTTTTTTTGCCTTTGGAAACAGCTCGTTGAGCATGGCGGCCTGGCTGTCCAGCGGCGCAAGATCGGAAGTCCCCGAGAGATTGGTGCCGGTGGTTCCGGTCCAATGGTCAATGCTCAGGGCGGAAGCATAATCGGTGACGGAGGTACCGAGAATGGGAATGGAATTGGTGGATGCCGCCGCCGCCTGCAACGCGGCGGTCGCGTTTGCCAGAATCAAATCGACCTTGTGGGAGACAAACCCGTTGCAGATGGCGGCACAGGTGGCGGAGTCATTGGCGGCGTTCTGCTCGTCGAATGAAACAGCGCTTCCCAGCTTCTTGGTCAGGGCATCCCGAAAGCCTTTGGTGGCGGCATCCAGCGCGGGATGCTGCACCAGCTGGCAGATGCCGACGGTATAGGTTTTTTTTGAGGAGGCGGACGCCGCGCTGCCGGCGGCGGAGGCTCCGCCGCTGCTGCCGCACGCGGCCAGGCTCACTGTCAGGGCTGCGGCCATAGCCAGTAGAAGAATTTTCTTTTTCATATTCTGCACGCTCCTTTAAAATAAGTAAGTGGGGGAAAAGTATAAAAAAACGGCCCTGTCCGAAAGACAGAGCCGCTTTTCACATAAAAAATGTCAGCGAATCCAATCATCTTTACTCGGACAACTCCTCTTCCTGATGGCGCGGCAATAGAGGCCCGCAAAGCGGACCTGAGTAAAGATATAAAGGGAACCCGTGATGGAAATCCTGCGCTGCATTGTCTTTGTCATTTGATAGGGCCCCTTTCCGTCTGTTTGATTGTTTTAATCAATATAGGGCTTTCAACGGCTCAATGCAACCGTCTTTTTTTACAGAATTTCTGCGGAAGATTTAAATAAATATGACGGATCTCCCAATTATCCGCCGGAGTCCGTACTGCAAAGCCATTTTTCAGGGTAAATTGCGCCGACACGCGGATTGGCTTGCGAAGAAGCCGCTCCGGTGCGCAGGCGGGGGAAGCGCGGAGAGATTTATCAGAAAAGGCGCTTCCTATTTTCCCGCCGGCCCCCTGAAAAAACGGACCGCACAAAAAAGGGCGCCGCAGGCCGGAGGCTGAAAGCCTCTGCGGCTGCGGGGAAAAGCTGCGCTGCCAAGCGCCGGGCCGTTTCAGGCTTTGCTCTCCCTGTCACTTTCTCTCTGCGCGCTTACGGCAGTTCACCCGGCTCACGGCGGCGGCATATGCTGCCGAGAGGTGATATTGATGCTGCTACTTTTCAACTCCCCCGCGGCAACCGCGCATCTGTACAGCAGTGACGAGCACTATCATATAACCGGCACCGTCAAGTTCTTCCCCTATAAGAAGGGAGTGATGGTTGTCGCGGATATTCACGGGCTTCCGAATACCGGTGCGGCGTGCGCTTCCGGCGTGTTCGCCTTTCACATCCATGAGGGCGGCTCCTGCGCCGGGGAGGGCTATCCGGAGACCGGCGGCCATTATAATCCCGGCAAATGCCCGCACCCGTACCACGCCGGGGACTTGCCGCCGCTTTTCTCTAATGGAGGAGACGCGTTCCTGGTCGTCTATACGGACAGGTTCCGTATTCAGGACGTGATTGGGCGCACCGTCGTCGTGCACGCGCAGCCGGACGACTTCACCACGCAGCCGTCGGGCAATTCCGGCCCGAAGATTGCCTGCGGCGTCATTCTTCGCGGTTCCCGTCCGTAATTGCAAGCGCGCCGGCGGCGGGCCGTGTTTTGCCGCGGTCCTTTTCTGAAAAAAACGAAGGCGCTTCATCCGCCTTCATCTGGCGCGGCTTCAATAGCCGCGCGGCCGTGGGTGGGACGGAGCTTCCGCCGCCGCGGTCCCGCGCCGGGTGGGAGCGCCACGCGGTCAGGGCGCTTCCCTCCTTGCCGCTTTGGGGCAGCGTGAAGCTGAAGCCGGCGGCGGAACCGGATTGTGCTTTTCAAACAGGGCCTGCTTTCGTCAATACTGAATTTAAAAACCGGCGGCTTCCGCGCGGAAGCCGCCGGTTCCCCGGGATCCAAGAGAAAATGTGCCGGAGTGCGGAGAAGTACAGGCCGAATCGTTCACAATGAGCGCTCCGGCCTGCTTTTGTAAGAAGCGCTATTCCGGAAGCTGCTCCAGCGCCGTCAGAATATTTTGGAACTCCCGATTGCCGCTCAAAAAGTCAAATGCCGGGTTCCCATTTATCATTTCACGGACGCAGTGATTCAAATAACTTTTTGACTGTGCGGTTTCGCTCATCCCGATGCTGTCAAAAAACGGACTTGCCTTTACCGCATCATGATCCGCGGGCATCTGCGCGCACTTCAAAAACGCACCAAGCGCATCCAGCGTTTCCCGCTCCCGCTTCTGCTCCGCATGGCACTGCGCGATCATCAGGTAATGGTTCAAATCCTGACCGTAAATCCGATCCCGGTCAAACATTTTGGAAAGCTGCAGGCTTAAGTTTTCCATCCGCAGCGCAAGCGGATAATCCTTCTTCTTTTTTGCAATCTTGGCGAGCGTGCCAAGGGCGATGTCGCAGCCGAATGTGTGCGTCGCAAGCAAATACTGCGCCACCTGTTTTGATTTTTCGTACTCCCCCATGGCATAGTAGATGGAAACTTTCATTTGATTCGGATCGATTTCCGAACTGTGGATGCCGTCGAGCGCCTTTAACGCTTCCCCGTACCGTTCCTGCTGCATGAAAAGGGCGCTCAAACTGTGTAACGCGGCCTCGCGGATCTGGATGTCCTCGCTTTCGGCGGCCTCCCGCATCAGAATTTCCGCGCGGCTTCTTAAATTGGCGGCTTCGTCCTCTGTTCGCGCACAGGGAGTGTGCATCATGAAAACATTGCCCATTCGCAGCTTTAAAAGCTGGCTGTTCGGGTACTCCCGGATGTTCTTTTCTCCGAGGGACACCGCGTTTTCATAATCGGAGGATTCAAATAATTCTGCGCACTGCTCGCAGAGCTCCACAACCTGATCCTCCGACAGCTGCGGCTCGAAGCCCAGCAGATCGTCAACCGTAACGTCCAGCAGCCGGGCAATCGGGGCGAGCAGGGTAATGTCAGGATACGCGCCGCCGGTTTCCCATTTCGATACCGCCGCAATAGACACCCCAAGTGCCGTGGCAAGCTGATCCTGCGTCAGTCCCATGGTTTTTCTTTTGTTCTGAATATTTTTTCCAATTGATAATTCCATTCTGATTCCTCGCTTTCTTGAGGAAGGCCCTTCCTGAGTATCAGTATACCCGATACCCGGAAGGGCCGCAATGGAAGCGTGCTTGATTTTTCGCGCCTATGATTGAACCCGCGGTTGAATTCTTCAACCGGAATCTGATTTTTCCCTTCTGCGATTGACAATCAGTGAAACGGAGGTCCACATGAAAGCGCGCAGTTTTTTTACTTTACGAAATAAATCAGCAGAAATGCAAGATAATTCGAAATAAAATGGGAGATTGTGGACACATAAGCATTTTTTGCCCTTTTCTGTATCATGCCAAATAAGACGGAGAGGACGAAGGTGTTCAAGATCCAGAAACCTGCGATTCCCAAAGGCTCCCGATAAACATGGCCGAGGGTAAAAACAATGCTGCTTAAAACAATGGATCCGTCCGAGGGCATGTATTTCGACAGACGGTCTTGAAAAAAAGCGCGGAAACAGATTTCTTCACCCATCGCCAAAATCAGCAGGTATGGAATCAGGATGATAAAATTTGAGGGCGGGCTTCCGGGAATCAGCCCGCTGACCCGCGTCAATTCATTGTGCACGGTATCGCTGTAAAAGGAGGGTGAAACAAGCCGGGTAACGGCCGTCTGCAGCAGATTCAGCACGGCCGGCAGGAGATCCACAGCCATATCACGGGGCGTTTCAGCCACGCCCCTAAGCCCCGGATGTTGAAGTGCATCTCTTCAAACGATTTTTTCCCTACGGTTTTGTATACAAAAAAATATGCGATTCCAAATATGAATCCAGCGTCCGGGAAGGAACTCTCGGTGAACCGGGAGAAATACGTTCCGGCGAGCGTCAAAAGGGTGATAACGCCGATGCCGACAAAATCCATAGTCCGCTCTTTTTTCATAGCTGCTTTCCTCTCAATTTATTTCAGTACAGTTATTTTAACAGGTACCTCCCGTTCCTTCTACCGCGTTTGTGTAAAATTGGGACCGGATCTGTTTGACAGGATCTGGGCGAAATCGTCGTTCCGTTCTTCACCAGGCCGGGCGCTCTACGAACCGGGCCGGCGGCGCCGGCCTTTGCGCGCGGCGGCGACCGGGGAAGCACCGGGGGCGCCGCGGCCGTCTTTCTTCACGGCACCGTGGACCTGCGCATAAGCGCCTCCCTGCAGAGCGGGGCGTATAGGCTTGAGGCAGTCGATGGAGAAATATTCTGCGGCACGATATAAAAACAACGGTATTTAAATCTTTTTGAGATGCGGCATCGTTAATATAATATAGATATAAGACGTTTTGCAGCTTGAGAGAGGGAGGTGGAAGCGATCGAGGATCATGTACTGATACGCCGGATACGCAGCGGTGATAAACAGGCTTTTGACACGCTGGTGCGAAAGCACTATCAAAAAATATACAGCTATTGTGTCAGACGTATTGGGATCAATGACGCCGCCGATCTGACACAGGAAATTTTTATAAAACTGATAAAAGCAATATTTACATATCGTTTTACCGGCAAATTTACAAATTTCCTGTTTACGATAGCGGTAAACACCTGCAATGACTATGAGAAAAAGCCGAAAAGGCTCTGGGAAGATATTGAGGGCTTACAGGAAGCGGACAGAAGCCCAACCCCGCTTGAGACTACGCTTGTCGATGAAGAAACAGAGCTCATAAAGCAAAAACTTGACACGCTTCCGGCTATTCAAAAAGACGCTCTCATCCTTTATTACTGCCATGGCCTGAAAGCGAAGGATATTGCAAAAATTATGGGGGTTCCTCTGTCTACCGTAAAATCGCGGATCAAACAGGGCATGGACAAGCTTAAAAAGTTATTTCGGGAGGAGGATTATTTTGAAAGATAAAGACTCGGTTCAGCAAATGCTTGAGCAATATAAAGTGCCCCGGGCGAGGGAGCGCGATATCTCGAATACTGTACGGATAGGGCAGGAGGAGCTAAACAGGCTTATTCCCGGTAAAACGCCGCTGATATGCATTGTGAGAGATCAAATAAGATATCTCTCACCGCTGCTCTGGATGACGCAGCTTCTTGCAATAATTTTAATGGCGGTACTGTCTGCGGGTATCGAAAATCCGTATGCAGAAATCAGAAAAATAGTATTCGAGATTACCCCGCTGTTGTCTCTTTTGGCGGTTCCGGAGCTTATCAAGAGTGCCGCCTATGGGATGTCGGAGCTTGAAAACGTCTGCAAGAACAGCGCGCCAAAGGTTTTCACCGCGCGGCTGATTGTGATTGGCTGCGCGAATCTGGCGGCTATCACCATAATAACGGCTTCTGTTTCCGTGCGGTACGGCTTTCCGTTTTCACAGGTCATCCTGTATGGCCTTGTGCCGTTTAACACGGTCAACGATATCAACCTGCTTGTCTTTGACCGATTCAGGGTACGTTCCCCTTTCATAGCAATTACCGTTTCCCTGTGTATGATGCTGATCATGAAAACCATTACCGATCTGAGCTTTTTTGCCGGCATCAGTGAAATGATGTGGAGCGTTCTATTTTGGGTCACGGCAGCGCTGCTGTTCGCAGAGCTTTGCCGGCTTATGCGTTCCACGGTGAATCAGGAGGAATACATTCAATGGAATTAACCATTCAGTCATTAACGAAACAATATGGAAGCAAGCTGGCGGTCGACCGCTTCTCGGCCAATTTGTCCGAGGGGATTTATGGGCTTCTCGGCGCTAACGGCTCCGGGAAGACAACACTGATGCGAATACTATGCGATCTTCTGCGTCCCACGTCGGGAGAAGTATTGCTTGACGGCGTCAACATCAGGGATTTGGACGAAGGGTACAGGGAACTGCTCGGTTATCTGCCGCAGAATTTCGGCTATTATCCGGACTTTACCGCATGGGACTTCATGATGTACCTGTCGTCGCTGAAGGGCTTGCCAAAGCTTACGGCTGAAGAACGGTGCGGTGAGCTCCTTGAAAGGGTAGGGCTTTATGACGTGCGGAAAAAGAGAATCAAGACTTATTCGGGCGGCATGCGGCAGCGCCTGGGGATCGCACAGTCTCTTATCAACGATCCTAAAATTCTCATTTTGGATGAACCCACCGCAGGGCTTGATCCCAAGGAACGCGCGAAGTTCCGAAATATCATCAGTGACCACTCCGCCGGGAAAATCGTGTTGCTTTCCACGCACATTGTTTCCGACGTGGAGTATATTGCCGATGAAATCATGATCATGAAACATGGACGGCTCTTTCAGCAGGACAGCGCGGAACACATTTGCGACAGTATCAACGGTCTTGTGTGGTCTTGCGAGGTGACACCTGACGAAGCGGAAAGCTATGGCAATCGGTTTGTGGTAAGTAACTTAAAGCATAACGGAGACAGGGTTGCGCTTCGCATCGTGTCGGAGCGGCGGCCGTGTGATCACGCGGTAAATGTTCCGCCGAATCTGGAAGACTTATATCTCTATAATTTCAAAGAGGAAGCATGATGCGGCGCATGATAAGATTTGAACTCAAAAAAATTCTGCTGCGGCCTGTCTCCGTCTTGGCATTCGTTTTATTGATTGTCATAAACTGCCTGTCTGTTTTTACAGACGGGGCGGGAGCTTTTATCTCTCATGACGATATAACCGCTCAGAAAGCGGAACAGGCGGCGTATGCGGGCAGGATCGATCAAAGCTGGGCCAATGCGGTACGGGAAAAGCTGAATATCGTCACCCGGGAACAGGACAACCTGATGCCGGACAACGAAAGAGAACAGGTACGTAAGGAGTATCTGGGAAGAGGATATACGCAGCAATCTGTGAACAATCTTCCCAATTCGGTGTTTCTGAAACCGGAAATTGAAGATAGCTTGCCGTACAGAATTCTCAAAGACGCTGAGTATTCTGCCCGTTTCTATACAAATGCCGAAAAGCTTTCCGCAGCGCTGGGCAAACAGTATCGCGCGGAGTATCCCGGGGAAAAAGGCAGGGTTCTGTCGCAAAAAGCGAAAGACATGTATGGGTATTTGGCCAATCAATATACCGCGGTCTACGGCTACAACTCAGGCTGGAACAAATTGATTTCCATGCAGAGGCTGCTGCCGTTCACCCTCGGAGTGTTCCTGCTGATTGCGCTGTCTTCCATTTTTTCGGGCGAATACAACAGAAAAACCGACAGCCTGCTGCTGTCTTCAAAATACGGCAAAAGCAAGCTGATTTACGCGAAGATTACGGCTGCTTTCTTAGCGGCTTCCGGTATCTGGCTGCTTCTACAGCTGTTAAATATGATCCTTGCTTATGGCTTTTTCGGTCTGGACGGCGCGCAGACTTTTGTGCAGGACTGGCAGCTGAATGCCTGTCCCTTTGCATTTACGCAGGGAACCAACTATTTTGCGGTATGCGGTATGAGCTTTACGGGGGTATTATTTTTTACGGCAGTCATCCTGCTGATTTCTGCGGGAACAAAAAGCCCGTTTTTTACATTTTTGATTTCCGGGACGGTACTGATGATGCCAACAATCGCGAATCTCTTGCAGATGAGCGGTTTTATAACACAAATACTTATTTTCTTTCCCACAAATATATTGATTGCCGCTGATCATTTTACTTTTTTTAAAGCGTATTACTTTTTAGGACGTGCGTGGATCATGCAGATTGTGGTTCCCGTATCGGCAGTCGCCGCGTCTGGCCTGCTGACACCGTTTGCATACAGGGTATTTCAGAAACATCAGACAGAAAATTGAGGGGGGTGAACAATTTGAAAGAGATCATACGATTTGAATTACATAAGTGTATCCGCAGACCTGCAGCATTGATTGCCTTTACCGTCATTCTTCTCGCGGATATTCTGATGATATTTTTAGGCCGGTTTAACGGGGAACCGACCTATGGGATATCTTACAATCATGAAAAGGTGGCGCAGCTGCAGCAAGAGCAAACGGCCTTTTCGGGGACCATAAACGATGCCTGGACGCAGCATGTCAGAGATACGGAAAATGACATCATAAATAACCCCAATAATCAGGTCAGCGCGGAAGAACGGAAAAAAATTACGCAGGAACTGCTGGGCGAGGGACTTTCCAGGGAGGCTGTCAGCTCGCCGGATTATAAATGGCGCTTTGTAAAACCTGAAGTGTTGTCAAGTGGTCAATATGAGGGCTTGGAAGATTGTCTCGTCGCATCCGATTTTTATAAATCGGCGGACAAAACCGGCAAACAGGTAGCGCAACGATACCGTTCGACCTTTGGTGGGGCAAAGGGGGAAGCTTTGGCATCCGCGGCAGAAAAAATGTACGGATACCTGAGCAACGGATACAAGGCATATTATGATTATAATTGGGGTTGGTCGCGACTCCACGCCATGCAGACGGTGCTTCCATTTACTGTCGGTGTGTTCCTCTTAGTTGTACTGTCCCCACTTTTTTCATTGGAATATGCGAAAAGAACCGACTCGCTGCTGCTCAGTGCAAAGTACGGGAAGGGCAGGCTGGCCAAAGCGAAAATAGCGGCGGGATTTATCGTTGCAATATCTTCATGGCTCCTGCTACAGGTTTTGAACGCCTTATGGATCTTTTCGCTATTTGGCATAGAGGGAGCAAGGTCGTTTGTTCAAAATTGGGCAGTCAACCCAAGCCCGTATGCCTTTACCTACTTTACAAGCTATCTCGTAGTAATGGCTATGAGCTTTTTGGGGCTGCTGCTTTTAACATCAATGATCCTGTTGATTTCATCCCTTTGCAAAAACTCATTCGTATCGCTTATCATCGGGGCGATCATTACCTTACTGCCGACAACGCATCTCAGTATTCTGACCGGCGATACGGCGAGCAAAATACTCATGTTTTTCCCAACCAAAATCCTGGTTGGCGTAGATTACTTTAAAACCTTTGACGCATTTTATATTTTTGGAAAAGTCATTATGCTGCCTGCTGTTGCGGCGGCTGCTGCGGCAATCATGGCGGTGGTTATGACCGCCGGCGCATATTTCAGTTTCAAACGGCATCAGGTGGTAAATTAGGGGGATCCAAGAATGAAAAAGAATATTTTGCTGATAGGCATGATGGTGATGCTTTTGCTGGCCGGGTGCAGTAACCAAGCAGCTCTGAAGAGCAATTCGGAGAGCAGTCAAACTGCCGTTGTTTCCAATCATGATTCTGTGGATATCAGTCAGTTTTCCATTAAAAAGATTGAGGAGAAAGATTCTCTTCCCGTCGCAGTCAGCAGCATGAAAGAAGTTTTGAAGTCCACAGGCCGGTTCAACGAGGGCGAAATCACCGGAGAATCGGATCCTTTGCAGGTACAGGCCGTGTTTTTTGACCTTGGCGAGGTGCAGAAGGATGGAAGCGGAACGGCTTCCTTTACGATTCATCTGGACGGTGAGTCCCCCAAAGATTCAACAAAACTGGTAAGCTATCATTTCACAAAGTCAGACATGCAAACAGATAAGTCGAAAGATATTAGATGGGGACTCAAGACATTTTTGCAGCTGTTTCATATTGAATTAACGGATGATATGTGGAACGGCATTGCGGCAGTTTCCAATATGCCTGGGGATACAACTGGCGCGAGGACGGATTATTGGGGCTATGGCGATGAACGGAAAGGCATCCAGCTTATCTATGCTAATCTCGGAGATGCTGTGCAGATTGATATCCATCCCTACGACAACTACATGGGCAAAAAACCAGGCAGCATTGAAAATTTACAGTAGATGCACGAAAAAGCAAAGGAATGGCATATTGGGATAGAGAATCGTCAACCCATCTTTTTTCATAGATTACTCAAAAAGAAGGGCGCTGCTAAAAGGTACGGGGTGCGCATACGCGCAGAGTCCCGGATAGTCTCCGAAAAGTATCGAAAAAAGGCAAAAGAGCGTGAGTCTGGCGGCCTGTCTTCCTGTCTGAATAAGCAGTATCGCAGCCCTCCAGACTTACAGGTTCTGTTGCACTTGTTATTTTAATTCACCGACCCGCAGAGCACAAACGCTCTGCGGGTTACTTTTATCAGGGAGACAATGATATGACAGTAATCGTATTGGAATCCGGACAACGGAGCTTGACAGTTCCCTTGCTTCCATGCGGCAATTTCTCATCCGAAATTTCCTCCTGTCTGCTTGTTTTGACGGTATCGTGCGGTAGCGGAAAGGTCAACGAAGGGCGGAC
>JBFLFX010000031.1:0-17805 GCA_041859815.1 Dysosmobacter sp. | reverse complement strand
CGCCCTTTTCAAAGCGCACGGCATCCTTGAAAATAACTTTTCCGCCCAGTGCCTTAGCCGCAGAAGCAACATACTGTTCAACCGTCAGGCTGTTGTCCTTGACGAACTCCTGCTGGAGCAGGCAATTCTCTTCATAGAACTTATTCAGCTTACCGGAGGCGATCTTATTCTTTACTTCCTCGGGCTTGGATGCCATCTTGGGATCATTTGCCATCTGCGCACCAAGAATCTTCTTCTCCTCGTCCAGAATATCCTGCGTTACCTGAGACTTATCCCAGAAACGGGGATTCAGCGCCGCAATCTGCATGGCAACATCCCGACCGATTTCGGTGGCATCAACGCCGTCTGAAACCTCCAGATTTACCAAAACGCCGATCTTGCCGCCGGCATGGACATAGGAAACGGAGACGTTGTCGGCAAAGCGCGCAAAACGGCGCACTTTGATGTTCTCACCGATGACGAGAACCATCTCCTGCTGCTGCTGGGTCACAGTCAGATCCGTATCCAGATACTTGCTGTCCATCAGCGCATCCAAATTGGCGGGGTTTGCCTTGACAACCGTTGCGGCCACGCCCTTGACGAAGTCGACAAATTTCTCGTTCTTTCCAACGAAGTCGGTCTCCGCATTCACCTCGACAGCTACGCCGATACCGTCAATTACAGCGGCATACGCCATTCCCTCGGCGGCCACGCGGGATGCCTTCTTGGCGGAAGCGGCAACGCCTTTTTCGCGCAGCCACTCAATTGCCTTTTCAGTGTTGCCGTCCGCGGCGGTCAGAGCCTTTTTGCAGTTCATCATGCCCGCGCCGGTCATCTCGCGCAGGTTCTTAACATCTGCGGCAGTAAAAGCCATTTCTATTTCCTCCTGTATTCAGTATCGGAGAACGATGTTCTCCCGGATATGTCGAATCACTCGCCCTTTTCCTCGGTCTGTTCGGCGGCTTCCGCCTCCATCTGCTCCCCCTGCTTGCCCTCCAGGACGGCGTTGGCCATCACGGAAGAAATCAGCTTGATAGCGCGGATAGCGTCGTCGTTGCCGGGGATAATATAGTCAATCTCATCGGGATCGCAGTTGGTATCGGCGATGGCAACCACGGGAATTCCCAGCTTGTGCGCCTCGGCAATCGCATTGCGCTCCTTGCGGGTATCCACAATAAACAGGGCGCCGGGCAGTGTTTTCATTTCCTTGACGCCGCCGAGATACTTCTCCAGCTTGGCGATTTCGCCCATGTGCTTCATGACTTCCTTCTTAGGCAGCATGTCAAAGGTGCCGTCTTCCTGCATGGCCTTCAGCTGATGCAGGCGGTCGACACGGGTGCGCATAGTCTTGAAGTTGGTCATCATGCCGCCCAGCCAACGTGCGTTGACATAGTACTGACCGCAGCGGGTCGCTTCCTCGCGGATCGCCTCCTGCGCCTGCTTCTTGGTCCCGACAAACAGGAGGGATTTGCCGCTGGCGGACAGATCCCGGACAAAATTGTAAGCCTCTTCCAGCTTACGGACGGTCTTCTGCAGGTCAACGATATAGATGCCGTTGCGCTCGGTGTAAATATACGGAGCCATCTTGGGGTTCCACCGACGGGTCTGGTGACCAAAGTGGACGCCTGCTTCCAGCAGGGCTTTCATGGATACGACATTAGAATTTGCCATGTTTTTTTCCTCCAAATCAATTTAGTTCTCACCTCTAGCCGCCTCATCCCTCCTGCCAACCTCCTCGGGAGGCACAGACAAAAAGTCCGCAGCTATGCGGAATGCTGAAATATAATACCATAAATGTTCCCCGTATGCAAGAACTTTTCAAAAAAAGTGTCGGGAAGCCCGCAAAAAGATACGGCATTCCCGACATTTTCACATTTTTCAAAATCTGCGGCGGCGTTTTCGCTCCATGCCCGGCGCACGGCGCTGAAAGGTTTTGTCAATGAGAATGATATCGCTCCCGATTTTCTGGATACAGTCGCAGGGAATGTAGAACTCCTCGCCTCTGCCGAATAACCCGAAAAAGCGGCCGGGGCCATAGACAATGAGCGCGCAGACCTGCCCCTCCGGAATCCGGAGATCCAAATCGGACACATAGCCCAAACGGCAGCCGTCGCAGACGTTGATTACTTCCTTGCGCCGCAGATCGCTCATTCTGCACTGCATTCCGCTCACCTCGACGCATTCTATGCGTCCGCCGGAATGTCCTATTACTGATTGTTCAACTCCGCATACTGCAGCATATTGCGGCAAAGGTACAGCGCCAGAAACGCCGTTGGGACGTTGCAGGCCGTCAGCACCAGCAGCGCCTGGGTCATGGAAAAGCCGGCTTTCACGCCCGCGAGAATCGCCAGAATACAGCCCGGTGCGGCCAGCCCCAGCGCTACGGCAAAGAGCAGAACAAAAATCAGAACCCTCAGCGTCACACCGCCCCAGAGACGCTCCACCACGACGTCGGCGGCAACATAAATCAGCGTAAAGGACAGCCGCACCGCGATGCAGACTGCCACCTCCAAAGGGGGAAGCGACAGCAGAAAGCCCACCGGGACGAAGGTCACAATGCCCTCCACCAGCGAGGCGGGGATTTCCTCCGCCAGCGCCCAAAGCATTTTTCGGAACGGCGGCTCGGGAATCAAATAGATATACGGCCGGGTCAGCTCCAGATTAAAGCGGCCCAGTAGCGAGGAAAACAGCTGCATATAAATTGCCATGAGCAGTACCGGCAGAATGCCCTCTTTTCGCATAAACAGCGCAAAGCCGATGGTTGTCAGCGCAAAAATCAGCGCATTGGTGCTCAGCAGGAACTTCTGCGTCCGGCGATTCTCAATCCGGTGCTTGGTGAAAAGTACGCTGGCGCCCCAGCCGCTGTTCAGACCGGTTTTCCCCACCCGCACGTTCTGGGGTGTGGCAACCGTCCCCTCTTTTTTCGCGGCAATGGCGGACTGGGAAATTTCCGCACTTTTCAGCACATCCTCGTAATAATCCGCGTCCGTACGGAAAATCAGAAAAATCAAAAATCCCAGATAAGCGGCACAAACTCCGAAGCCCAGTACAAGGCTGCTCCAGCGTCCTGTCAGCAGCCCGCTGACCGTCAGACTCAGCCAGCCGGACACCGGCAGGCAGCGCATTACTGTGCCGTTGGCGCATTCCACGGCGCGGCGCAGGGCGGGCGCGGTTCCGTCACGCAGACTGTAAAGGGCCAGATAGAGCAGAAATGCGCCGATCATTCCGTAGAGGATTTCCTGACCAATCCGCTGACGCCGGGCGTTTCCATTGGTGTGAGAATAGATCAGCACCGCCGTCACCTGTCCCAAAAAAACCGCCGCCGCATAGCCCAGCAGCAGAAACAGCAAGACACCGTAGGAAATTCCATAGGCGCTGTGCAGCGTGGAATATTGGAACAAAATGAAAATGCCCGCCAGAAGAGACGCGGTCATCTGCTGAAGCAGCCCATGGAACAGAATTATCTGCGGGCGCAGCGGCGCGGGAAACAGCAAATTCACGTCCGACATGGAGAACATGCTGCCGCCCCGGGAAAATCCGTTGCCCACGGTGATGGTAAACATCAGCGTATAAAGCGCCAGCGCAATCGCCGCCAGTTCCTGGGGATCGCGGTAAGTATGGCCCGGTTCCCGATCCGCCGCGCGGCCGCCCACCAGCGTCAGAACCAGCAGCGCAAGAATCACAATCAGATAAATCAGCCGCGCGGGCTTGCGAAACATTCCCCTGAAGGTGTTTTTCAGTTTCCGTCCGCGGAGATAGAGCAGTGCGTTCATTTCTCCGCGCCGTCCTTCCCCTCCGTCACAGAGAAAAACAATTCCTCCAGACTTTGCTCGGCAGCCTCGTCCTTCCGCCGCGTGGCGGCGAAGTTGCCGTTCACCATGATATGCACCACGTCCCAGTAATCCTCTACGCTGTCAATGAGATGAGTGGAAATCAGGACGGTGGCGCCGCCGTCCCGCAGCTCCTGAAAAACCTCTTTGAGCTGCTTGATGGCATGGGGATCAAGACCAATCATCGGCTCGTCGAAAATTACCACCTTGGGATGATGCAGCAGCGCACAGCAGATGGACAGTTTCTGCTGCATTCCCTTGGACAGCTCCTTGCCCAGTTTGCCCCGCTTATCCCAGAGCTCAAACCGCTCCAGCAGCAGCCGGGCGGTTCCGTTGTCTTCCAGCCGGTAGGCGCGGCGGATAAATTCCATGTGCTCCTCCACCGTCAGAAGGTCGTAAATCGCGGGCATCTCCGGGATATAGCCCAGCAGACGCTTCGCCTCCATTGATTTGTTGGGGCAGCCGCAGATCTCAATATCGCCCTCAAAGCGCAAAAGCCCCGTGATGCATTTGATAATGGTGGATTTGCCAGCGCCGTTTGGTCCCAGCAGGACGGCTATCTGTCCGTCATCTACAAAAAAGCTGATATCGCGGTTTGCCACCGTCTTTCCGTATCTCTTTGTAACATGATTGATTTTCAGCATGGCAGCCTATTCCTCTCTCCGTTTTTTACCAATATATCCGATTCTGCCGCAACTTTCAACCTCATTTATTTTTTGCTCTCCAACCCCGAATCCTCAAAAGCGGACCAAGTTCGACAAAACTTCCCAGTATAGGAAAAATCCGCGCCGTCCATACTGTTCCTGTGGAATTTTTGAGGATATGGGGGGCGTCTTTATGCAGGGGAAAGTGGAAATTTGCGGCGTAAACACCTCCAGACTGAAAGTGCTGAAAAATGAAGAAACCATGGAGCTTCTCCGCCGCACCAAAGCGGGCAGCACCGACGCCAGGCAGAAGTTGATCGAAGGCAATCTCCGGCTGGTGCTGTCGGTCATTCAGAAGTTTTCCGGCCGGGGTGAAAGCGTAGACGATTTGTTTCAGGTGGGCTGCATCGGTCTGATGAAAGCCATCGACAACTTCGACATCTCCCAGCCGGTCCGTTTTTCCACTTACGGCGTCCCAATGATTATCGGCGAAATCCGGCGCTACCTGCGGGACAACAGCGCCATCCGGGTATCCCGCAGTATGCGGGACACCGCCTATCGGGTCTTGCAGGCACGGGAACATCTGATTGCCCGGCAGCAGCGGGAACCCACCGTGGAGCAGATTGCGAAAGAACTGGATATTCCCAGAGAGGACGTCGTCTTTGCATTGGACGCCATTGTCGATCCCATCTCCCTCTATGAACCGATCTATTCGGACGGCAACGGAGACGCCGTGTGCATGATCGACCAGATTGGCGACACCCAGAATACCGATGAAAACTGGATCGACCGGCTTGCCCTGAAGGAGGCGGTCCGAAAACTGAACGACCGGGAGCGGCACATTCTCTCCCTCCGCTTTTACGAGGGGAAAACCCAGATGGAAGTCTCCGCCGAAATCGGTATCTCGCAGGCACAGGTTTCCCGGCTGGAAAAGGGCGCCATTGAAACCATTCGGAAAAGTTTGTAACACGCGGCTGTTGACGGCTCCGCATTTCGTGCTGTAAGATAGGCAAAAAGAATGCAAAGGAGCTGCCAAAAGTGGATTACCAGGAAATGATCAAATCCCGCAACGCCGGGAATCCTTTTGCGCAAAAGCTGGGAATCCGGATTGACCGGATTGAGCCCGGCCGCGCCCGCACCGTAAAAACTGTGCAGGCAGACGACAGAAATCCCACCGGGTTTGCGCACGGCGGGCTGTACTTTACCATGGCGGACGTCGCCTGCGGCGCGGCGCTGGCTTCCCGGGGCTATCACGCCGTGACGCTGAATGCGGAATATCACTTTCTGCGGAGCGGAAAGCCGGGGGAAACCCTGTATGCGGAAGCACGGGAAGTAAAGTGTGGAAAGACGATCTGCCTTTATGACATTCAAGTGCATAATCAGGAGCACGTGCTGCTGGGGAGCGCGGCGTTTACTTTCTTCCGCACCGACGATGCGGAGTTTCCCCGGGAAACGGACTGATTTTAGACAAAAAAGCACGCTGTAAAACAGGAACTGTTTTGCAGCGTGCTTTTTATCGGGCAATCGCGGATAACTGGTAAGGCGGGGCGTAGGAAGATCTGTTTTATGGATCCGCCCTTTCCGGCCTCTGTCAGTGTCCCCCGTCTTTTGGACGCGGAGAAGCAAAGAGAACGGGACGGCCGTTTCCGTCCCGTTCTCCATAAGCGCTCTATTTTTTAAAGCCGTCTTTCAGCGAAACGCTGCGGTTAAACACCAGATGCCCGGGTCTGGAATCTCTGCTGTCCAAGCAGAAATAACCCATGCGCATAAACTGGAAATTGGCGGGTGCCTCGGCGTTCTTCAAATCTGCCTCCACCTTGCAGCCCTGCAGGATATTCAGGGAATCCGGATTCAGAAAATCCAGAAAATTCTTATTGGGGCCGTCGGGATCGGGATCCGTAAAAAGATTGTCGTAGAGCCGAACTTCCGCGTTCACCGCGGTTTTTTCATCCGCCCAGTGAATCGTGGCGCCCTTTACTTTGCGCCCGTCCGCCGGATCTCCGCCGCGGCTGTTGGGATCATATTCGCAGAAAATTTCGGTGATGTTTCCCTCCGCATCCCTGTCGCAGCCGGTGCAGGTCACCAGATAAGCGCCCTTCAGGCGTACTTCATTGCCGGGGTACATCCGCCTGTATTTCGGTATCCGTTCCTCCAGAAAATCCTCCGCCTCGATCAACAGGTGCTTGGAAAAGCTGACCTCATGCGTGCCGGACTCCGGATGCACGGGATTATTCTCCACGTTGAAAATCTCCGTCCGATCCTCTGGGTAATTGGTCACGGTCAGGCGCACGGGATGCAGCACCGCCATGACGCGTCTTGCCGTATCGTTCAGATCCTCCCGCAGGCAATGCTCCAAAAACGCAAAATCTACGGTGGAATCCGCCTTGGAAACACCGATGCGGTCGCAGAAATTCCGGATGGAACGGGGCGTATATCCTCTGCGCCGCAAACCGCACAGCGTCGGCATACGGGGATCGTCCCAGCCGGAGACACGCCCTTCCTCTACCAACTGGCGGAGCTTGCGCTTGCTCATCACCGTGTAATTAATGCCAAGGCGCGCGAACTCAATCTGACGGGGTTTTGCCGGCACGTCGCAGTGATTCACCACCCAGTCGTACAGCGGGCGGTGCGCCTCAAATTCCAGAGAACACAGAGAATGCGTGATATGTTCCAGCGCATCTTCAATGGGATGGGCAAAGTCGTACATCGGATAGATGCACCATTTGTCGCCCGTGCGGTGGTGCGTCGCGTGGTTGATGCGGTACAGTACGGGATCGCGCATGTTGAAATTGCCGGACGCCAGATCAATTCTGGCGCGCAGCGTCATTTTGCCGTTTTCAAACTCGCCGGCTCTCATGCGGGCAAAAAGATCCAGACTCTCTTCCACGGGACGATCCCGGTACGGGCTGACCGCAGGGTGCGTCAAGTCGCCGCGCATCTCATGCATCTGCTCCGGCGACAGCTCGCAGACGTAAGCCAGTCCTCTTTTGATCAGGCCAACAGCACAGTCATACATCTTGTCAAAGTAGTCCGACGCATAGCAAAACCGGTCGCCCCAGTCAAAGCCCAGCCAGTGAATGTCCTCCTTGATGGCATCCACATACTCGGCATCCTCCCTGGACGGATTGGTATCATCCATCCGGAGATTGCACAGGCCGCCGAATTTCTCCGCAGTGCCGAAGTCAATCGTCAGCGCCTTGCAGTGGCCGATATGCAGATAGCCGTTCGGCTCGGGCGGAAAACGAGTGTGGACGGTCATTCCCTCAAACCGTCCGCCCTCTGAAAGATCCTCTTCAATAAATGAATGAATAAAGTTGTGGCTTTCAGAGGGTTCCGCCGCGGGCGTGAGATTCTTTTCTGCCATAAACTGTCATTCCTTCCGTTTTCCTTGCAGGATTGAAATTTAGATTTCATTATACAAAATCCCGCTTCAAATTGCAAGGGAAAAGCGGAAATCCGCAAAGCGGTTACCGTAAAATCCAGTCGTCTACCACATCCCGTAGAGCCACCGGAGTCACCGTACAGCGCATCAGCATGGAGATCAGACACAGAATTCCGGTCTGCGAACAGGTAATGCCCGGAATACGGCACTGCTCACCGTCCTCAAAGCAAACTTCCACGCCATAGGACTCACACACATTTCCCGCTTCTTCCATCAAGAGGTAATAAGCCGCTGATTTTTCAAGAATTTCCTGTTTCCCAATTAATATCGAATGCACACAACTCTCCCCCATTACACTGTGATTCGTGTTCCCCCGCACGATTCATTAAAGAGCATAGCACCCCGCCTTTGTATAATTCTGTCGAAAAATGTCAAATTTAAAAAATTATTGCTTATCCGTCTTTTTTTGTACCTTCTCCTCCCGCGCCTCTTCCAGCACGGCGGCAAGCTCGCCCGGCGAGTAGAGCAGGTTCAGCACTTCCAGCAGCGCGTTGGCGGACAGATGTTCCGGCAATCCCAGCTTTTTTTGCAGCGCCGCACGTCTGGCGGCGCTGTCCTTCCCGCCCGCAAGCCCAAGTACATATAAATTCTGCTTGGTCAGCGCCGCTCCGGGTGTTCCCGGCGGTATGCGCCCGTCCTCCTCAAACGTCGCGCCCGCGCGCTCCAGCGCCTGCAGCAGCGTCTCCGGACGCATCCCCTCCACGCCCAGCTTGCCCTCCTTTCCGGCTTTGCGCTTCCGGCGCTCCCTTCCTGCAATATCGGGAATGTATGCCTGCTTCACCTGCTCTTTCGGCAGCGCGCCCTTGAGATAGTTCCGAATCACGAACCCCGCGCCGTCGCTGTCGGTCAGCAGAATCACGCCGCGTTTTTCCGCGAGGCGGCGCAGCAGCGCAAGCTTTTGCCGGTTATGGAAAACGGCAAATCCGCCGGTTTCCAAAATTGTGGCGTCCACCAACTGGGAAAGCGTGTTTTTGTCGTACCGCCCTTCGACGATAATTACCTCCCGCACTTTTCTCATTTCCGCGCCAACTCCAATTCCACCAGCAGCAGCTTCAGCTCTCCTGCGCCGTCGATACCGCGCTCGCTTTTCAGCCGCCGATCCAGCACCTGACACATCCGCACCGCGTCGGCGCACCACTCCCGACTGGTTTTTTTTGCGGAAGCCAGCAGCATTTTAACGGGGTAGTCTTTGCCGTATCCCCACAGATCCATCAGCCATAGGCGATCTCGGCCGTTGTCCAGCGCCAGCCGCGCCGTATACAGGCGGCGCATCTGGCTGCCCAGCGTGGCGGTAATTAAAATCGGATCCGTCTGCATTTTCAGCAGGTCGCCCAAAATTTCGGCCGCCGCGTCCCGTCTGCCGTCGATCACCGCATCAGACAGCTTGAATATCTCGGCGGAAAGCACCGGATCCGCCATGGCGTCGATTTCTTTTTTAGTCACACTCTTTCCCTTGGTGTACGCGCCGATTTTTTCAATCTCCGGCACCAGATTTGTCATCAGGCTGCCGCAGAGAAAAATCAAATGCTCCGCGTCCTGCCGGTCAATGTCCTTGCCCAGCGCCTTGAAATGCCAGATAACCCAGGGAAGCAGCTCCGCGTCGCCCTGCTCGTGAAATTCCACCATCTGCACAAACTTGGACAGCGCCGCGCAGAGCTTTTTCATGGCGCGGTTGGGTTGATACGGCAGCGTATCGTAAACAAACACCACACAGCAGTAAGGCGGCACATCCCTTAAAAATTCAATGAATTTCTCCCGCTGGCCCTCATTCATGCCAAAGATGTCAAAATCCGTGACAACAATCAGTGTCCGCTCCGCCATCATAGGCATTGCCTCCGCCATCTCCGTCAGTGCCTGCACCGTGAGATCTTTTCCCTCCACACGGTGGCTGTTAAATTCCTCAAATCCGGCGGGTACCAGCGCTTTCCGCAGGCTCCGCAGGCAGTCCTCCCGCAAATAGCTCTCTTCCCCGTAAAAAATATAAGCGCTGCCAACGGTTCCTGCGGCAATGTCCGCCCGCAGCCTGCGGTAATTTTCGTCGCTTTTCTGCTTCTTCTTCTGATTTGCCATGTTGCCTTATCCTCAATTCACTGTAAGATGGATCGTCCCCTGCAAATCGGTACGATAAATCCGGCAATTCGCGCGTTTCAGACGGCGCAGTGTTTCCTCGGCGGGATGGCCGTAAGAATTTGGGCCGACGCTGATCAGCACGGCCTCCGGCTTCAGCGCCGCCAGCAGCTCCTCCGACGTGGAGGTGCGCGACCCGTGGTGTCCCGCCACAAGCGCCTCAATATCCGGCAGGGCGTAGGTGTTGATCAGCCGTTTTTCCGATGCCATATCCATGTCCCCCGTCACCAGCAGGTCATACGTTCCGCTGGTGCAGAGAAAGGAAATTCCGCGCTCGTTATCATCCTTCGTCCCCATAGGCGGGTAAACGGCGATCCGCGCGTTTCCCAGCGGAAGGTCCTCCAAGGACCGCACTAAGTGTAAAGGTGTATTGCTTTCCTCTGATTCCTGTCTCACGGTTTTCCAAAGTCCGCCGCTATCCTTTGCCTGTGGTGCCAGCAGATGCTTTGTGGGGATTCGGTTCAGCAGCTCCTCCGCGCCGGAAATGTGGTCTGTGTCGTAGTGGGTCAGCAGCAGATAATCCAGCTGCCGGCAGCCCATGCTCTGCAGGGTGTTCGCCGCAATTTTTCCCGCGTCCCTCCAGCTGTTTCCGCTGCCGCAGTCAATGACCGCAAAATGCCCGTGGGAAGAGAGCAGCACGCATTCGCCCTCACCCACATCCAGCACGGTGATATTCAGCTTTCCCTGTGTGTAGCGTCCCGCATCCATCCGCAGCGTCAGTACCAGCGTCAGGGCGGCGAGCACCGCCGCCAGAGCGTATTTTCGGGGCACGGCAGATTTCATCAGAATTGCCAGGCCAAAGAGCAGATAGACAAACGCCAGCCAGAATTTCAAATAGGGATTGCTGAAATAAACCGCATGATACGGCAGCTTTGCCAGCAGGTGCGCCGCGCCCAGCAGATAGCCAATCAGCACGCGGGGCACAACCCCCGCCGCCATGCCGAGCGGAAGCCAGAGGATGCTCGCCAGCACCGCCAGCAGTCCCGTACAGAAAATCAGGCTTGCCGCCCACAGGCAAATCAGATTGGAAAGCGGCGCAATCAGCACCAAAATGTTGAAATAAAATGCGGTCAGCGGCACGGTAAATACCAACGCGCCCATGGTGGCGGAAAAGCTGCAAAGCAAGAAGCGAATCGGCGCGGAATGCCCTCGCCTGCCAATCAGCGTCCGGGTCAGCGGGGGCATCAGCCAGACCATGCCCGCCATTGCCGCAAAAGAGAGCTGCAGACTGACGGACGCCGCCGCAAACGGGTTCTTTGCCAAAATCAACAGCAGCGCCGCGGCCAGGGCGGTAACGGAATCGCCCTCCCTGCGGCACAGCGGCGCCAGAAGCAAAAACGTCAGCATCACGCAGGCGCGCGCCACGGACGGCGTTCCGCCCGCCAGCAGAAAATAAAACGCCAACAGCGGCACCGCAATGCCCGCAACCAGCCGGCGGCGGTGCCGTCCCGCCAGAAAGACAACCATAGACAGCAGAAACGCGCAGTGCATTCCCGAAACCGCCAGAATATGGAACAGCCCCGCTTCCGACAAATCGGAAGCCGCGCCGGCGGACAGATGCGACTTGTCTCCGGTGAGAATTGCAGTCAGAAATCCCGCCGTGTCACCGGTAAAAAGGCTCGCTATCCGTGTCTGCAAAGCGCGCCCGGCGCGCCGGGGCCACCAGCGCGGGGAATTGGCGTCTCCGGTACCGACGGCGGGAGTTCCCCGCCCGGTTATCAGCAAAAACACGCCTTTGGACGTAAACGCCGTGACATCATCCTCCCGAATATGGGAGGCACTGCTCAGCCGTGCGTCCACAGTAATTGTATTTCCCGGCGTAAGCCTTAGCAGCGCCTGCTTCCCGTAATAAACCGCCCGGGCACCGTGAAGGCCGTCAATTTGCGGGCGCACCGTCACTTTTGCGCCATACTTCGTGGAATGGGCATAGTCGCAGAGCGTCATGGTCAGGCCGCGGATTTCGGTTCCCGCCAGCTTTTCAGCAGGGACGCTGAGGAACTGAGAATATGCCCAGTTCCAGGACATTGCCGCGGCAAGCCCCGCGGCAATCAGCAAAATCCGCAGCCGTCCGGAATTCCGAAGCAAAAACGCCGCCGCGCCCAGGCCGCAGGCAGCAAGGCACAGCGGAAGCTGCCAGGTAAGCGGCAGCAGGTACTGTGCCAGAAAAATTCCCGCCGCAAAGGAAAACGACAAAGCCGCCAGTTTTCTCATTTGCGTGCCCGGGCATCGTCGGTAAGGCCCAAAATGTAGTCCGTGCTGGTATGATAATACTCGGCCAGCTTAATCACCGCCCAGGATGGAATCTCGCGGATTCCCTTCTCGTAGCGGCGGTAAACGTTTGGCTGCATATTCAAATATTCGGCCACCGTTTTCTGCGTGAGATCGCTGTCCTCGCGCAATTCATAAAGTCGTTTGAAATACAACCGTCTCACCTCCCTATGAGGTTACCATTCGGGTGCTTCCAGAGTCAAATTATGAACCGTATGGTTCAATTTTCTTTTGAGAAAAGCCGCACCCTTCATTGAAGAGATGCGGTTTTTCTCCCAACCCTCTGTGCCGCAGTTCCGCGAAGCGGCGGTAAACGACACGATTGTGCTTTTCCGTTTTGTGAGACGAAAAAGATCAAATTCTCAGTGCGCTTAGCCCGGCGGCCATGTCATGTCGCGGCCGGACAGCACGTGGAAGTGCAGGTGCGGAACGCTTTGCCCCGCCTGCTCTCCAATATTGGAAACTACACGGTAACTGACGATTCCCTTCTCCGCCGTAATCTTTGCAATCACTTCAAAAATGTGCGCTACCACCGCGCTGTTAGATGAATTGATCGCGGATACCGAGGGAATATGCTCCTTCGGAATCACAAGAAAATGGGACGGTGCCTGCGGCGCAATATCATAAAATGCATAGCAGAGATCATCCTCATACACCTTGTTGGACGGAATTTCTCCCGCCGCAATCTTGCAAAACAAGCAATCAGACATTATCTCCCCTCCTTTCTCTCAAAAGTATCTGTATGGTATTTTTACTTTACAAATGCTGCTGTTTCAACGATGTGTCATTCTGCCACTGCCGGAAGTCCCTCCGCAATGGGCGGAACAGGTTTTGGGTGCCTTATTGCAGCTTCTCGGCGACGAAGTCATCCACCGCGGCCATTGCATCGTCCAGCTTCAGCAAGTCCCTGCCGCCGCCCATGGCGGAATCCGGCTTTCCGCCGCCGGAGCCGTTTGCAATCCTGGACACCGCGCGGACAAGTTCTCCCGCCTTAATGCCTTTTTTTACGGCCTCTTTGCCGCAGACGGCCAAAAACGTGATCTTCTCTTCCCCGGTCACAGCCAGAACCGCCACCGCCGCAGGTTCTTTGTCCCGCAGAAAATCACCCATCTGACGCAGGGTATTGGCATCCACACCGTTCAGCGTCTTCGTGATTACCTTCAGCCCGCCGACTTCCCGGAAAGAAGTCAGAAACTGCTCCGCCTGTCCCAAAGACGCCTTCGTCTTAAATTTGCCCAATTTTGCCCGCAGGTCGCGCATCTCGTTCATAAGCTGACCGGCGCGCTCCGCCAGATCCGCCGGGCTTGTTTTCAGCAGCTCCGCCGCACGGAACAGTAGTTCCTGATTGCGGTTCATGGTTTTCAGGGATTCTCTGCCCACGGTGGCCTCAATCCGGCGGACGCCGGACGCCGCGGAGGACTCGGAGCAGATGTGAAACGGGCCAACCTTGGCGGTGTTGTCCAAGTGCGTGCCGCCGCAGAATTCCATGGAAAACGGCTTCTCCGGATCCCCCATGCTGACAACGCGGACGATTTTACCGTACTTTTCACCGAACAGCGCGGTGGCCCCCAGCTTCTGCGCTTCTTCAATGGGCATGACCCGCGTCACCACAGGCAGGCCCTCCAGAATTTTCTCGTTGATCAGATGGCTGATCCGCGCCAGTTCTTCAGCGGTAATCGCGTTGAAATGCGTGAAGTCAAAGCGCAGGCGATCCGGCTCCACCAGGGAACCCGCCTGATGGACATGATCGCCCAAAACCTCGCGCAGCGCGGCGTCCAGCAGATGAGTCGCGCTGTGGGCACGGGCAATTGCCTGCCGGCGCTCTGCGTCGATGGCGCAGACGACTTCGTCTCCGACCTGCAGACTCCCCTCCGTCATGGTACCGGCGTGGAGGAATTTGCCCGCCTTGTCGCGCTGCACATTGGTCACGGTAAACACCGCATCGCCCAGCTTGATGGTGCCGTGATCGGCAATCTGGCCGCCCATCTCCGCATAAAACGGGGTTCTGTCCAGCACCAGCATGCCGTCCACGCCCTTCACCATTTCGTCGCGCAGCTCCCCGTCCGCCACAATCGCCAGCACCTTGCCGGTATTGATAACGCAGTCATAGCCGGTGAATTCGGTGGGCGTGGCGTCCAGGCCCAGATCAATGCCCGCCCATGCGAGATCGCCCATTGCTTCCCGCGCCTTGCGGGCGCGGACGCGCTGGGCCTCCATTAATTCGTCGAACGCCTTGCGGTCTATGCTCATGCCCTCGTCCGCCGCCATTTCAGAGGTCAGATCAATCGGGAATCCAAATGTGTCATACAGCTTAAAGGCATCTGCGCCGGAAAAAACCTTTTCGCCTTTTTTCTGATGCTCCGCCAGCAACTCTTCATAGATGTGCATACCGCCGTCAATAGTCTTGGCAAAGTTTTCCTCTTCCGTACGGACTACTTTGGTAATATATCCCTGTTTCTGACGCAAATCCGGATAAGCGCACTCATTCTCATGAATCACGGTGTCCACCACTTCATAGAGGAACGGATGGTTTACGCCGAGCAGTTTCCCATGGCGCGCGGCGCGGCGCAGCAGACGGCGCAGCACATAGCCCCGGCCCTCGTTGGACGGCAGCACGCCGTCGCCGATCAGAAAGACAGCGGAACGGATGTGGTCGGTGATCACCCGCAGGGACACATCGGTCTTGTGATCCTCCTCATAATGCTTACCGGTAATCCTGGACACCCGATTGGTAATGTTCATCACGGTGTCTACGTCGAACAGCGATTCCACGTCCTGCGAAACCACCGCCAGACGCTCCAGGCCCATTCCCGTATCGATGTTTTTATGGGTCATTTCGGTGTAATTACCCGCGCCGTCGTTGACGAACTGGGAGAATACCACGTTCCAGACTTCGATATAGCGGTCACAGTCGCAGCCCACCGTGCAGGTTGGCTTGCCGCAGCCGTACTTCGCTCCGCGGTCATAGTAAATCTCGGAGCACGGTCCGCAGGGACCGGCGCCGTGTTCCCAGAAGTTGTCCTCCTTGCCGAAACGGAAAATACGCGCGGCGGGAATGTGCATATCGTCATGCCAGATATTCCACGCCTCATCGTCCTCCTTGTAAACGGAGGGGTACAGGCGATCCTCCTCAAGCCCCACCACTTTTGTCAAAAACTCCCATGCCCAGGGAATCGCTTCCTTTTTAAAATAGTAGCCGAAGGAGAAATTCCCCAGCATTTCAAAATAAGTGCCGTGGCGAGAAGTCTTGCCGATGTTCTCAATGTCGCCGGTGCGAACGCACTTCTGACAGGTGGTCACACGGGTGCAGGGCGGCTCTTCCTCCCGTGTAAACCAGGTTTTCATCGGCGCCATTCCCGCATTAATCAACAGCAGGGATGCGTCATTGTGCGGGATCAGGGAAAAGCTGGGCAATCTCAGATGCCCTTTGCTTTCAAAATAGCTGAGGAACATTTCGCGCAGTTCGTTCAGCCCATAACTTGGATGGCTCATGGCTTCTTCCTCCTAAAATTTGAATTGCGGCGCCGGATAAAAAAATGCTCCGCCCCGGTTAGGGGCGAAGCGTCTGCTTCACGGTACCACCCTAATTATCCGGCCGCACCGGACATCTCAGTCATCCGTTAACGGGGATGGAACGTCCCATTCATCGCGGGCTGCTCAGAAGCGGCTAAACTTCCGCGTATCGCAAGGGGCTTTCACCCTTTTCCCCTCTCGCTGTGCGCCGCATAAAAGTTCTCTTTTCGTCAATGCATTTATTTATAGTAATATTATAGACGTTTCAATCCGTTTGTCAACTCAGGTTTTTGAAAATTCGTGTGCTTTCCCGCCTCAGCTGTTCAAAATCCATCTCCGCAATTCTGTCGCATCCGGTTTTTTTCTCTCTTTCATTGACAGGAACCCTCTAAGAAGGTACAATAGCTATGTTTTCCACCGTATCCCATCAATTTTCCGACGCGGTTATTGCGCTCTTGCAATTTAGCCGGATGGAACCGTTGCTTTGCAAGCATATGGTGGAACGTATGCCCTTGCGTCCGTTATTTAATTGATTTTTTGAAAATTGAATCTATGTCTCCGTAGCTCAGCTGGATAGAGCGTCCGCCTCCTAAGCGGAAGGTGACCTAAAACCTCCGGCACCAAATTTCATATATGCGTTCGTAGCTCAGCAGGATAGAGCGTCCCCCTCCTAAGGGGAAGGCCCCCGGTTCGAATCCGGGCGAGCGTACCAAAAACACTGTATTTCTAAGGAAATATGGTGTTTTTTTATTCCAAAAGTACAGCCCATTATCTTGCTTCTGCCAGCGAGTTGGGTCTGCATTTTTGCTTTGGCCCCTTAATATTGCTGGAACAGTTTTGGGGGCTATCCGCGTTTTGGAACCGTTTTGGCTAATACGGTATTAGCCAGCCGGTTTTGCAATCAAACCTGCCAGTGCCGACGCCAACTCCGGCGACTGCCGAAGCTGCTCGATCAGCAGCTCCACATTCAAGGCTGCCGGCTGCTCTGTGGGCACCTTGGCCTCCCGCAAATCCGGATTGGCGTAGAATGCCGCTTCAAACTTTTGAGCATTGACCTTGCGATCTTCATCAAGAATGTGCGCGTAAACCTGTGTGACCATATCGCTCTCTGCATGACCGGTATCACCCTGTGTGGCCTTGATGTCGCCCTTGTTGAGCTTCAGCTTGTACGTCGTGCTGGAATGCCTGAGCGAATGGAAAACCACATTCGGCAGTTCCGCGCGTTCCTTCAGACGGTTAAACTCGTTCTCAATCAATTTGATTTCGCAGGGGCGACCATTGGACTGTGCTACCACCAGATCATAGTCGATATATTCATCGCCTAAAAAGTCCTTTTGCTTTTGCTGAGATTCCTGCCACTCCAGCAGAATATAGGCCACTGTCTTAGGAAGCCAGACCTTGCGGACGCTGGAAGCTGTTTTTGGATTTTTGAGAACCAAACGAGTGGTGGAACAGTTGGACATAACAATCGGAAACACTTTGATAATTCCCTTATCTCCCACCACCTCCATGGCCTCTCTGGAAACGCGGGACAGTTCCTTGTCAATAAAAACATACGCATCATCTGCCGCAATGTCCGCATCGCTGATATGTACATTGTTCCATGTCAGCCCCAGAATTTCTCCCAATCGCATAGAACAGGCAAAGGAAAGGTTCATGGCAAGGTACAACTTTGCATCAGTACATTGGTCCAGTGCCGTTTTTATCATACTTGCATTCCAGATTTCACGATGGACACGCTCCACTTTGGGAATGATAGCGTTATCAAACGGGTTCTTGGAGATGATTTCCCAGCGAACGGCCTGCTTGAAGGCACAGCGCGTCAATTTGATAATTTTCTCAATGCTGGCTGGCGGCAAAAATTCCGCCTTTGCTCTACGCCCATTTGTCTCCACAGGCTTTGTTTTCTGGAGCTTTTGAATATACACATCCACCGTCCGTGTATTCATATCCTGAACACACATATCCCCAATAATCGGATCGATATAGTTTGCGATAAGTG
>JBFLFX010000030.1:0-19372 GCA_041859815.1 Dysosmobacter sp. | reverse complement strand
CCCAGGCCCACGTCGCAAAGTGTCTGCATTTTTTTGGAGATCTTCGGGATGCTGCGGAAAAACTCCGCCGCCTCCTCGGCGGTCATATCCAGCACTTCGGAGATATTCTTCCCCTTGTAGCGCACCTCCAGCGTCTCGCGGTTATATCGCTTGCCGCCGCAGACTTCGCAGGGGACGAACACATCCGGCAGAAAGTGCATTTCAATTTTGATCAGGCCGTCGCCGCCGCAGGCCTCGCACCGTCCGCCCCGGGTGTTGAAGGAAAAGCGTCCGGCGCCATAGCCCCGGCTCCTGGCCTCCTGCGTCTGGGCAAAGAGATCGCGAATGTCGTTGAACACGCCGGTGTAGGTGGCGGGATTGGAGCGGGGCGTCCGCCCAATGGGGCTCTGGTCGATGTCCACCACCTTGTCGAGGTATTCGATGCCCTCAATACGATCGCATTTCCCCGGCCGCAGCTTCATGCGGTTCAGCTCCACGCCCAGCCGCTTGAAGAGGACTTCGTTGACCAGGGAGGATTTTCCGGAACCGGACACGCCGGTAACCACCGTAAATGTCCCCAGCGGAAACCGGACGTCCACATGGCGCAGGTTGTTCTCCGCCGCGCCGATGACGGTCAGAAATTTTCCGTTGCCCGGACGGCGTTCCGCCGGGACGGGAATCTTCCGCTTACCGGACAGATACTGTCCCGTGAGGGATTTGGGATTCGCCATGACCTCCTCCGGTGTGCCGGCCGCCACCACCTGACCGCCGTGCTCGCCCGCGCCGGGGCCGATGTCGATGAGGTAGTCCGCCGCGCGCATGGTATCCTCGTCGTGCTCCACCACGATCAGGGTATTACCGAGATCCCGCAGATGCTTCAGCGTGGCCAGCAGCTTGTCGTTGTCCCGCTGGTGCAGGCCGATGGAGGGCTCGTCCAGAATGTAAAGCACGCCCATCAGGGAAGATCCAATCTGGGTCGCCAGACGAATCCGCTGGCTCTCACCGCCGGACAGCGTTGCCGCGCTGCGGCTGAGCGTCAGGTAGCTCAGCCCCACCGACTGCAAAAAGCCCAGGCGGCTGCGGATTTCTTTCAAGATCCGATCGGCAATCAGCAACTGTTGATCGGTCAGTTTCAACGCGTTGATGAATTTCAACGCGTCGGTAACGGAGAGCGTCGTAAAGTCATAAATGCTCATGCCGCCCACCGTCACCGCCAGTGATTCCCTCCGCAGCCGTCTGCCGCCGCACTCCGGGCAGGGGCGCTGGGACATGGTCTCCTCCAGATCCCGCTTGCTGGAATCGCTCTGAGTCTCCCGGTAGCGCCGCTCCAGATTGTTGCAGATCCCCTCGAAGGGCTGGCGCAAAACGCCCTTTCCCCGGGGCTGATCGTAGTGCAGCTCCAGTTTTTCGCCCTTGGTGCCGTAAAGGATGATGCCTTTCACCTCGTCGGAAAGCGTTTCCCACGGAGTGGTCAGCGCGAAGTGATATTTCTTGGAAAGCGCCTCAAAATACATCCGGGAAATGCCGTCCGAGCGGATGGAGGACCAGCCGGACGCCTGAATCGCGCCATCCAGAATAGACAGCGACCGATCCGGCACAATCAAATCCGGATCCGCCTTCAGCAGACTGCCAAGTCCCGTGCAGGTGGGGCAGGCGCCAAAGGGGCTGTTAAAAGAAAACATCCGCGGGGTGAGCTCCTCAATGGAAATCCCGCAGTGTTCGCAGGCATAGTTCTGGGAGAAGAGGAGATCTTTTTCTTCCCGCAGCAGGTTGACCACCACGATGCCGCCCGCCAGCGCCGACGCGGTCTCCACGGAATCGGTGAGCCGCCGGCGCGCATCGGGCCGCACGATAATGCGGTCAACGACAATTTCAATATTGTGCTTCTTATTTTTATCCAGCTCAATTTTCTCATCCAGCTCGTATAGCGACCCGTCCACGCGGACGCGGACATAGCCGGATTTCCGGGCGTTTTCAAACACCTTGGCATACTCGCCCTTTTTTCCGCGGATCACCGGCGCCATAACCTGAATGCGGGTACCCTCCGGCAGGGAAAGCACCTGGTCGATGATCTGGTCGATGGTCTGCTGATGAATCTCTCTGCCGCATTTGGGGCAGTGCGGCGTGCCGACCCGCGCCCAGAGCAGGCGCAGATAGTCGTAGATCTCCGTCACCGTGCCCACGGTGGAACGCGGGTTTTTGGAGGTCGTCTTTTGGTCAATGGAAATGGCGGGGCTCAGGCCGTCAATGTAATCCACATCCGGTTTGTCCATCTGCCCCAGAAACATCCGGGCATAAGAGCTCAGACTCTCCACATACCGCCGCTGCCCTTCGGCATAGATGGTATCGAAAGCCAGCGAGGACTTTCCGGAACCGGAAAGCCCCGTCAGCACCACCAGCTTGTCCCGGGGGATCGTGACGTCAATATTTTTCAGGTTGTTTTCCCTTGCACCCTTGACAACAATCTTATCCTGCATCTGTCTCTGCGTTCTCCTTAATTCGGTGCGGCGTTTCCCGGTTCTGATCGCCCAATTTCGCCTGCGGCGGTTCTTTATTCGTCCCGGTAGCCCAGATTCTTTACATACAGTTCATTTTCACGCCAGTTTTCCTTGACCTTGACCCAAGTCTCCAGAAATACTCTGGTCCCCATAAATTTTTCAATATCCTGGCGGGCAAGCGTGCTGATCTTTTTCAGCATGGCGCCCTGCCGCCCGATGATGATTCCCTTGTGGCTGGCCTTCTCGCAGTAAATGGTGGCGTCCACGTCGATGATGCCGCTGTCCCGCTCGGAAAACTTCGTCAGTTCCACCGCCGTGCCGTGGGGAATTTCCTTATCCAGGCACAGCAGCAGCTTTTCCCGGATAATCTCAGCCACCACCTGCCGTTCCGGCTGGTCGGTGGTTTGCCCGTCCGGAAACAGCTGCGGGCCGTCTGCGGCGAACCGGCTCATCTCGTGCAGCAGATCGTCCAACCCGCTGCCCGTGTGGGCGGAAATGGGGATAATGGCGGCAAAACCGTCCCATTCCGCATTGTAAGCCGCCATCACCGGCAGCAGCTCGTCGGGATTGACGGTGTCAATTTTGTTAATGCAGAGAATGCAGGGGAGTTTCTCCTCCCGAATCCGGGCAATCAGCGCCTTTTCCGGGCCGCCCACATGGGCGATGGGCTCCGCCAGCAGCAGCGCGCAGTCCACGCCCGCCAGACTGGAGGTGACAATTTTCACCATATAGTCGCCCAGCGCAGACTTGGGCTTGTGCAGGCCCGGCGTGTCCATCAGCACATACTGCACGCCGTCCCGGTTCACCACGCCGCAGATGCGGTTCCGGGTTGTCTGCGCCTTATTGGAGACGATGGCGATTTTTTCGCCCACCAGCGCGTTGGTTAGGCTGGACTTGCCCACGTTGGGCCGTCCGCAGACGGTGACCATGGCGGTTTTCTTGATTGCGTTGTTTTCCATCAGGTGATCCTCAACTTTCTTTTTTGAGCAATTTATCATTCTCTGCCTCTGCCGGATTTCCGGTCAGATCCATCAGATCCATATGCTAGTTTGCAATAATGTCCGCCGCCGTGCCGCGTACCAGCTCTATCAGCGGCAGGGGCGCAGCTTCCACCTGCGCGCCGATTTTCCCGCCGGAAATAAAAATGGTGGGAAAGTCCCGCGCGGTCTCGTGAAAAACAGTGGGAAACCGCTTCTTCATCCCCACCGGGCTGCATCCGCCGCGGATGTAGCCGGTCACGGCGTTGATCTCCGCCACACGCAGCAGTTCCACGGACTTTTCGCCTACCGCCCGCGCCGCTTTTTTCAAATCCAGCGACTCCGCCACGGGAACCTCGAACACATAGTAATTTCCGGAAGCGCCGCGGGCCGCCAGCGTCTTAAACACCCGCGCCGGATCCTGCCCCAGCACGGCGGCGATATGCGCGCCGTATTCCCTGGTGCCCTCCGGATCCTCCGTCCCCTCATAAAAGTGCGCGGTATACGGGATTTTTTTCTGTTCCAGAATCCGCATTACATTGGTTTTTTCGTCTTTCTTTTTCATAGTTTATCCTCTAGCGCAGAATATACACGCCCGCCAGCACACAGCCGATGCCCAAGGCGGTTAAAACGCCCATGGGTTCTCCAAACACCAGCACGCCCACCAGCGAAGCCACAACAGGTTCCAGGCTCGCCATAATGGAAGCCCTGCCGGCCTCCACTCTTGCAAGCCCCCAAGTATAAAAAAGATACGGCAGCACCGTGGAAAGCACCACCAGCCCCAAAGACAGCAGCCAAGCCGACGGATGGGAAAAACCCGCCGCCAGTTCTTTGGGACGGACAAACGCCAGCGATCCGGCGCCGCAGAAAACAAACGTCCAATAGGTCACGGTCATCGGCCCGTAGTGCGCCAGCGCATACCGGCCCAGAACACTGTACAGTGCATAAAAAAATCCCGCGCCAAGCCCCAGCAGCACACCCCGCAGCGTCACGGTGAGATCCCCGGCAAACACGCCGGTGACGCAGGCGCAGCCCACCAGCGTCAGAACCAGCGCCGTCACTTTTTTGCGGGTAACCGGCTCTTTCCAGAGAATCGCCGAAAGGATTACCACAATGGCCGGAGCCGTGTAGAGAAGGATGGCGGCCACCGCCAGCGAGCAGACCTGCTGGCAGGAGAAGTAGCAGACGGTAAACGCCAGCACACTGACAATCCCCGTTCCGAAAAAATATTTTAAATCCCGGAGCTTTATCTGAAACACGCCGTGATCGGTCAGGGCGAAAACGGCCGTCAGGGCCAGCAGTCCGCCCAGATTCCGCACCACGACAATCGAATAGGGCGAGAGCCCGCCCGCCATCAGGTTCCGCGTCCACAATCCAATAGCGCCCCACAGCGCCGCGGCAGTCAGGATGCCGGCGTATGCCCCTGTGGGGCGTTTGATCTGCGCTTCGTCCGTCATGTGTTCTCCTTTGCGCCGCGGCGTCTTTGCAAACGCCGCGGAAAATTTCTCTTTAAAGATTAAAGATTGTCGTTGAGCCGTACCATATGAATATGATCTTCCCAGACTCCGTTGATTTTCAGGTAATTCCGCGCAATCCCCTCTTCCCGGAACCCACATTTTCCCAACACCCGCAGCGATCGCCCGTTCCGTGGCATGACGTTGGCCTCTATCCGGTGCAGGTGCAGCGTCTCAAACGCGAACCGTGTCACGGCGGCCACCGCCTGAGTCATATAGCCCCGGTTCAGGTATCCGCCGTCCAGCTTATAGCCGAGGCAGCAGGATTCAAAACAGCCCCAGACGATATTGTTCAGCGCCGCCGTCCCGATGATGCGATCCGGCTCCGCCTTCGGGCAGATGTAAAACCGGGCGGAAGCGCGGTTTTCCGCGCCCTCCGCATCCTTTTTCAAGCCCTCGCGCTGCCGTTCCAGCGTAAAAAAGGATTCCTCGTGCTTCGCTTCAAACGGCTCCAGAAATTTTCGGTTCCGCAGGTAATACTCCAGCACCCGCGGGGCGAGCTCTGGAGACGCCGGGCGGAGGATCAAATCCGCTGTCTTTAAATCTTTCATAAATCCGGCTCCCGTTTTAGAACATTCGTTCTAAATTAATGTATCGAAATTTACAGCGTCCGTCAATAGATTTTTTAAAATTTTCCATGTTTTCTGTAACTTGCCCTCAGTGCCCGCGTCCCGGCCGTGAAAAAGCGCGGCGCTCCTATTTCCCCTTCAGTTCGATGATCCGGTCCCGCAAAACTGCGGCATATTCAAATTCCAGCCTCTTGGACGCCTCCCGCATTTCGTTCTCCAGTTTGGTGATTTCCGCCGTGCGATCCTGCTCGGACAGCTTGGCCGTGCGGCCCCCGCGCTTCTTTCTGCCGCCGTCCTCGGGCTTGGAGATCTCCAGCACGTCCCGGACGTCTTTTATAATGGTTTTCGGCACGATGCCGTGCGCCCTGTTATATGCGTCCTGAATTTTCCGGCGGCGTGCCGTCTCCTCCATTGCCGTCCGCATGGACGGCGTCACGGTGTCGGCATACAGCACCACCAGCCCCTCGGCGTTTCGTGCCGCGCGGCCCATGGTCTGAATCAGCGAGGTCTCCGACCGCAAAAAGCCCTCCTTGTCCGCGTCCAGCACCGCCACGAGAGAGACTTCCGGCAGGTCAAGGCCCTCGCGCAGCAGGTTGATTCCCACCAGAACGTCGAATTTGCCCAGCCGCAAGTCCCGGATAATCTCCATCCGCTCAATGGTCTCCACATCGGAGTGCATATACCGCACGCGGACGCCCGCGCCCTTCAGATAGTCGGTTAAATCCTCCGCCATCTTTTTGGTCAGCGTAGTGACCAGCACCCG
The DNA here is from genome assembly GCA_041859815.1 of Dysosmobacter sp. Classification (GTDB taxonomy): domain Bacteria; phylum Bacillota; class Clostridia; order Oscillospirales; family Oscillospiraceae; genus Oscillibacter. The sequence goes on along the minus strand of JBFLFX010000030.1, from coordinate 13,072 downwards.
CTCATTTTTCGCCGCCCTGACATGGATCTCACTGATGAGATCGTCAATCTGCCCCGCCACCGGCCGCACTTCCACATTGGGATCCAGCAGCCCCGTGGGGCGGATCACCTGCTCCACAATCTGCCCAGCCCGGGATCTCTCATAGTCGCCGGGCGTGGCGGAAACGTAGACCGCCTGATTGATACGTCCCTCAAACTCCTCAAATTTCAGCGGGCGGTTGTCGTAAGCGCAGGGCAGGCGGAAGCCGTAATCAATCAGCGCCTGCTTCCGGGCACGGTCGCCGTTGTACATGGCGCGTACCTGGGGCAGCGTCACATGGGATTCGTCCACAAACAGCAAAAAATCCTTGGGGAAGAAATCCAGCAGCGTCATGGGCGCGCTGCCCACCGGACGGCCGGAGATCACCCGGGAATAGTTCTCGATGCCGGAGCAGTAACCCAGCTCCGTCATCATCTCCATATCGTACTCCGTGCGCTGCTTGATGCGCTGCGCCTCCACCAGCTGGTCGTTGTCCGTAAAGAACCGCACCCGCTCGTCCAGCTCCCGCCGGATCTCCCCGACCGCCCGATCCATCTTGTCCCGGGTGGTGACATAGTGGGACGCCGGATAAATTACCACATGCGCCAGCGTCCTGTCCGCGATGCCGGTAACGGGGTTGAACTCGCTGATGCGATCCACCTCGTCCCCGAAAAATTCCACCCGGACCGCCTTGTCCTTATAATAGGCGGGGTAGATCTCCACCGTGTCGCCCCGGACACGGAACATGTTGCGTTCAAACGCCACATCGTTGCGCTCGTACCGGCTCTCCACTAGTTTTTTCAGCAACAGCTCCCGGCTGTATTCCGTTCCGGCGCGCAGGGAAACCGCCATGCGGGCAAAATCCTCCGGTTCGCCCAGCCCGTAAATGCAGCTGACGGAGGACACCACAATCACATCCCGCCGCTCCAGCAGGGAAAAGGTGGCGGACAGCCGCAGCCGGTCGATTTCCTCATTGATGGCGGCGTCCTTCGCAATATAGGTATCCGTGTGGGGGATGTATGCCTCCGGCTGATAATAGTCGTAGTAGGAGACAAAATACTCCACCGCGTTGTCCGGGAAAAACTCCTTGAATTCGGAACACAGCTGGGCCGCCAGCGTTTTATTGTGCGCCAGCACCAGCGTGGGACGCTGAACCTTCTCAATGACTTTCGCCATGGTATAGGTCTTGCCGGATCCCGTCACGCCCAGCAGAACCTGCTCGTCCAGCCCGTTCCGAATCCCCTCCGCCAGTTTTTCAATGGCCTCCGGCTGATCGCCGGAGGGCTCGTAGGGAGAAACCACATGAAATTTCGGCATAGTATCCTTTTCTCCGTCCATACAGAATCGTTCGCCGGCCCTCCGCCGACTTCGGTTATCGCGTTAAAATTCCGCTGTCCGCCATGGATACGAAATCGTCGTCCGCCACAATGATGTGATCCACCAGCGGAACGCCGATGGTTTTCAGCGCGTCCTGCACCCGGTGCGTCGTAACGTAATCCGTGCGGGACGGCAGGGCGATTCCGCTGGGATGGTTATGCGCCAGAATGACCGCGCTGGCGGAAGACAGCAGCGTGTTCTCCACCAGCTGCCGCACATTCAGCTCGGCGGCGTCCGCATTGCCCTCTCCCAGCCGCTTGCAGGCAAGGAGCTTTCCCTTTCTGTCCAGGCAGAGCTGATAAATGACCTCGTTTTTCTCGTTGGAAAACCGTTCCAGCAGATAGGCGCCCGCCTTTTCCGTGCTGTTCAGAATAATATCGTGTCCGTTTCCCGACATTTTAGCTTTCCGGCAGATTTCCGGCGCCAGCTTCAGCAGAACGGCGGCGTTCCGCCCCATCCCCTTTACTTTTTGCAAGTCCTCCACAGGCGCGCTGAAAATTGCCTGTAGAGATCCGTAGCGCTGAAGAAGGAGATGCGCCGTCTCATTGGTGTCCCGTCTTGGAATCGCATAGAACAGCAGAAGTTCCAGCGCCTCGTGGTCAGCAAATGTCTCTAATCCGCCGTCAAGATACCGTTTCCGCATTTTTTCCCGGTGTCCGTCGTGCAGTCCCATGTGTTCCCTCCCTCTGCCATCGTCGTGATCGGTATACACAGCCAACAGTATATTATAGCATCTCAACCCCTGGTGTACAAGGATCTCTTTCCCCGGAAGGGATTTGAAACTTTTGGATAAAAAAAGTTTCCCGGTTGACATCCGACGCAAATGGGCATACGATAAAGCTGCTGATAAAAGAGAAAATCCGGTAGGTAAGGCTACCACAGGGATACGGGTTGCTGCCGCAGAGTGATGGAGACATCATGAGAGGGTTTGAACAGGTGATATCGAACTGCAAGGTATCATTTAACGCAACTACACCGCCTTGTGAGGCTAAAGCTTGAACGGTAGAAAGGCGCTGGCCGCCTTCGCGGTGCGTTTCGCTCCGATCGTTTCCGGATGGAACGGTTGGAGTCTTTTTTTATGCCGACGGCGCATAATACCGGAGAGGATTCGAGAAAGGAGGACGCGCGTATGTTTGAACACGAAAATGAACGGGTGGAATTTTCCAAAAAAATTGAGGATCTGATCTCGCGAAAACGATATTCCGAGCTGCGCGGCCTTCTGAATTCCATGGAACCGGCGGACATTGCACTGGTTCTGGAGGATCTCAGCGAGGAAAATATGCCGCTGGTGTTCCGGCTGCTGTCCAAGGAGCCCGCAGCGGAGGTGTTCGTAGAGCTGGAATCCGATGAGCAGGAACTGTTAATTCGCGGGTTTTCCAACACGGAGCTGCGGGAGGTTTTGGACGAACTGTATTTGGATGACGCGGTGAATCTGGTGGAGGAAATGCCCGCCAACGTGGTCAAGCGCATTTTGAAGCACGCCGATCCGGAAACCCGCAAGGGCATCAATGAAATCCTAAAATACCCCGAGGATTCCGCCGGTTCGATTATGACCACGGAATTTGTGGATTTAAAGCGGGATATGACCGTGACGGACGCTTTCAAACGCATCCGTCAGACCGGCCCGGACAAAGAAACCATCAACATCAGCTATGTCATCGACGAGTGGCGCCATCTGATTGGCCTTGTCTCCATCCGCACGCTGCTTCTGGCCAGCGAGGACGCCGTGATCGGCGATATTATGGAGAAAAACATCATCTCCGTCAAGACGCTGGATGATCAGGAATTTGTGGCCAGCTCCCTGAGCAAATATGATTTTCTGGCGCTGCCCGTTGTGGACACGGAAAACCGCCTTGTCGGCATCGTCACCGTGGACGATGCCATCGACGTTCTGCAGGACGAGGCCACCGAGGATATTGAAAAAATGGCGGCTATCGTCCCCACGGACAAGCCCTATCTGAAAACCAGCGCATTTGAGATGTTCAAGGCGCGGATTCCCTGGCTTCTGCTGCTGATGATTTCCGCCACCTTTACCGGGCAGATTATCTCCCGGTTCGAGAATGCGCTGGCCACTGTCACCGTCCTGACCGCCTACATCCCCATGCTGATGGATACCGGCGGAAACGCCGGATCCCAGTCCGCCGTCACGGTAATCCGCGGGATCTCCCTGAACGAAATCGAATTCCGGGACACTTTCAAAGTTCTCTGGAAGGAGATTAAAATTTCCGTCCTGTGCGGCGTAGTGCTGGCATTGGCAAATTTTGTGAAACTGATGCTGGTGGATCGGATGCTGTTTCATAACGCCGCCGTGACGCCCATGGTGGCGGCCGTGGTGTGCTGCACGCTGGTCGTCACGGTATTCTCCTCCAAGCTGGTGGGCAGCGCGCTGCCGCTGCTGGCAAAAAAAGTCGGCTTTGACCCCGCGGTCATGGCTTCCCCGCTGATTACCACCATCGTAGACGCCGTCTCCCTGATCATCTATTTTCAGTTTGCCACCAGCCTCCTGCATATCGGCTGATTTTATTTTGAAGAATTTCCCAGCATAGTTTTATTCCCGGTGTACAAACTATCCTTCGGCGGACGGATTCACGCCATGACCCGGCGTGGTTCGCCGCCGAATTTTTCATACGGGAGGATTTTTTATGAAGAAGGAATGCACCAACGACGGCTGCTCCTGCACCCCCAACACCAGTGTAAAATGCACCGTCAGCGAATGCGCAAACCACTGCCAGGACAACGAATACTGCGGTCTGGACACCGTGCAGATCGGCACTCATGAATCCCACCCCACAGAGAGTCAGTGCGTGGACTGCAACAGCTTTAAGGCGAAGTAATCTTCCCCGGGGCCGCCGCGCCGGACGGCGTCTGCCGATGCGGAAAATTCCGTACGGCGCGGCTTTTTCTTCCGGGGCGTTTTCATGCGCCCCGGAACTTTTTGATTCTGTGAAAAGGCGGTAAATTTATGAGCAATGCATGGCGTGCCAGACTTGCCGGTACCGCCGCAGGATTTGCCAACGGCCTGTTCGGCGGAGGCGGCGGAATGGTTTTTCTTCCCCTGCTCTCCCGCGGAACCTCGCTGACGCGGCGGCAGCTGTTTGCCACCTGCGTGGGCGTTATTTTTCCGGTCTGCGCGGTTTCGGCCTGTGTCTATTTTTTTCGGGCGGAGCTCTCCGTAGTCTCCGCGCTGCCCTACCTGCTGGGCGGGTTTTTCGGCGGAATTTTAGGCGGGCGGCTGTACGGCCGGGTCTCTACCGTCTGGCTGAAATGGATTTTTGCCGCCTTTCTTTTTTATGCGGGGGTGAAATATCTGCTGTGAAGTGGCTGCTTCCTTTATTATGCGGATTTGCCTGCGGGACGATCTCCGCGTGGGGAGTGGGCGGCGGGACGCTGCTGCTTCTGGTGATGACGCTTTTTCTCGGCGTTGACACCCGAACGGCTCAGGGGATCAATCTCCTGTTTTTTCTCCCCACCGCCGCGTCCGCCCTGTACTGTCACTGGAAAAACGGGTATCTGCACCGCCCGACGTTAAAATCCGCCATTCCCTGGGCGGTTGCGGCAGCACTGCTGGGCGCGTGGATTTCCACGTCTTTCGACGTCTCTTTTTTCCGGCGTCCCTTTGGGATTTATTTGCTTTTTTCCGGAATTTTGCTGCTCTGACCGCAAAAAAAGCAAAAAGGATGACCCGCGCGGGTCATCCTTTTTCATTCAGTTTTTCGCCGCCTGCGTCAAATGCAGTGTCAGCGTCAAATAGCCGGTGCCGCGCCAAACCCTCAGCCGCATCCGATCCCCCACATGGTACCGGTGCCGGATGCGAAGCACGTCGTCGCTGGAATGCACGCTCTCCCCATCCACGGAAACCAAAATGTCCCCGTTCCAGACGCCCGCCTTGGCCGCCGGAGATTTCGGTTCCACCGCGACAATTTTGGCGCCGATGGTGCCGTCCTGCAGGGTAGTGCCCAGCTTTTCCACGGAAATGCCCAGCTTCGGCTCCGGCTGTATTTTTCCGTAGGTCAGCAGGTCGGAAACCAGATATTGCAGCGAGCTGGTGGGCAGGGCAAAACCCAGACCCTCCACGTTGGAAAATGCGGAGCGCATTTTAATAGTGTTGATCCCCACCACCTGGCCGTAAACATTGATCAGCGGGCCGCCCGAATTTCCGGCGTTCAGCGCCGCGTTGGTCTGTACCAGCGTCATATTCCGCCCGCCCACTTCCACGTCCCGGTTAATCGCGGAAACAATCCCGTCCGTAAAAGTTCCTCGCAGCTCCACGCCCAGCGGATTTCCGATGGCGTAAACCGTGTCGCCCACCGACAGCGCATCGGAGGAGCCGATCTCCGCCGTGGAAAGGTTCTTCCGGTTGATTTTCAGAATCGCCACGTCGTTGCTGGAATCGCCGGCTACATATTCCGCCGTATATGTCCCGTTATTGCTGAGCGTCACATTGCAGTCCCTGCCACCCGCCACAACGTGATAGTTGGTCAGGATGTAGCCGTCCGAAGTAAAGATCACGCCGGTTCCCACTGCCGCGCTGCCGTCCAGCTGAACCATCACCGTTACCACGGCGGGGTTGACCTTTTGATAAATCTCCTGCGCGGTCAGAGCGCTGCCGTGGCTCTCCACCGCGGTAAACCGTACATTTTTATCCGCCCTGTACCTGGGAATCGAAACCTTGGCGGTATCGCTCTTCTCCTCCTGCTGTGTGTTCTCCTGGCTGCCGCTCTGCTGTTCCTCCGAATTTCGGCCCAGGAAAAACGCGCCTGTCGCCAATCCCGCCAGTACGGCGGCGCAGAGCAGAAACAGCCCGATCTCTTTCCGCCGGCACTTCTTTTTTACCGTACGCGGCGCGCCGGCGGACGGGCGGCGCGGCAGCGGCCCCGGCTGGACATAATACTCCACCACCTCGTACAGCGCGCTCTGTTCATAGTATTCCACCACTTCGGCGGGGGAAGTGTCCGCCGCCCGCTCCGTCTCCGGAGCTTTTTCCGTGCGCGCGCGGGAATCCGGTCCCTCCGGCGTACCTGCCGCAGTCTCTTTATCGTTCATGCTCCATCCTCATTCCATGGTCAGGGAGAACGTAAATGTGGTCACGCCGTTCTCACTCGTAACGCTGATCTTTTCCTTGTGCTGTTCCAGAATCGTCTTGACAATATACAGTCCCAGACCCACGCCGTCCTTGTCCTCGCTGCGGGATTTGTCACTCTTGTGGAAACGCTCAAACAGCAGCGGCAGTTCCTCGGCAGGGATAGTCTCCCCCTCGTTCCGCACGGTGATGCGGGCTTTTCCGTCCATAGGCGTCACCCCGAGGTACAGCGTGGATTTCGGCCGCGCAAATTTTGTGGCATTTTCAAGAAGATTGTAGATCACCTGTGTGATGAGGTCCTTGTCGCCCCGTACCAGAATGGGCTCGTCCGGAATATCGGCGTCTACGTCCAGCCTGCGATCCGTGATCTTCTTCTCCATGGAAATCAGCACCCGGCGCATGCTCTCGCACACGTCGAAACGGTTTCCGTTTTTCAGCGGATCCATCACCTGCAGCTGTGATATGTCCAGCATCCGGCGCACCAGCCGGGAAAGGCGCCGGCTCTCGTTGGAAATAATCTGCAAATACTGCTTTTCCTTCTCGGGCGGAATGGTCCCGTCCAGAATGCCGTCGGTATAGCCGGCAATCGTCGTCATCGGCGTCTTGAGTTCATGGGAAATATTCGCAATAAATTCCCGGCGCTGACGCTCCGTCTGCTGCAAAGACTCCGCCATATTGTTAAAGGACGACGCCAGCTCTCCAATTTCGTCGTTGCGCCCGTAATCCTTCATGCGGATGTCGAAGTCCCCCCCGGCATACCGACGGGTGGCCTGCGCCATCTCCCGGATGGGCTGCACCTGCCGCATCGTGGTGACGGAAGAGGCCATAAACGCCACCATCAGCACTACCACCGCCGTCATAAAAAACAGGCCCACAAACGCCTGCCACATGTGATCCAGCGGAGTAGAGGTTGCCACGGCAAAGACCGCGCCCACCGCCGTGTGCGTCCCTTTTTCCAAAACCGGAACGCCCACCACATAGTGATCCCTGCTGTACAGGCCGTTCAGCTTGCCCTTGACATTGCTGATGCCCTTTTGCAGCGTTTCCCGCATCAAATCGGGCGGAATGATGATATTCGTCCCCAGCTTGCCGCCGTCGGTTGTCAGCAGAATATCGCCGCCCGTATCGCAGACGAGAAAGTTCACATCGGAAATACTGGCGGCAAAGGAAGTCAGTTTCCGAAATTCCTCCGCGCCGGAAATTTTGTCTCCCGCCAGATACTCCACGGAAAATCCCGCCACCGCCTTGGCCTTATCCTGCAGTTCCTCATTTCTCTGCTGTTTGGCGTAATTATAACTCAGGGAAAAAAAGGATGCGCCCAGAAGCAGCAGGGTCAGAAGGACGGTGCCCGCCGTGACGAACAGCTGGCGCCAGTACAGCCCCTGAAATTTTCTTCGCATCTTCTCTCGGAATACCATCCTGTACCCGCTTTCTTTTGTCCATTCCTCCGTATTTTATTCCGGCCGGAATTTTCCAGGGAATCTCTCCCCCGCCGTTTTACGCCTTGGCGTCCCCCTTGGCGTCCGCCACCTCAAACTTGTAGCCCACGCCCCACACAGTTTTCAGCGCCCACTGATTGGAAACGTTCTCCACTTTTTCCCGCAGGCGCTTGATGTGGACATCCACCGTTCGAGAATCGCCGAAATAGTCGAATCCCCACACTTCGTCCAGCAGCTGGTTCCGGGTGTAAACCCGGTTGGGGGTGGAGGCCAGATGATACAGCAGCTCCAGCTCTTTGGGCGGTGTATCAATCTTTTTGCCGTCTACAATCAGCTCATAGGAGTCCAAATCAATAATCAGCTTGTCGAATTCCAGCCGCTTGCGCGTATCGGACGGGATCTCCGTGCGGCGCAGGACCGCATTGATCCGCGCCAGAAGCTCCTTCATCTCAAAGGGCTTGACCAGATAGTCGTCCGCGCCCATTTCCAAACCCTGTATCCGGTCGAATACCTCGCTCTTTGCCGTCAGCATGATAATCGGCACCTTAGAAGTCTCCCGGATCTTCCCGCAGACCGCCCAGCCGTCCATCACGGGCAGCATAATGTCCAACAGGATCAAATCCGGCACCTTCTTTTTGAATTCCTCAATCGCCTTCCCGCCGTCATCGGCAATTCGGACGTCAAAGCCCTCCTTCACAAGGTACATATGAATGAGATTGGAGATATTGTGATCATCTTCTACTACGAGAATATCACGAGCCATGATGTTTCCTCCCGTCAAAATCCCTTCTGTATTTTTACGCATTCCGCGCGTATTTGTATCATCTTTCCCGCCCTCCAAAATATCAGGCGGTAAGCTCCGTCAGCCCCGTAAGTTTGTCTCCGTTTTTCCCCGCGGCGCTCAGGAAATCATTCAGTCCCGCGCCGCTCACGCTGTCCGACAGCCAGACTGTCACCGCGCCGCTGCGCGCCGCGATCCGGCGCAGCAGATTTTTTGCTCCTCTGCTGTCCCGCAGCCCCGTAGACGAGCGATCGATTTCGGCGTTCAGGCAGCAATAACCCGCCCTCTGTGCGGCGGCGGCCGCCGCCGCGCTCCCGCCGTCCACCATGCACAGCCGCGTCTTTTCCGCCGCCGCACGGAACAGTGCGTTGTTGGCGGCATGGAGCTGAGCCTCCACAGAGCCCGCCTGAGCGGAAGCATCCGCAATCAGTCCCACGGATTGGCCGTCGGTAATCACCTGCCGCACCAGATCGCCGTTTTTGCGAATCTGCAGTTCGGTGAAGTAAATCGTCGCGGCGGCGTTTTTGGCATTCAGAATCTCCGTCAGTGCCGCCGTTTTTGCCGCGTCCGCACGGAAGCAGAGATGAATCATCTTTCCGCTGACGCCCGGTGGCTCCGCATTCTCCGCATTTTCCTCGTCCTCTTTTGCCGTTTCGGTCTGCGTTCCGGTGGCCGGGACGGCCGGCGAAGGCGTTTCGGCAGAGCTTTGCCCCGCCTGTTGATACTGGCTGTACCGGGAAGCAAGCTGCGCGTGCGCCGCATCCACAAACAGGCTGTCGCTCAGCAGGGAATTGGAGGAGCGGATTCGGACGAGATAGCCATGGCTGACACGGCTGCATGTATAGGTCAGGCCGAAGTAATTTGCCGCCGTGGAAACCGGCAGGAACACATGGCTGCCTCTCGTCACGGCGGGCGGCCAGTAATTATTGCCCTGATTGTCCGAAACAATTCCGGTATCCAGCCGATAAATCAGCGCCTTCCCGGACATGTAGAGCACCACAGTCTGCTTAATTGTATTGTGAGAGTAATAAATGCCGAGCCCGCCGCCGGAAAAGGTGGAGGAGGACACGTAGAGGTATCCGTCCGACCAGAACGGCATAGTGGAATCGGACAGCGGCAAAATCGTCTCGTTGATGGCGGTAAAATATACGCTGCCCGCCGCCGCCGCCGGAGGAAGCGCCGTTCCCGCCAGCAGCAAAACCGCAAAGGCCGCGGCAGCAGCCCGCAAAGCACCGTGCCGGATCACCGGAATGCCCCCTCTCACGCAAAATTCGACTTTAATATTTTACCACGTTTTGCTTCGCTTTGTAAAGCATTACGCCGCGCCGTCCCGCGTCCGGCACGCGAGGGTGACCCCGGTGTAATAGTGGCAGATAATTTCCTTCCAGTTCTTCCCCTCTTTCGCCAGCTCGTTGGCCCCATACTGGCTCATTCCCACGCCATGCCCGTAACCCGTGACGTAGAAAACAATTTTCCCGTCCTTGATCTCCGGATCGAACGTGGCGGAACGGAGCCCGAAGATGCTGCGCACCTGCGTGCCGCTGACCCGAACCCCGCCGATGATCACAGATTTTACATTATGCCCCTCCGCCGTCTGCAAATCCCGGATCCAGTTCCGCACATCACTGGGGAATTTTGCTTTTGGCTGCGCGGCCGTAAATTTTTTGCGAAACTCCGCGGGCGTATAGGACACGCGGCTGTAATAGTTGGGAATTTCTTTTCCTTTTTCGGGACTGGAGACGCTTTTCAGGTACGGCAGATCCTTCGTCCACACCTCGCCGGAGCCCTTCGTGCATCCGGCGGAAGAGGAATGGAACACCGCCAGAATCGGCTGGTTATTGTAGAGAATTGTCTCGCCGTCCGTTGCGGCCACGGCGTTTTCAATTTTCCGCTCGTACGCGGCGGCGTTCTTGCCCCAGTTCCGCATCGCCGCCGATTTGGCGCTATACGCCTGGCAGCAGGTGGGATCGGTGCAGACGTCCGCCGTTGTTCCGTGATTGCTGCCCGTCGCAATTTTATAAAGCGTATAAGTGCGGGCTGTCACCGCCTGCGCGCACAGTGCCTGTTCCTCAAAAGACGCAGGCATTTCCGCCCGCACCACGCCCTGCAGATATTCGCTCATACTCATTTTCTGCACCCCTGTGTCCGTCAGGACACAGACCGTCTCGTCGCTGTCGATTTTGCCGGGCGGCAGGATCTCCACCGACTCCGGGTTCTGTTCGTTCTTCGCCTTTTCCCGGTGGATCACGGTTACGGTGGCCAGCGGCAGGATAAACAGCAGGCAAAACAGCAGCACAGAAACGTTGATACAATGTTTTACCGGTTTTTTCACGTCTTTCATTTCCCTCCAGCGTCAGTTTACGGTTCCGCGGAAACCCGGACATGCTCCGAAAGGAGACTATGCGCCGGATGGGAGCGATATGTGTCAGCGCTTTTGTCCCATCCCAGCACAAAGATCGCGGATAGACAAACTTCCCCGGCTGTGCTATACTAAATTATTATGTTTGATGAATTTCCTACCGAAACTTGATCGGGAGATGTACTGAATGAAAAAATATATCGGCTATCCGCTGCTGGCGGTTTTGGGCGGAGCAGCGGCGTTTTTTCTGCGCCTGATGCAAAACCGCACGGGTTTTGACTCCTCCACAGGGCTTCCTCTGGCGGGCAACCGTTTTGCCGCCGCGCTTCCCATCCTGCTGGTGCTTTTCGCGCTGGCGTCTCTTCTTCTCGTGCGGCGCCTGCCGGGAGAAAAGGCCGGCTCCGTGCTGCCCTTTTCCAGCTGCTTCCGCACCACCGGCGCGGGAATTCCCACGATTTTAGTGCTTGGCGCGTTCGCATGGATCGCCTCCGGCTGTCTGTTTGTCTACAACGGGCTTTTGCAGTCCGGTTCCGTACTGACCGGCAGCCTTTCCGCCGTTTATACCACTGCAACCGGAAGCGGCGTCCTGACGCCGCGGCTGTCGCTGGTAGTCGGCTGCCTCTGCGTTTTCTCCGGCGTCTGCCTGATCCCCGTAATCTCCGCCTGCCGGTTCCGCGGGCGCCATCTTGATTCCTCCAAAACCGTAAACGCCAACCTGATTCTGCTGGTGGTGGTATGTCTGGTAATCCTGCTGATCATCACTTATCGCGAGGACTCCATCAATCCGTCGCTGTCCGTTTATTATGTGGAGCTTCTGGCGCAGGCGGGGCTGATCCTGACGCTGTACCGCACCTCCTCTTTCGCCTACCGCGAGGGGTGTACCCGCCGTTTTGTATTCTATTCCATGATGGCCACAGTGCTCTGCTTTGCCACGCTGGCGGACGGGCATTCCCTTGCGGCCTCCATCTTTTACGCAGGCGGAATTTTGCTGTCGCTGGGATTTTTGATTCTTCGGTTGAACACGCTGATCTGGGCGGAAACGCCTCCGGCAGCGGACGAAAATTGAGTTTTGCGCGTGCGGTGAAAGCGGTTCCCCGTTTTCACCGTTTTTTCTTGACAGGCCGCGGAATCGGTTGTATAAAGGTAACATACGTTGCGCAACGTATGTTACCTTTATTTTTAGGAGATGAGGCCATGCCGCCAACCCCCACCGTCAACCGGGAGGAAATTTTGGACGCCGCCGTGTCGCTGGTCCGCCTGTCGGGTGTTGAGGGCGTCAACGCCCGAAGCCTCGCCCGCTCGCTGAACTGTTCCACGAAGCCGCTGTTCCGCGTCTATGAAAGCATGGATGCGCTGAAGCGGGACGTGTTGGTGCAGCTGAACAATTATTATAATTCGTTCATGGACAGCCGTATGAAAAGTGAAAACCGGCTGCTCACCCAAAGCATCGCCTATGTGGAGTTTGCGCGCCGGGAACCCAATATTTTCAACACGCTCTTTATGAGCCGCACCTGCGAGGGCAAGCGGATTGCGGAAATTCTGGACGCGGATTGGAATCAGGAATCCATCCGCAACGCGCGGGAAGTTACCGGACTTGATACAGAGCAGGCGCGCAGCCTGTTCCGGGACGTATGGCTGTACTCCCACGGCGTTGCCACGCAAATTGTTTCAAACGATATCGAAGTGCCGCAGGAGGAGGTTGTGCGCCTGATGCGAAATGCGTTCGACCGCTTCTCTATTCATCGAGAGGACGGTTGTTATGACTGAGCCGTTGGAAACCATGCGGGATTTTTTCAATGCCCGCGCAGAGCAGTACGACTTGCAGCAGGTCAAAAATATAGACGGCGGCAGCGAATGCTACCGTGTCACCGCGGATTTTCTGCCGCCGGATCCCCAAACCCTGCTGGATCTTGGGTGCGGCACCGGTCTGGAGCTGGAATCCGTGTTCTCCCGTTTCCCCAATATTAAAGTCACCGGTATTGATCTGGCGGAAAAAATGCTGGAAAAGCTCCGGGAAA
>JBFLFX010000029.1:0-19713 GCA_041859815.1 Dysosmobacter sp. | reverse complement strand
CTCGGCTCCGCCGTATGCACCGTCGCCGCCGCGCTGATTGCGTGGAAGGCGGGCCCGGTTATCGGCTGGTTCCGCCGGGATCCGGACGTGCTGCGGGTCGGCACCAAAGCGCTGTACTTCGGCTGCATTGTTATGCCCGTCATGGCGTATTCGACTTATGTAAATCAACTGTACCAGTGTCTGGGCTTCAGCGGCCCGGCGACGTTTCTGGCATGCTGCCGGCAGGGGATCTTCTTTATCCCGCTGATTCTGCTGCTGCCGCACCTGCTGGGACTGACGGGCGTGCAGATGACCCAGCCCGCCGCCGACGCTCTGACTTTTCTGATTTCTGTCCCGTTTCAGATCGTCTTTTACCGCCGCGCGCTGCGGCTGGATCCCGTGCCGGCGGATCCCATCTCCTGAAAAAACCGCTCCCGAAGCACAATTTCCGGGAGCGGTTTTTTTCGTTCAGCTCTCCGGCAGGCGCAGCAGGCAGTAACAGGACTCCATGCCGTCCTCTGTGAACCGCTCCGCCACGGCAAAGCCACTCTTTTCCAGCACCCGCAGCGACGCGGCGTTCTCCGCATAGGCGAACGCGCCGATTGTCCGCAGGCCGTATTTCTCCGCCGCGGCGGGCAGGAATTTCCGCACCGCCTCCGTGGCGACGCCGCAGCCCCAGAGGGAGTCGTCAAACACGCAGCAGCTCAGCATGGCGTCCGGGGTGTCCTCCTCGTGAATGCCGGTAATCCACACGTCCCCCACATAGCGCCCGCCGGCGTAAACCGTTTTCCCGTAACTGGACGCGCCGGGGCGCAGCGTCCGACGGAAATTTTCCACCGCCGCATCCTCCGTCTCGGGGCCGCCGGGCAGCATTCTCCGGATTTTCCCGTCCCGCATCCGCCGGAAATACTCCCGGACATGCGCCTCCGTCCGCTCCCGCAGCTCCACCGTTCCGGGGGCTTCGCCGCCCGTTTTCCCCGCGGCAGGATATTTTTCCGCTTTCCGCCGCCGCCCTTTCTCCCACTCCGCATCCAAATCCACGCCGCTGTCTGCCGCAAGCTCAAGCAGCAGGAACAGCATGTCATAGATTTGATGGGCGGTTTTCCCCTGATCGCCCTGATTCACCGCCCCGCGCAGCAGATCAAATTCTTCCCGCAGCCAGTCCAGCTTTTTCTCGGCGTCCTGCTGGAAATCCCCCATCCGCCGCATAAATCTTTCCGCCTCATCCCGGTATTCATTGAACATTTTACGTCCGCCTTTCTCTGGCATGTCCCAGCCGTTTTCAGCTTTCTTTTCAGTATACCCGTGCCGCCGATCAAACACAACGGCGGATTTTTTTTGAAAATCTTCTATTTTTCTATTGACAAACTGTGTAATACAGCATACTGTATAAAATATAGTATTTGTTTTACATAGAAAGGAGGTTTCCATGGATACCCAGCGAAAGAAGGGCGTGCTGGAGATCTGCGTACTGACGGCGCTGCAAAAGGAGCCGTCCTACGGCTACCGGATTGTGGGGGATATCTCCCCCTGCATCGAGATCTCCGAATCCACGCTGTACCCCATCCTGCGGCGGCTGGAGGGCAGCGGCTGCGTCTCCACTTTTACCCGGGAACACAACGGACGGCTGCGGAAGTATTACCGCATCGAGGAACCGGGCCGGGAGAAAATCCGGAGATTTTTAGGCGAGGTGGAAGAAATGAAACGAATTTATCAATACGTTGAGGAGGCGTCCAAATGAAGCGGGATGAATTTTTACGGAGGCTCTCCGACGCGCTGGGCGCGCTGAGTGACAGCGAGCGGTCGGAAGTTCTGGATTACTACCGGGAGATGATCTGCGACGGCGTGGAAAACGGCGGGGACGAAGCGTCGCTGATTGCGGGCTTCGGCTCCGCGGAGGAAATTGCCGCCCAGATTCTGGCAGAGAGCCGCGGCGCCGTCCCCGCGCGGCAGAGCGTGCCGCCCCGGGACGCGCCCCGGACTTATGCGGCTGAAGGCACCGTACATACCGTGGTGGTGGACGCCCAGAACATCCGGGTGGAGGTTCGCCCGGTGACAAGCGGCCCGGTGCAGGTGCATTTTACGCCCACGGAGCAGGATCTGGTTTCCTGCACGGAGGAGGGCGGTGTGTTCACGTTCCGCCATGCCATGCCCCTGCGGTTCTCGTTCACCTTTGGCTGGCGGATGCTTCTGGCGGGCTCCCGGGTCATTCTGGTGGACATTCCCGCCGGTTTTGACGGCGAGTTGCAAATCGTCACCCGGAACGCCGGGATTTCCGCCGAAAAGCTGGCGCATCTGAGCCGCGCCCGCTTTTCCACCTCCAATTCCCGGATTTCCCTGCGGAATCTTACCTGCGGCACGCTGGAGGCCGGCACCTCCAATGCCGCGCTGGATTTCCACAATCTGCGCGGAAACAGCTGCGACGCCCACACCTCCAACGGCTCCGTCACGGCGGAGGACTGCGTGTTCGCGTCGGAGCTGCGGCTGAAATCCTCCAACGCCTCCGTGCGCCTGAACGGAGCGGGCGCGGACCGTATGGAATTTATCAGTTCCAACGGCTCCGTCCGCGGCACGGTGCAGGGCGATATGCGGCAGTACGCCATTTACAGCCACACCTCCAACGGCTCCTGCTCCCTGCCGTCGGAGATGGCATATCCCGACCAGACAAAATCTCTCCGGGTTTTCACCAGCAACGCCCGTATCGACGTGAAGTTCCTTCCAAACTGAGCGTCTTTCGGTTTTTCCCCACTCTTCCCACGAGATCCCATAAGAAACCGCCGCACGGCAAAGCCGTGCGGCGGTTTCTCCTTATTTCTTCCGGCAGACCAGCTCGCCGTCCGCCGCGTCCAACACCAGCGTACTGCCGGTGTTCAGATCGCCCCGGAGAATCTCCTTGGCAATCATGGTCTCGGCGGTGCTCTGCAGATAGCGCTTCAGCGGCCGCGCGCCATATACCGGATCGTAGCCCCGGTCGATCATCAGTCCCTTCGCCCCGTCCGTGACCTCCAGGCTCAGCCCTTTGTCGGCAAGGCGGCTCCGCAGGCCCCTGAGCAAAATGTCGATGATGCCCGTCAGGTTCTCCCGCGTCAGAGGTTTGAAGAGCAGGATTTCATCCAGCCGATTCAAAAATTCCGGCCGGAACGCGCTTTTCAGCTCGTTTCGCACGGCGGCGCGGGCCGCGTCCGAAATGGAGCCGTCGGGCTGAATTCCCTCCAGCAGTTCCTGAGATCCCAGGTTGGAAGTCAGGATGATGATGGTGTTCTTGAAGTCCACTGTCCGCCCCTGGGAGTCCGTGATCCGGCCGTCGTCCAGAATCTGCAGCAGGATGTTGAATACGTCCGGATGGGCCTTCTCCACCTCGTCGAACAGCACCACGCTGTACGGCTTGCGCCGCACCGCCTCCGTCAGCTGGCCGCCCTCATCGTAGCCGACGTATCCGGGAGGCGCGCCGATGAGCCGGGATACGGAGAATTTCTCCATATACTCCGTCATGTCGATGCGTACCAGATTGTGCTCGTCGTTAAAAAGGCAGTCCGCCAGGGATTTGGCCAGTTCCGTCTTGCCCACGCCGGTGGGGCCGAGAAAGAGGAAGCTGCCGATGGGCCGGTTGGGATCGGCGATGCCGGCGCGGGAGCGCTGAATCGCCTCCGTAACAAGGCGCACCGCCTCGTCCTGTCCCACCACACGGCGGTGGATCACGTCGTCCAGGTGCAGCAGCTTCTCCCGCTCGCCCTCCACCAGGCGCGCCACGGGAATGCCCGTCCACTTGCCCACGATCTCCGCAATTTCATTTTCCGTCACGGTATCATGGACCAGGGTGTTCTCGGCGACATGCTTCTCGCTCTCCGCCTCGGCGTCCCGCAGCTTCCCTTTCAGAGCGGGCAGGTCGGAGTATTTCAGCTTTGCCGCCTTTTCATATTCCAGCTTGGACTGCGCCTGCTCAATTTCGCCGTTGAGCTTGTCAATCTCGCTCTTGAGCTTCTTCACCCTGTCCACGCTGTTTTTCTCATTCTCCCAGCGGGACTTCATGGCGTTGAACTGCTCGTTCTCGTCCGCCAGCTCCCTGGCAAGCTCCTTCAGACGATCCCGGGAGAGCTGGTCGTCCTCCTTCTTCAGCGCCATCTCCTCAATCTGCTGCTGCATGATTTTGCGGCGCAAATCGTCCAGCTCGGCAGGCATGGAGTCAATCTCCGTGCGGATCATGGCGCAGGCCTCGTCCACAAGGTCAATGGCCTTGTCCGGCAGGAAGCGGTCGGTGATGTAGCGGTTGGAGAGCGTCGCCGCCGCCACCAGCGCATTGTCGTGAATACGGACGCCGTGGAAAATCTCATAGCGCTCTTTCAGCCCGCGCAGAATGGAGATTGTGTCCTCCACTGTGGGCTCATTTACCATGACCGGCTGGAACCGGCGCTCCAGCGCGGCGTCTTTTTCGATATATTTGCGGTACTCGTCCAGCGTGGTGGCGCCGATGCAGTGCAGCTCGCCCCGCGCCAGCATGGGCTTGAGGATGTTGCCCGCGTCCATGCTGCCCTCGGTTTTACCCGCGCCGACGATGGTGTGCAGCTCGTCGATGAAGAGGATGATCTTTCCCTCGGATTTCTGCACCTGCTCCAGCACGGCTTTCAGCCGTTCCTCAAACTCGCCCCGGTACTTTGCGCCAGCAATCAGGCTGCCCATATCCAGTGAAAAGATGGTACGGTCTTTCAGGCTCTCCGGCACGTCGCCCCGGACAATGCGTTCCGCCAGCCCTTCGGCGATGGCGGTCTTGCCCACGCCGGGCTCGCCGATGAGCACCGGGTTGTTCTTGGTCTTACGGGAGAGGATACGGATGACATTGCGGATTTCCGCATCCCGGCCGATCACCGGATCCAACTCCTTTTTCCGCGCCCGCTCCACAAGGTCGGTGCCGTATTTCTTCAGCGCGTCGTAGGTTTCCTCGGGATTGTCGGAGGACACGGGATTCGTCTTGACCTGCGCCAGCTCCTCCGTAAAGCGCTGGCGGGTGATGCCGTGGCTCTGCAAAAGCTGCTTCACCTGCGGCGTCCCCTCGGAGAAAATGCCCAGCATCAGGTGCTCCACGGACAGATACTCGTCATGGAGCTTCTTTGCCATTTTCTCGCCGAAGGCCACCACTTTTCCCGTCTCCGGGGAGGCGTACACCTCGCCGCTGCCGCCGGACACCTTAGGCAGCCGCCCAATCAGCGTGTCCAGCTCGGACAGCATGCCGTCGCAGTCCGCGCCCAGCTTGGTAAAGATGGAGGGGATTAGCCCGCCGTCCTGATCCACCATCGCATAGAGCAGATGCTCCGGCGTGATGTACTGGTTCTGGTTTTCGGACGCCATGCGCTGCGCGGTCTGCAGCGCGTCCATGGTTTTCTGCGTATATTTTTCAGCGTTCATTCTTGTTCACCTCATTCTTCAAAATCAAATCAGCAGCTTCCGGCGTTTCAGGTCGGCAAGGTACGCCCGCTCCACGTCCGCCGTGTCCAGTTCCCCGCTGAGCCAGCCTTTCAGCAGGCGGTCAAAGAGCTGCACATAGCCGGAAATCGCCGCCGCTATGTCCTCCTCGCCGCCGGCTGCCTCGCCCCGGGGCATGGCCAGCGGGCGGACGAACCGCCCGTCGTACAGCGCGCAGTCTATCCGCACGCCCAGCAGCGGGGCCAGGTGCGCGTCCTCAATCCGCGTTGCGTATCCTCGATCCGCGTCCACAGGCGGAAAAATTCCGTCATGGCGGAAATCAGGGAGGCGGACTGGGTGCGGAACACCACGCTGAGTTCCCCCATGGTGTCCTCGCCCGGGCGAAGCTCCACACCGTAGCGCACGGTGGGACGGTATTTCTAGGTCAGGCTGGATTTCAAGGACAGGGTCGGGGACCCCGGCGCAAAAAACGGTACCAGCTCCCGACCCGGCGCCACCAGCTCCTCAATGGCCTGAAAGATGTCGCTGATGCGGCTCTCCGGCGTGGGAACGCGGACGTACTCCGCCAGAACCCGGTTCACCAGCGCGGATCGGCTGACGCCCATGCGGTGTGCCGCCGCGTCCACCGCCTGCACCACGTCGTCCGACAGCGTCAGGCTGTACAGTGTTTTCTTCATGGAACCGCTCCTTTCCTCCGCGTCGCCGCGGCTGCTTTTGTTGACTGTTATCATACGCGTTTTTTTAAACTTGTCAATATATTTATATAAATTAAATTGCAAATTATATGTGAACAAGCACAAGACTGTTTTTGCCGCGGGATGCAAAACCGCCCCGCCGGGCCAAAATGGCCGCAGCGGAGCGGTTTGCGGCGCAAAAGCGCGCCCGTGCTATGAAAAATACGGCGGAAAGTCCGCCAGTCCGGCCACCAACGCATCCATCTCCTGTTTGGAGGAGACCGCGTGCGCCCTTTGAATCACCGCCTGTTTCTGCTCATCCGGCAGTGTTTCAAACCGCTGCATGGCGGCTTCGTTCTGGGCCAGCGCCATCCCCAGCCCCAGGGGCAGTTCCTTTTTTTCCATGAGTATCCCTCCGTTTTCCAGATGGTGTCAGTATGCCCGGAAAGAAGGCGGGCAATACGCAGGGAACTCCAAAACGGCGGGACAGGGAATTGATCCCCGTCCCACCGTTCTCATCAGCAGTTGATTTTCCGAATACAGCGCGCCGTAATCTGCGGCGGAATGCTCATGGTCATCACGCCGTTGAAGCGGATGCGTACGCAGTCCCCGACGGAAAAACAGCCGGCGCACCCGGTGTGCACCAGAATTTCCTGGCCGGTTCGGCAGCTCCGCACCAAAAGGGCGTCCTCCATGACCTGCAAAACCCGCGCGGTAAAGGCCTGACAGCTGCTTTGCGTCAAAAGTCATCACCCCCAAACGAAGGGATACCGCAGTCTATGCCGGGCGCGGCACGGGGGTGCAACAGCGCGGCTCCGCCGAAGCGGAGCCGCCCGGCGTACCGAAAGCCCTTTTCGATATGCCGGGCAAGTTTCGAAATCCGTAAAAAATTTTTAAAACTTAGAAGTTCAACGGCACAGGGCACCCCTCCGGGGTTCCCTGCGCACGCCCCTCCCTCCGATCAATCCACCTTGCAGCAGACTGGGCAGCTCAGCAGGAACAGCAGGACCGGAAGCAGTGGCAGAAGATCTGCCAAATGGAACCGCAGCTAGAATGACAAAACATCAACATAAACCTCCTGTGTGTTTTTCGTCTTGCGCTTGACAAGGAGATTGTAACCGTTTTGTAACTATTTTGCAAGCGGTAAGTTCTGGTGAAACTGGAAAAGCGTCTTACGCGAACAGCGGGACGGGATAGTCGCCCCGGTCGGTCATGGCGGCCACCGCGTCTGCCAGCGTCTGGCGGTCGGAGTGATAGGTTACGCCGTACCATTTCGCGTCGGTGGGCAGCACACAGACCTCCGCCGCGCCGCTGCGAATCAGAGACTGTACATAGGCAGGCAGGTAAAATTCATCCTTCACCGGATTTTTGAGGTTCCGCAGGAACGCCGCGAACGCCTCCCCCAGCCCGTCCAGCGCCGCATGGGGAAAACCCCAGAGGTTCAGGGAAACCTGCGTACCGAACGGCACCGTCACACCGCTGTCATCATCCGTCACGGCGTTCCCGGAGCGGCGCAGTCTGGTCCGCTCCACAATGGAAGTCAGCTTTCCGTTCCCGTCCGCTGTACAGACGCCCCGGGAGACGGCGCCGTTTTCCGTCAGGGTATTTTCCACGGCGTAGCCCGCCATGCAGCAGGGCAGCGGCGGTTTGCCCGCCGGGTGGGTCCGCAGGAATTTCCCCACCTGCGCAAAGGCGTCCCGGCCGTAAAAGTCGTCGGCGTTCACCACGCAGAAAGGACCCTTCACGGCGGAGCTTGCCGTCAGCAGCGCGTGGCCTGTCCCCCACGGCTTTACCCGCCCCTCGGGCACGGAAAAACCGGACGGCAGGTACTCCGGCTTCTGGAATACATAGCGCACATCCACATGCCGGGCGATGCGGTCGCCCGCCGCGGCGCGGAAGTCCGCCAGCATCTCCTCCTTCAGTACAAACACCACATGGTTGAACCCTGCCCGCATCGCATCGCAGACGGCGTATTCCAAAATGATCTCGCTTCTTTTGCCCACCGGTTCAATCTGCTTCGGGCCGCCGTACCGGCTGCCCATGCCCGCGGCCATGACCACCAGCGTCATATCCATTTTTAAAATCCTCCCGTATCTTTTCGTATCATTCCCGCGTGCCGCTGCCGGAACGCGGATTTTTCACTGAAATACTTTAACAGTGTAGCACACTCCGCCTCCGGTGGCAATTCTGCCGGGGATTTTTCCGCCGTTGCGCTCCGGCAAAAATCGTGGTACGCTGAGGGCATGATGAAACTGCATGATGAAGATCTGGACATCCGAAAAATTGCGGACAGCGGTCAGTGCTTCCGGCTGACGGAGGAGGCGCCGGGCCGTTTCCGCCTTCTGGCGAAGGGCCGCGCGCTGCGCCTCCGCGCCCTGCCGGACGGGGCGGAGCTGTCCTGTGCGCCGGAGGAATACGACGCTCTCTGGCGGGACTATTTCGACATGGACACGGATTATGCCGTCTTTCGCCGCGCTGTGCCGCCGGAGGACGGCTATCTCACCGCCGCCTGCGCCTGCGGCCGGGGCATCCGCATTTTGCGCCAGGATCCGTGGGAGACGCTGGTGACGTTTCTCATCTCCCAGCGAAAGAACATTCCCGCCATCCGGCGGGCGGTGGAGACGCTCTGCGCCAGATACGGCGACCCGATTCCCGGCGGCGGCTTTGCCTTCCCCGCTCCGGCACGGCTGGCGGCGCTGGAGGAAAAAAATCTCCGCGCCTGCTCGCTGGGCTACCGCGCGCCCTACGTCCTCGCCGCCGCCCGGATGGTGTCGGACGGTGAGCTGGATTTCGCGGTGCTCTCCGCCATGGACGATTCGGCGCTGCTCTCGGCGCTGCAAACCGTCCCCGGCGTGGGGCCGAAAGTGGCGGGCTGCGCCGCCCTGTTCGGATTCCACCGCCTGACGGGATTCCCGCAGGACGTATGGATGAACCGCATCATCGACGGAGAATACGGCGGCAGATTCCCCCGGGAGCGGGTAGCCGGATTCGAGGGCGTGGCACAGCAGTACCTGTTCTATTACGCCCGCGCCAGAGCGGGGCGCATCCGCTGATTGCGCAGGCGGTAAAACTGTGCTACACTGTTGGCAAACAGTAAGCGGAGGGCAAAAATGCTGGATACTTTTAAAAAGATGAATCCCAACTGGTTCAACCGCGCGTATGTATATACCGGTTCCGTGGACAACGTATTCCGCTTTCGCATCGCGCAGATTCAGACGGATGACAAGGGGGTTCTGCTGCAGGCGGCGACCTATTCCGAGCTGTGCTATGAACTGGCCACCGATGTGGAGACGGCGGAATTTCCGTGGGACGATGCGGGCGTGGAGGCGCTGAAGCAGTGGCTTCAGGCGCGGTACGAGGCGTTTTGCACGGCTCACCCGGAAAGCGCGGGAAAAAGGGAACAGGGATAAAAAGTCCGGCGGAGAGATGCCCGCCGGACTTTTCCCGTCTTTTGCCGCTTTTTCCGTCGAATGCGGATCCCCGTACCACAGGCGCCGTCTCGCGCGCCGCTCTTTTGTACGGAGGTTTGCCCAATCAGAACGCGTGGGCGGTGCCGTCCTGCAGAATCCCGATGGCCACGGGCCACGAAACCACGTTGTAGCGGCAGGGCTCATACTTCCCCTCCGCGTTTTTAAACGACCGTCCCGGCCCTCTGGAAATATAAAGCCCCTCGTATACCGCCTCGTCCCGGCCGGGGTACAGTACCCGGGCAGCCTTTTGAACGGCCGCCGTATCCCGCCTGTCCGTAGAGCGGAAGATGGCCTCCAGCTCCCCCGCCGTAAAGTGGGGAGATTTCCTGTCGCGCATTACAAACATTTGCCAAACCCTGCCTTCCGCGGGCGTCCCCGCAAGTCTCGGCCCATTATACCCTGTTCCGGAGGAATTTGTAAAGCGGGCGGGATTGCATTCCCCGCCGGGGAGCACTATAATCGAAGCCGTTCAGAAAGGCCGGGGCGGCGCGCCGTCCCGCTTTTCGGGAAGGGAGAAAATTATGCATCTTTCGAAAAAGATTGCCGCCGCCGTTTTATCAGCGCTGATTCTGCTGGGAATCGGCTCCCCCGCTATGGGGAAAGCGACCGCCGCCGGCGTCTTCCGGGACGTGCCGACGGATAGCTGGTGCGCCCAGGCGGTGGACGCCATGAACGCCGGCGGGCTGCTCAAGGGGTATGCCGACGGCGGCTTTCACCCCAACGCTGTCATGTCCGTGGGCGCGTTTGTCACCGTGGTGGCACGCTGCGCCGGCACGGATTACGGCGCGGATGCATCCGGCCTCTGGTGCGGCGCCACGGTGGCGGAGGCCAAAAACGCCAACTGGCTGCCGAAGCGCTTCACCGGCTCCGTCACGCCGGCGGGCTGCGATCGGCCCGTCACCCGGGAAACCGCCCTGTGCGTACTGATGCGCGGGCTGTGGCCGGAGAGCCAAAATCTGGGCTACACCGCCGCCAGCATTCCGGACTACACCGCCATTGCCTCCGACGTACAGACGGACATTCTCGCCGCCTACAACGCGGGTATCACCACCGGCACCGGCAGCGGCGACTTTGCACCGGACGCCGTACTGACCCGGGCACAGGCCGTCGTGCTGCTTTACCGCGCGGGCTACACGACGGCGGCGGACACCTCCGTCACCGCCAACACCGTCGGGTGTGAAGTGCATTACATTGACGTGGGGCAGGCGGACGCCATCCTCATCTGCTGCGACGGCCACAACATGATCATCGACGGCGGCAACGTGGCGGACTCCAGCCTGATTTACACTTACCTGAAAAAATACGGCGTCACTCATCTGGATTATATGGTGAACACCCATCCCCACGAGGATCACGTGGGCGGCCTTCCCGGCGCACTGAACGCCGCCACGGTGGGTACGGTTTACGCGCCTACCGCCGCTTACGATTCCGTGCCGTTTAACAACTTTCTCAAGTATCTGCGGGCACAGGGAAAGGAGATCACCATTCCTACGCCGGGCAGCACCTTCTCGCTGGGCGGCGCGCAGCTGCAGGTAGTCGGCCCGCAAAAACCGGATTACACCGACGTGAACAACACCTCCATCGTCCTGCGGATGACTTACGGCTCCACGTCCTTCCTTTTCACCGGTGACGCCGGAGAGGAGAGCGAGTACGACATGACGCAGTCCGGCCTGCCGCTGCAGAGCACCGTGCTGAAAGTCGGCCATCACGGCAGCGCCACCGCGTCCTCCTATGCGTTTCTGCGCAGCGTCCAGCCGAAATACGCCGTCATCTCCTGCGGCATCCACAACGATTACGGGCATCCCGCCAAGTCGGTTCTCAGCCGCCTGCGGGACGTGGGCACGCAGGTTTACCGCACGGATATGCAGGGAACGATTACCGCCTTCAGCGACGGGACGAACGTGACCTTCCGGACGCAGAAGAACCCAAATGCCAACACCAATCCCACGGAGACGGACGGATCGGGCCAGAATTCCCGGGAGGTCGCCTACGTGGGCAACCTCTCCTCCAAAAAGTTTCACCGCCCCACCTGCCCGAATCTGCCCTCCAAGAAAAATCAGGTGCTGTTCGCCAGTCGCGCAGCCGCTGTGGCGGCGGGCTATACGCCGTGCAGCGTCTGCAAGCCGTAACCGCGCGGGCAGCCAGCCCCTTTTCCCCCCACAGGGGTGACAGAGCCGGCTCAAAGCGGGCGCGGTTCCGAGCCGTCCGACCCCGCAGAGGGCGTGCCGGGCGGCATATTTTCCCGCGCCGTGTTATGATTCCGTCCGAAACGGCCAATACTAGGGAAAACGGAGGGATGAACCATGGACTTTTTATGGACAGAAAACGTGACGCCGCCCAAATTTCCGGAGCTGCGCGGCGATCTGGAAACCGGGGTGCTGGTCATCGGCGGCGGAATGGCGGGCGTACTGTGCGCCCTGCGTCTGAAAGAAGCGGGCGTGGACGCCGTCCTTGTGGAGGGCAGGCAAATTGGCAGCGGCATTACGAAGGGCACCACCGCCGTGCTCACGGCGCAGCACGATACGCTGTATCAAGAACTGATTCAGAAATTCGGCAGGGAAAAAGCCGGGCTTTATCTGGAGGCCAACCTCCGGGCGGTAGAGCGGTTCCGCAGCCTTTCCGCCCGCATTCCCTGCGATTTCGAGGACAAGCCCTCCGTAATGTATGCGCTGCGGGATCGGGTGCTGATGGAGCGGGAGGCGGCGGCCGTCCGCCTGCTGGGGTTCAACGCGCAGTTTACCGCCAGAACCCCTCTGCCCTTCCCCGTGGCCGGGGCGGTGTACTATCCCGGCATGGCGCAGTTTCACCCGCTGAAATTCCTGTACGGCGCGGCAAAGGGGCTGAATATTTTTGAAAACACCTTCGTGCGGAAGCTGGACGGCACCACGGCCGTCACAAAGCACGGGCGCATCCGCGCCAAAAAGGTCATCGCCGCCACCCATTTCCCGTTTATCAACCGGCACGGGCTGTATTTTATGAAGCTCTATCAGCAGCGCTCCTATGTAATCGCCCTGGAAAACGCACCCGATCTGGGCTGCACCATGGAAGACACGGCGGAAAACGGCGTCTACCTGCGCAACTACCGCGATCTGCTGCTGGTGGGCGGCGGCGACCACCGCACCGGAAAATCCGGCGGCGGCTTCGCCGTCCCCCGCGCCTTTGCCAGGCGGTATTTCCCCGGTGCGAGGGAGCGCTGCGCCTGGGCCAACC
The DNA here is from genome assembly GCA_041859815.1 of Dysosmobacter sp. GTDB lineage: Bacteria > Bacillota > Clostridia > Oscillospirales > Oscillospiraceae > Oscillibacter. Next base: position 6,962 of record JBFLFX010000029.1, on the reverse strand, counting down.
AGGATTGCGTCAGCTTGGACGGCGCGCCTTATATCGGTCCGTACGGCGCGGGGCTGCCCGACGTCTACGTGGCCTCCGGTTTTAACCTCTGGGGCATGACCACCTCCATGGCCGCCTCCGAAATTCTGACCGATATGGCGATGGGGCGCGAAAACCGGTTTGCTCCCGCGTTCGCGCCGGACAGAAAAATGCCCGCTGGCCCGCTTTTCTCCAACATGGGCACAACGCTGCTGGATTTTGTCACACCCACGTCAAAACGCTGTTCCCATCTGGGTTGCGCGCTTCAGTGGAACCCGGCCGAGCACAGTTGGGACTGCCCCTGCCACGGGTCGCGCTTCGACAGGCACGGGCGGCTCATCGACAACCCCGCCATGCAGGACAGCCATGTGGAATAAGGGCTTTGAGGGCTGGTACTTCAGGCACCAGAAGGGCGGCGACATGATCGCCTTCATCCCCGGCCGGGCGGAAAGCGGGGCGTTTGTGCAGATGATCTCGACGGGCGGATCCCGGCAGTTTGACGTACCGGGTCTGTCGGCTGGCGGCGGCATTATCCGGGCCGGAAGCTGCCTGTTCTCCCGGCGCGGCTGTCAAATCAACCTGCCCGGTATCAGCGGCAAAATCGCGTACGGGGCATTTACGCCGCTGCGCGCCGATATTATGGGGCCGTTCCGCTTTTTTCCCATGGAGTGCCGCCACGGCATCCTCAGCATGACGCACACGCTCCGGGGCAGCATTACCGTGGACGGGGAGCCGCATGATTTTGACGGCGGCACCGGATATATTGAAAGGGACAGCGGCACGTCCTTTCCAAGCTCCTACCTGTGGGTGCAGTGCAATGACTTTCCCCAGCCGTGCAGCCTTATGGCGTCCGTTGCGCAGATTCCGTTCTGCGGCATACGCTTTACAGGGTGCATCTGCGCCATCGTATACGGCGTCCGGGAATACCGCCTGGCCACCTACCATGGCGCCCGCATCCATGCGGCGGAAGCCGGACACATCTGTCTGTCCCAGGGAAAGCTCCTGCTGGAGATTGACATGAAGCCGTCCCAAAGCGGCCACGCACTCCGTGCCCCTCTGCGGGGCAGGATGTCCGGAACCATCCGGGAGAGCGCAAACGCCTGCCTCCGTGTACGGCTGTGGGAAGGCGGCAGGCCGGTGCTGAACCAGCACAGCGACCATGCGGCATATGAATTTGTACCGCCGGCGGGGCGGCAGCCCCCGGAGTGCTGACGGCATTTGTCCGGGCAGGCGCGCTGCGGCGGAAATTCCGCGGGAAAAGCGCCGTGCCCGGCCCCGCCCGGGAACGGCGCGCAAAAATCCGCGTTCCGGGGCAGGCAGACGTGTCCCTATTTTTTAAACGCCGCCCTGTCCGGAAATGCCGGACGGGACGGCGGAATCTTGTCCGTGAATTGTATTCTCCTCTCTTTAATGCTGCCGGCAGTCGTGTTATAATGCCAATATTCACTCACGAATACGGTAATTTTGGACAGAATCGCCGCCCGCCGGTTGTTTCCCCGCCGGCCGCGAGGGAAACCTGTAAAAAAAGAGGACAGCAATATGGGGATTGAAGCCCGGAGGAGCGCCTATTTGAAAAACCTGCGCTCCCGCTTCGGCACTCACCTGCTGTTCGTCGGGCTTCAGGGCAGCTATGGCCGGGGCAGAGCGACCGAAAACAGCGGTATTGACACAGTCGTAATACTTGACCGCGCGGTTCTCCGGGATCCCATGGCATACGGTACCATGCCGGCTCCCCTTCCAAACCGGGAGAAAATGTGCGGGTTTATTTCCGGACGGCAGGAGCTTTGCAGCTGGGAACGCTCCGATCTGTTCCAGTTCTGTCACGATACGGTGCCGGCGTTCGGCAGCATTGGTTTTCTGCTGTAGCTGATTGATCGGAAGAACGTCCGCCGCGCCGTCCGGATCAGAGTCTGCAATATCTATCATCTGGGCGGTCCCAACATGGTACATGAAAAAGGCGCCGGGAGATTGAAAGCCCACTATAAATCTGCCGCTTTTACCGTGCAGGCGGTCTATTGCGATCAGACGGGGATTATCTTCTCAGGCGGAAGGCCGCGCTTCTCCCGGTGCTGCGGCCGCGGGAACGGGGAATTCTGCAAACCGGCATGGTGCCTCAGGCACAGCCGGATTTGCCGCCGGCCGCGTTTGAGCGGCTGCCCGAATTGCTGTTTAATTGGACGGCCCGGTTCATCACCCGATAGAAGGCCGATGCAGCCGGGTAGGGAAATCCGGCGGCTGGGAACGGCAGTCTGCTGTGAAAGCGCGCATGCCCGCCGGATTCGCCCTCCGCGCCGGGCAATCCGCTGACATTCGGAGGATAGGGATGAACTTAAAGGAAAGAGCCGGAAAACTCAAAACAGACCTTCCAGCGGTGTTGATTGCCCTGAAGAAGAAAGAAACGCCCGTGGGAGCCAAGCTCGTTGCCGGTCTGGCCGTTGCATACGCGCTGTCTCCGATTGATCTGATCCCCGATTTTATCCCCGTGCTGGGCTGCATTGACGATCTCATTTTACTTCCGGCACTGGTGGCGCTTACGATTCGGTTGATTCCGCCGGATGTTTTCGACGCGTGCCGCAGGGAGGCGAGAGGGCTTTGGCCGGCAAGGGCCCCAAAAAAATGGTATTTCGCGCTGCCGGTCGCGGCGGTATGGCTGCTTCTCGGATTCTTCATCATCCGGGCCGTCCGGCTTTAGCGCGCCGGGGACACGCAGGGCATTGCGCTTGCCTCCGGATGTAAAACGACGTTCCGGAGTTCACGTCCCGCACATTGTCGAAAACCGCCGGGATGCCGCCCGTTCCGATCCGCATCCGTACCGTCGGGAAATCGGCTATCCTTCTGCTGTGACGGCGCGGGGAAGGCGCGGCGGCAACGCTTCGGGGAGTGAGAAAATTTGACCGCCCCGCAAGGTGGTGCAGAGCCGGATAATCCCAGCAGAAGTTGAAATTGGAATTCCCGTTTTCAATGTGGATCCGTTTAAAATTTCATTTCGTTGGACCCTGTTTAAAAAGTTGGGAGATATGTACTGTTTTAACGAAATTATGATAGCAGCGAGATAGACAAACGTCAGAAAAGAAGCATCCAGTTTATCATATCGCGCGGCGATCCTTGTTGGCGGCCCGTTCCCATATCTTATTTTCTATTTCATCGGCGATTCAAAACCGCCGCGCAAAAAGTAAATCATGATCTTCATCTGCGCCGCAGCCTGCCTTTCGCCGGAATTGTGCGAGAGGCAGGCTGCGGCGTCTATTTGCAGATGAAAAAATCAGTGGACTGTACTCGCATTGAAAATGGCGCCCTTTGGCAGCTCACGGGGATGGTGCTTCAAAAACGCAGCGATCTGGCAATCCGTTATTACCGTCAAACGATTCAAAAAGAGGATTACGGCCGGATGCTCCCGGAGGTTCAGCAGAATCTCGCAGGCGGTTTTGTCTGATAATTAATAAAACCTCAGGATCTCCCGCCCCGCGCAGAAATCCGCATTTCCCTTCTTCATAAGGCTCTCGAGCGGACCGGCAAGCCCCCGGCATATAGTGCCGTCTGAGGACTTCAGGGACCCGTTCGGTTACGGGTGAAATAGCGCCGGAAAAAGGGATCTTCCTTATCTTGGGAAAAAAGCAGGGTGTGCCCGTCGTAACACCGGCGTTGGCACAGAGGCGGCGCAGCGGGGACTTTTGAAGCGCGTATTTCGCAAATTCTTCCGCTGCCGACTGCAGCAATTTCGCACGCGTCCTCCCCCGGTAGGGGGGGACACTCCGATCCTTCTGGACATTGCATTTACCCCGCTTCTTAAATAATATTGTTATTTGAGGGCAAGGGCCGCGCATTGTCAATCTTGATCATAAGAGTCCGCAGATTGAAGCATCCTTTACCGCCTTGAAACCATGTTTCCCGGCTCAGCGAGCCGATTGAAGCGCAGAAGACCGGCTTCTCCAAAATCGTTCCCCTCCTCACCGGCACTATTCATTTCCTCGTAAGGCGCGCAGTCAAAAGCTCCAGATTCTTTACGGTCGTACGGTTGAGAAAATGCTCTATTTTCTCGGCCTGCTCCAATTCATTGTCCGAATGGTTCAGTGCACATAAAAAACGATGGATCACCCCGTGACGATAGAGCAGATAATTGCCAATCTCCCTTCCTTTGTCCGTCAAATAAATATCTCTGTACTTTTCCGCCTGGATCAATCCGGACTGCCCCAGTTGCTGCACCATTTTTGTGACGGAGGGTGCTTTTACATGCAGCATCTTAGACAGATCGCTTACCCGGACGGATTGGTTCTGGCGTGTCAGGCGTGAAATCATTTCCAGATAATCCTCCATGGCGCTGGTCAGCTCACCGTCGGCATTGAGCGCATATCCCTTCATGGTATAAAATCCGTCCGATTGACTCAATCTCCACACCCCCCCGGCGGTTGTGTAAATGCCGGTAACCATTTGCGGCGCCGCGCATAACATATTGATAGAAAGTTTCCCTATCCTAAATTATTCGAAGGGTGTATCTGATATGAATCAACAAATTTATTGGAATGATGCAAAGCCCGACCGGCATGCCGCCGGCAGCGCTCTGCGATTCGCAGGGAGCATGCGGCACTGTCTATGGAAGAGCGGTCTGACCGGAAATACGAATATGGATCGTCCGGGCAGTCACTCCGCGGCTTTTCCGGTTCCGGGATCCGCGGCCCCAAGCCGATTCGAAAATTGCCGGACTCTCTTCATTCGCGCATTGTAATTCGGAGGTGTCGGAATGGGTCTTACAAACAGCTCCACCGGAATCAAAGCGGTTGATTCCGGATTGACGATTCAAAAACAAGCGCCAGCCGACAAGGTCGTTGCCCTTGCCGGAAATCCGAACGTGGGCAAAAGCACGGTATTCAACGCCCTAACCGGTATGAATCAGCACACAGGAAATTGGCCTGGAAAGACAGTCGCCAACGCCCAGGGGTACTGCGCAACGAAAAAGAAATCCTACGTCATGGTGGATATTCCCGGTACTTATTCTCTGATGGCTCATTCCACCGAGGAGGAAGTCGCACGTAACTTTATCTGCTTTGGCGAGCCGGACGCGGTGGTTGTGGTGTGCGACGCCACATGCCTGGAGCGCAACCTCAACCTTGTCCTGCAGACTCTCGAAATTTCATCCAGGGTCGTCGTCTGTGTCAATCTGATGGATGAGGCAACGCGGAAAAACATCCGAATTGATTTGCCCTTGATTGCGGAGAGACTGGGCGTGCCAGTCGTCGGCGCTGTTGCAAGAAAAAAGAAAAGCCTGTCCGACCTGATGGGAGCGCTTGACAGCGTCACAGACGGAAACAGCCGGGACGCACCGCTTTCCGTACACTATCCGGAAATCATTGAGGCCGCGATTTCCAAAATTCAGCCGCTTGTCCTGCAAAAATCCGGCGGAAAACTGAACAGCCGCTGGCTCAGTTTAAAACTTCTGGATCAGGATGACTCTCTTATCCGGGAAATCAACGCCTATCTCGGGGAGACGTTTCTGCGGGACGAGGAGCTGAAAGCTGCGATTTTTCAGGCAAAGCAGACGCTAATGGAGCAGGGGATTGACGCCGATCGTCTGAAAGATCTAATCGTATCCGCGCTGGTAAAAGAGGCAGAGAACGTATGCCGGGGAGCCATTACATACGTAAAGCGGAATTACGATGCCTCCGACCGCAGACTGGACCGGATTCTCACCAGTAAGCTCACCGGATACCCGGTCATGCTCGCCCTGCTGGCTCTGGTATTCTGGCTGACAATCACGGGCGCCAATTACCCGTCGGAACTGATATCCAAAGGCCTTTTCTGGGTGCAGGACAGACTGACCGGTTTTTTCCAATACATCCATGCACCCGGCTGGCTTCATGGGATTCTTGTTCTGGGCGTTTATCGGGTTTTGGCCTGGGTAATATCCGTGATGCTGCCGCCCATGGCTATTTTCTTTCCGCTGTTTACCCTGCTGGAAGATGCCGGCTATCTCCCCCGCGTGGCCTATAACCTTGATAAGCCTTTTAAACGCTGCTGTGCCTGTGGAAAACAAGCGCTCTGTATGTGCATGGGCTTCGGATGCAATGCCGCGGGTATTATTGGGTGTCGAATTATTGACTCTCCGCGGGAGCGGCTGCTGGCTATTCTGACAAACAATTTCGTCCCCTGCAACGGTCGCTTTCCCACACTGATTGCCATCCTGACCATGTTCTTTGTGGGAACTGCGGGCGGAGCGTTTACCTCGCTGCTTTCCGCGGTGCTGCTGACAGCGGTCATCGTGCTCGGAGTCTCGGTTACTCTTATGGTCACCAAGCTGCTCTCCAAAACGCTGCTCAGAGGAATTCCGTCCTCCTTTACGTTGGAACTGCCGCCATACAGGAGGCCGCAGATTGGGAAAGTGATTGTCCGCTCCATCTTCGACCGGACTCTGTTTGTGCTCGGCAGGGCAGTTTGCATCGCGGCTCCTGCGGGGCTGGTGATCTGGCTCATGGCAAACATTTCAATCGGAGGCATCAGCGTCCTGAATCACTGCGCATCTTTTCTAGATCCCTTCGCACGGCTGATGGGGCTGGACGGCGTGATTTTGATCGCATTTATTCTGGGGTTTCCCGCCAATGAAATCGTCATTCCCATTGTGATTATGGCGTATATGGCACAGGGTAGCATTCTGGAGCTCGACAGCCTCGCTCAAATGAAAGATCTGTTTGTGGCAAACGGCTGGACCTGGGTCACCGCAATCAGTACCATGCTGTTTTCCCTTCTGCACTGGCCCTGTTCCACCACGCTGCTCACGATAAGAAAAGAAACCGGAAGCTGGAAGTGGACGGCTTTGGCCGCCGCAATTCCGACATCCGTCGGCATCGTCTCCTGTATTCTGTTTGCAACGCTTGCGCGTATGATTGGGTAAGCAGCTTGGTTTCTCTGCCCAGACAGTGCAGCAGCGGCCATTGTCTCAGACTGTCCGCGTC
>JBFLFX010000028.1:0-20883 GCA_041859815.1 Dysosmobacter sp. | reverse complement strand
CCACAGTCTGCCCGTACTCGCAGGTAGTCAGATACTGCTCCACCATCTGCGCGTCCGCCACCGTATAAAGCGGCTCCACCGGCGCCGCGCCGGCGCGGGCACCCTTGCGGTTTTTCCACTCCGCATCCTGTTCCTGAATATGGGCGGAGTCCAGCAGCATAATCTTCATCAGGTCGCCGGTAAGTCGGGTAGCCAGAATCCGCCCCCGAAAGCCCTGCTTAATCAGCAGCGGAATCCTGCCGGAATGGTCGATATGGGCATGGGTTACCAGCAGGTAATCCACGCTGCCGGGTGAAAGTGGGAATGAGGCGTTGTCGATCTCATCCCTGCCCTGCTGCAGCCCGCAGTCAATCAAAATCTTTTTTCCGTTGGCCTCAATACAATGGCAGCTGCCGGTCACACACCGATCGGCACCAAAAAAGCTGAGCTTCATGGAATGTCCTCCTTCGCGGAAACCCGCATTTAGAAAATTTCGGCAGAACAGCCGGAGTTGTGATATAATTCTTTTTTCAGTCTAGCACAGTTTTCGGCACAGGGCAAGATTTTCCACGGCATCGGCAGACAATTTTGTCCCCTTCTGTGCGCCGCCGATCGCGGCTCGCATTAAATTGTAAATTTTTTCTCCGGAGCGCGTTTTTTCTTTGCAATTCCGCCCTGTTTGTGATATGTTAATGTTGTTTTGTTATGCATACCACTTTTACAAATAATCTATATGAAAAGGCTCTGTTCTTCTCTTTCTCCGGAAAGTGCAGGATGACGGAAAGGATGTTTCAAAATATGGGTTTCATGAAAAAGGTGTTCGGCGATTACAGTTCTCATGAGCTGAAACGGATTTATCCCATCGTCGACAAAGTGGAGGCGCTGGCCGACGAATACAAAGCCAAAAGCGACGAGGAACTCCGCGCAAAAACGGACGAATTCAGGCAGCGCCTTTCCAACGGCGAGACACTGGACAATATTTTGCCGGAAGCGTTTGCCACGGTCCGCGAGGCGGCGGATCGGGTGCTGGGCCTGCGTCCTTATCGGGTGCAGCTGGTCGGCGGCGTGGTGCTGCACCAGGGCCGTATTGCCGAGATGAAAACCGGCGAGGGAAAAACGCTGGTAGCCACTCTTCCCGCCTATCTGAACGCACTCACCGGCCATGGCGTCCACATCGTTACGGTGAACGACTATCTGGACAAACGCGACTCTGCGTGGATGGGCAAGGTTTATCGGTTTCTGGGCCTGAGCGTCGGCCTGATCGTCCACGGTCTGACCACCGAGGAGCGCCAGGCAGCCTACAAGGCCGATATTACTTACGGCACCAACAACGAGATGGGCTTTGATTATCTGCGCGACAATATGTGTATCTACTCCTCCGAGCTGGTACAGCGCGGCCACGCCTTTGCCATCGTGGACGAGGTGGACTCCATCCTTATTGACGAGGCCCGCACCCCGCTGATCATCTCCGGGCAGGGCGACAAGTCCACCCAACTTTACGACATGGCCGAAATGTTTGTCTCCCGCCTGAAGAAAAAGGTCGTTACGGAAGTGGACAACAAGGAAGAGGAGGATGTGGACGAGGACGCCGACTACATTGTGGACGAGAAGGCGCGCACCGCCATGCTGACCTCCAACGGCATCGCCAAGGCCGAGGAATTCTTCCATCTGGAAAATCTGGCCGATTCCGAAAATTCCACGCTGTCCCACCACATCAATCAGGCTATCAAGGCACACGGCGTGATGAAAAAAGACATCGACTATGTGGTCAAAGACGGCGAGATTATCATCGTCGACGAATTCACCGGACGTCTGATGTTCGGCCGCCGTTACTCCGACGGCCTGCATCAGGCCATTGAGGCAAAGGAGCACGTCAGCGTCAACAGCGAAAACAAAACGCTGGCCACCATTACCTTCCAGAACTACTTCCGCCTGTACGACAAGCTTTCCGGCATGACCGGCACCGCCATGACCGAGCAGGAGGAATTCGGCACCATCTACAACCTGGACATTCTGGAAATTCCCACCAACCGTCCCAACGCCCGTCTGGATCACCACGACGTGGTTTACAAGACCGAAAGCGCCAAATACCGCGCCGTCATCGAGCAGGTGAAAGAATGCCATGCAAAGGGTCAGCCCGTCCTGATCGGCACGGTTTCCATTGAAAAAAACGAAAAGCTCTCCGCCCTGCTGAACCATGAGGGCATCAAGCACAACATTCTGAACGCAAAGAACCACGAGAAAGAGGCCGAAATCATTGCCCAGGCCGGCAAGTTCGGCGCCGTCACCGTCGCCACCAACATGGCGGGCCGCGGCACCGATATCATGCTGGGCGGCAATGCCGAGTATCTGGCCACCGCCGACCTCCGCAAGGCGAAGCTCTCCGACGAGCTGATTGCCGAGGCCACCGGCTACGCCGAAACTGAGAGCAAGGAGATTCTCAACGCGCGAAAGCTGTTTACCGAGCGTCTGGCAGTTCACAAAACCGAGATTGCCAATGAGGCCGATCAAGTCCGCGCGGCGGGCGGCCTCTTTATCATCGGCACCGAGCGCCACGACTCCCGCCGGATCGACAACCAGTTGCGCGGCCGTTCCGGCCGTCAGGGCGATCCCGGCGAAACCCGGTTCTACATCTCTCTGGAAGACGATCTGATGCGCCTGTTCGGCGGCGAGCGCATCCAGCGGATGATGGAAAGAATCGACCTTGACGAGGACACGCCCATTGAGAGCAAGATGCTGACCCGTGCCATTGAAAACGCGCAGGTCACCGTGGAATCCCGGAACTTCCAATCCCGGAAGTCCGTTCTGGAATACGACGACGTCATGAACAAGCAGCGTGAAATTATCTACAAGCAGCGCCGCGAGGTCCTGGACGGCATGGATATGAAGGAGAATATCCTGAATATGACCCGCACCGCCATCACCAATCATGTGGCGCTGTCCTTTGGGGAAACCCAGAAGCTGGATCTGGCGGGCTTCCGTGAAATGATCCGCGGCCTGGATGGCCTGTATTTCCCCAAATACACCTTCAAACTGGGCGAGGCTGAAGTCGCCGCCAAATCCCAGCAGGACTTTGTGGAAATGTTCACCAAAGCCGCCATGGAAACCTACGAAAAGAAGGAGCGCGAGGTCACCGCGCCCATCATGCGTGAGCTGGAGCGCGTGGTTATGCTGCGGGTCGTGGACGAATACTGGATGGATCACATCGACGCCATGGACGATCTGAAGCAGGGCATCCGCCTGCGCGCCTATGCCAACGTCGATCCCATCATCGCTTACAAGCAGGAATCCCTTACCATGTTTGAGGAAATGGTTTCCGCCATTCAAACCGAAACCGTACGCCGCATGTTTGCCGTGCAGCTGCGGAAAGACGAGGAAGTCAAGCGCGAGCGCGTGGCCAGCGGCATGACGGAAAATGTCGGCGGGGACGGTACCGCGCCCAAGAAGCAGCCCCGCCACGTGAAGAAAATCGGCCGCAACGATCCCTGCCCCTGCGGCAGCGGCAAGAAATACAAGAACTGCTGCGGCAGGGATCTGTAAACCATCCTGCTGATAAATTACCGCCTCCTGTTCTCCTGCCGGAGGGCCGGGAGCGGTAATTTTTCGGCACTGCTTCCCACCGCATCGCCTGAAGATTTTCTTTCTTCCGGACAACACTAAAGGAGAATTTTGAATGTCTTTTATTACCCGTGTGCAAAATCAGCTTATCTGGTTCTCTTCTTCTCTGCTGGAAAACGCAGAGGGGGTATCCCACGGCTTTTCCACCCGCAAGGGCGGCGTCAGTCCCGCGCCCTGGGATACGCTGAACCTCGGCCCCGCCCGGGGGGATCAAATTGAAAACGTCATGGAAAACTACCGCCGCTTCGGCGCCTGCGTCGGCGCGGATCCCTGCCGGAGCGTCCTCGCCGTGCAGGTGCACGGAGACACCGTCCGCACCGTCACCGCGGGGGATGCCGGGAAGGGCCTGTATCTGAAGCGGGACTACACCGCCGACGCGCTGATTACCAATCTCGTCAACATTCCGCTGGTGGTCTTTTCAGCCGACTGCGGGATTCTGCTTCTCCACGATCCGGTCACTTGCTGCGCCGGCGCCGTCCACGCCGGCTGGCGCGGGTGTGCCAGGGGAATCGTGGCCAAAGCGGTTCAGGAGATGCACCGTGTCTACGGCGCGAAGCCGGAAAACATTCTCGCCGCCGTGGGGCCGTGTATCGGCCAGTGCTGTTTTGAAACGGACGGCGACGTGCCGCAGGCCATGCACGCCAGCGCGCTCGGCACGGCCGCGGAGCCGTATCTGGAATCACGCGGCGTAAAATGGCACGTCGATCTGGCGGGGCTGAACCGCCGGTGGCTCCTGCAGGCAGGCGTTCTGCCAGAGCATATTGACGTCTGCGGACTCTGCACCGCCTGTCATCCAGAGCTGTTCTGGTCCTACCGGAGAGACGGCAACGCCCGGGGGGCACAGGTTGCCCTCATCTCCCTGCACTGAATCCTTCCACCTTTGCCGTTCTGATTTGGAGACTGCCATGAAACTTCGCCGTTTTTATCAGATTCTCATGCTCACCCTGCTGCCCGCCCTGCTGTTGACAGCCTGTGAAAAGAAGGCCAATTCAGACAGCAGCGCCGCATCCGGCGCGCCGGAAAACGCCGCAAAAAGCAGTGAGGAGACCGCCTCCCTGCCGGAGTCTTTTTCTCTGCCCTATTACAGCGGACAAACTCTGGACCCCATCACCTGTGCCGACGGCGATCAGCAGACGGTGTCCTCCCTGCTCTATGAGGGGATGTACACATTGGACCGTAGCCTAAATCCTCAGCCCTGCCTCTGCACCGGCGGCGCCGCCAATACTGAAATGACCGTCTGGACTTTCCAGATCCGCACAGGGGTAGTTTTCAGCGACGGCACACCTCTGCAGGCGTCGGACTGCGCCGCCGCGCTGCGCCGTGCCATGACCTCTCCCCGCTATCAGGCGCGTTTTACGAATGTGCAGTCGGTACTCGCCGGCGCCGGAACGGTCACCGTTACGCTGAAGAAGGCAAACGCCGGACTTCCCGCGCTGCTGGATGTCCCCGTGGTAAAAGCCGGAACGGAGGGGCAGGCCGTTCCCGTCGGCACCGGCCCCTATCTTTATACAGACGACGGCAATTCCGCCGCGCTGACCGCGAATGCCAAGTGGTGGCGGGGCAAAAATCTGCCCGTCAGCCGTATCCGCCTGGTGGCCTGCCGGGATTCGGATGCCGTGCGCTATCAATTCACTTCTCACGGCGTCCAGATGATCAGCGCCGACTTAACCGGTCGGAACCCCGCCAGCACCGGAGGCGGCGTAAAAACCTACGATACCGACACGACGATCATGCAGTATCTCGGCTTCAACACCCGCAAAAAACTGTTTGAAGCCCCGGAACTGCGGCGCGCGCTGAGCCTTGGCATCGACCGCGAAACGGTGGTCAGCGCCTATCTTTCCGGTCACGGGAAAGCGGCACAGTTTCCGGTTTCCCCGGTTTGCAGCCTCTATCCCTCCGGCATGGAAGAAAATTATTCCTATCATAAGTATCTGGATACCATGAAGGAGCTGGGCTTTACCTCCGGAACTCCCCGCAGTGTAAAGCTGATTGTAAACAGTGAAAATTCCTTCCGTGTGTCCGTGGCCAATTATGTGGCCTCGGCACTCTCCGGCGACACGGATCTGCAGATTGAAGTCTCCGCCCTGCCGTGGGATCAATTTACTGCCGCGTTGAAATCCGGGGACTATGATCTGTATCTCGGTGAAGTGCGGCTCACCGCCGACTGGAATCTCCAGCCGCTGATTGGCACCGGAGGATCCCTGAACTACGGCGGTTTTTCCGATACGCAGACAGATACCTACCTGGCAGAGTACGCCGCGGCGGCCAACCGTGCTTCCGCATTGAAATCTCTGTGCGGCTGCGTCGCCCAGCAGTCTCCGATTCTTCCCATCTGCTTCAAACGGGTTTCGGTGCTGACGCAAAAGGGCGTTGTCAGCAGGTTGGCTCCCGCTGTCGGCAACCCGTTCTTCCATCCGTCCGCCTGTGTGATTCACGTTTTATCTGCATAGAAGCGCCTGCCGGACTGCATCTGCGGTCTGCAAAAAAAGAGGATGGGGAAAATCCCCATCCTCTTTTTTGCGAAATCAGTGGTTCGACTCCCTCACAGCGGCTTTCAAAGCCTCGGTGCGGTCGGTGTCCTCCCAGCGGACACCCAGAGCGGTGCGGCCCATGTGGCCATAAGCGGCCAAATTGCGGTAGATGGGCTTGCGGAGATCCAGATCCCGGATAATGGCGGTCGGACGCAGGTCAAACACCTTGCGGACCGCCTGTTCCAGTACGCCGTCATCCACTGTGCCGGTGCCGGAGGTATCCACCAGAATGGACACGGGCTGCGCCACACCGATGGCGTAGGCCAGTTCCACCAGGCAGCGCCTTGCAAGGCCGGCGGCCACAATATTTTTGGCCACATAACGGGCCGCGTATGCCGCAGAGCGATCCACCTTGGTGGGATCTTTACCGGAGAAGCAGCCGCCGCCGTGAGGAGCGCTGCCGCCGTAAGTATCCACAATGATCTTGCGTCCGGTCAAGCCCACGTCCGCCGCGGGGCCGCCCTTGACGAACCGGCCCGTCGGGTTGACATAATATTTAGTATTTGCATCCAGCATATTGGCGGGAATTACCTTTTTGATCACCAGTTCAATCATGTCCCTGCGGATCTGCTCCAGCGACACGTCGGGATTATGCTGGGTGGAGATCACCACGGTATCCACGCGGACAGGCCGATTGTTCTCGTCATATTCCACCGTGACCTGGCTCTTGCCGTCCGGGCGGAGGTATTTCACCCGTCCGGTCTTGCGGATTTCGGTCAGGCGCATGCACAGCTGCTGTGCCATGGCCAGCGGGAACGGCATCAGCTCCGGCGTCTCGTCGCAGGCGTAGCCGAACATCATGCCCTGATCGCCGGCGCCGTTGCTCAGTTCGGAATCGGATCCCTCCTTATTTTCCAGAGACTCGTTCACGCCCATGGCGATATCGGGGGACTGCTCGTCAATGGAGGTAATCACGGCGCAGCTTTCGCCGTCGAAGCCGCTCTCGGCCGTGTAGCCGATATCCTCGATCACCTGTCGGGCGATCTTGGGGATGTCCACATAGCAGGAGGTGGTAATTTCGCCCATCACATGAATCATGCCGGTACAGGCAGTGGTTTCGCAGGCAACGCGGCCGTTGGGATCCTGATCCAGAATCGCGTCCAGCACCGCGTCGGAAATCTGATCGCAGATTTTGTCGGGGTGGCCTTCGGTCACGGATTCGGATGTAAATAGATAATGTCTAGCCATAAATCTCTTTCCTTTCATCCCTTATCAAAAGTTTTGTGTAAAAAGAAGCACGCTTCAACGATGAAGCGCGCAAAGCCTAAACCCGTCGCTCCTCATCTGTCGCTTTCCGTCGGAATTGGCACCTTGTCAATGTAGGTTGCCGTGGCTTCATCGGGCCGTTCCCTCCGCCACTCTTGATAAGGATTTTAAATTGTAAATTTATCTTATCAGGTCTTTCGGAAATCTGCAATATACACTTTTCACGGACTGTCTAGGTAAATTTCAATCAGGATGAAAAAATTTCATAGAATTTAAAAATTAGTGCTGTTTTCCACCGCGAAATTGATTATAATAGAATTGTTGATTTACATTTTATCTCTATCCGGGAGGGCTCTGCCGTGAATAAACTCTATCATGCCGTCGATCGATTTTGCTATCATCATCCCCGCTTCGGAATTCCAAATCTGATGCGGTATCTGGTTCTCGGAAATGTGCTCGTCTACCTGTTGGCCATGTTTTCCAACTGGACGGCGGTTTCTTTCCTCAGCTTCAATCTCAGCTCCCTGCTCCACGGAGAGGTATGGCGGCTGCTGACGTTTGTCTTTGTTCCGGACAGTACAAATATGTTCTTCTTTGCCGTCACTCTTTACTTCTACTATTTTGTGGGCAACGCGCTGGAGCGGGAATGGGGGACGGCAAAATTCACTTTCTATTATTTCTCCGGTCTGATCCTGACGCTGGTCGCAGCGGTTGCCGCTTCCCTGATCACCGGTGAAAGCTACACGGTTTCCGGTACCGGATACATCAATCTCTCCATGTTTTTTGCCTTTGCCATGCTCTATCCGGATACGCAGGTGCTTCTTTTCTTCCTGATCCCGCTGAAAGTGAAATGGCTGGCATGGATGGACGCGGCGTTTTTCGCGGCAGGAATTGTACAGTCCCTGCTGATACGGGACGTAATGGGCTGGCTGACGCCGGTAGTGGCCGTCCTGAACTTCTTCGTCTATTTCTGGCCGGAAATCTCCGGCACCATGATTCGGCGGCGCGGTTATATCCGCAGCCGGTCGGCTCCGCAGACCATTCATTTTAAAAAAGCGGCAAAGGAGCAGGCGCGTAAGGAGCAGGCGCGCGGCTACCATCATAAGTGCTGCGTGTGCGGACGCACTGATACGGACTATCCGGATCTGGAGTTCCGTTACTGCTCCAAGTGCGTGGGCTATCACTGCTTTTGCCAGGATCATATCTTTAACCATGTGCATTTTACGGAATAATTCATTTTCCTCTTGACAATTTGTACATTGCACTATACTATTTAATGTATAGTATAATTATGCTGTGAGGGAGGGTTTATGAAGAATCCGTTACATGCCTATGCCGGACTGCCCAAGGAAGTCTACTACCTCTTTGCCGCCCGGCTGACCACCGCCATGGGGAGTTTTATTTTTCCTCTGATGACCCTGATTCTGACGCAGAAGCTCTCCATGCCCACCAGCAAGGCCGGCAATCTGATTTCTCTTCTCATGCTTTCGCAGGCGCCGTGCCTGATGCTGGGCGGCAAGCTGGCGGACACGATTGGGCGAAAAAAACTGCTCGTTATCTGTCAGTCCGCCAGCGCCCTGTTTTTTTTGCTCTCCGCATTTGAGCTGAGTAACCACTGGATGGTGCTGAATATTATGCTGGCAGCGGACATCGGCGTAATGGCTTATCCCGCCTCCGACGCGCTGCTGGCGGATCTTGTTACGGCAGAGCAGCGCAAGTCCGCCTATTCCCTGTTATATTTCGGCGTCAATATCGGCATGGCGTTCAGCATGATTCTGGGCGGCCTGCTGTTTCAAAACCATCTCCGGCTGCTGTTCTTTCTGGACGCGTTTACCACCATTCTCTGTACGCTGATTATTTTCTTCCGGGTAAAGGAGCACTACCGCCTGTCCGGCGCGGCGGAAAGCACGGAATCCCCCGCTTCCGCCGGGGCACCGAACGGCGAGCCCCTCTCTGGCGGCGCTTCCTCCGGAAGAGTTCCCTCTTTGCGAGAGGTGCTGCGGGCAGCGCCGATTCTGATCTGGTTTATTCTGCTGCTGTTTCTGTATGACTTCTGCTACTCGCAGTTCAACTTCATGCTTCCGGCGCAAATGGGCACGCTGTACAGCGTCCGGGGCGCCAAAATGTTCAGTCTGCTCTCAGTCACCAACTGCATTACCGTGATTGTCCTGACCCCGACCGTCACGGCGCTTGCCAATCGGTTCTCCCCGCTCTCCACACTCGCCTGCAGCGGGCTGTTTTATGCGGCAGGCTATCTTGGGTTTGCCGCGGGGCGCTGGATGGGGCTGTTTGTCGTCTCCTCAGTGGTTTTTACCATCGGTGAAATTCTCAGCGCTATCCAGACCGGCACCTTTATCGCAAACCATACGCCCGTAACCTGCCGGGGCAGAGTCACCGCATTCAGCAGTCTGGTGCGCGGTGCGGGCAGCGGCATTGCCCCCTCCGTCATAGGTTCCGTTCTGGCGCTCATCGGCTATCAGAAAAGCTGGCTGCTGATTGCGCTGATCGCCTTTTGCGGCGCGGGCGGAATGTGGCTGCTCCGCAGGCTGGAACGCTCCGAACCGCCGGCATACTGAATACATCTTCAAAATCTCCGGACGGGATCCCCGTCCGGAGATTTTGAATTAGAATTTTAATTGAGAGAGCCGGAGGCCATACACGTACTGTCCCCCCACCAGCCGGCCAAAGCGGAAGCGGTTGCTGGCAGACTCAAAAATAATCAGCAGCTTTCCGCTTTCCAGCGCGGGCTGTTCGGAAAACGGCGGAAGAGGCACCGCATCCTGGCACGCCATACTGTCCATATAATACAGCGGAACCGGATGGTTCCCCACCCAGTAAATTCCCTTCTGCCCCTGCAGCACAGAATAGGTATTATACAGCAGCAGCTGGGAACTGGTGCGGAAGCAGGAGGCGGACAGCACAATCCGTCCGTCGTCGGTAAAGCACATTCCCTGAATGCGCGAGGGGATGGAGTACACCGCATTGCACAGCGGATCCACGCCGAATTTACAGTTGCCGTTCAGCGAATACGACCAGATCAGACCGCGGTTTTCATCCCCCGCAGGCGTTTTGATATGATGGGAAACCGGCGTCTGAAAACGCTTCCCGTATTCATACTCCCCTACCAACAGATTGTCTCCCCGCAGGCAGCAGAAGGACGCGGCATTTCCTGTTTTAATTGTGCCCAGCACCTTTGCGGAATGAGAGGTTCCGTCAAATAAATTGGCGGAGGACAGCACATAGCAGTTGCCGTTGCCGCCCGCTAGATAGGTAAACGGGCCGTTGACGCAAATTCCGCCCGAATGGCTGCGCAATTCTCTCCCGTCATTGCGGCGGACACGGATCTCACGGGTTTTTTCACCGCGCGTTATATAGTAAATCCGGGATTCTCCCGTCCCGGCAATATAACCGCTGATGAGATAGTGGCCGCCTCCGCAGGGATTCATCCCCTGCGGAACAAAATTTTCGTTCAGGCCGGGAACGCTGAATTCCCGGTCGGCACGGCTGTAAAACACCCGGTAATACAGCAAAAATCCGATCTGGAACAGTAGCACCGCAATCAGGAGTACCAGAAGTGTCCAAAAAAACCAGCGCACGGAGAGCCATTTTGAATTTTTCGGATATTTCGCCATGGCGCTCCCTTCCCCCGTTTTCGTGCAAAATAGAATCAGGAGTGTCCGGCCTGGCACGGCCGGACACTCCTTTGTAGTTTACCACATCGTTTTGTATTTTACCAGATGGAAGCGCGATTTTCCGGCGCGATCCACATACCGTCCCCTTCTTTGATGCCGAAAGCCTCATAGAACTGCGGGAATTGCTGCATTACCAGACTGCCGCGCAGCTTATCCGGCGCATGGACGTCCGTCTTGGCAATCAGTGCCCGCAGGCTGCGGGGATAGCTGGAACACCAAATCTGTGCCGCGGCGGTGTACATCGTTGCGTAATCCGGCTTTGCCTGACGGCTTTCCAGCTCGGTAATGCAGGCCATCGATCCCAAATCCGCAATGTTTTCAGACAGCGTCAGTTTGCCGTTGCAGGTGATGCCCGGCGCAACTTCCCTGCCGTCATACAGCGCCACAACCCTGTCGCACAGCTTCTGGAACGCCGCGTAATCCTCCTTCGTCCACCAATCCGCCACATTGCCGTTTTCATCGTACTTCGCGCCGTTGTTGTCGAAGGCGTGGGTAATCTCATGCGCAATCACATAACCGATGCTGCCCAGATTCTTCTCGTAGGAAGCGTTGACATCATAGAACGGCGGCTGCAGAATGCCAGCCGGGAACTCAATGGAGTTCGATGTCGGATCGTATTCCGCATTGACCGTAAACGCGGACATTTCAAACTCGTCCTTGGAGTGGCCATCCGCCTGCGTCTGCGCGTTGGTCGCCTCGCCCGCTTTGGCGATCGCCACCATATTGCTGAAATAACTGCCGCCCTGGGACGCCGGCAGGATCTTCGCATCATCCAGATAGGTTTTCCAGGAGTCGGGATAGCCAATTTTAATCCTCATGGTATCCAGCTTGTGAATGGCTTTTTCCTTGGTCGCGCTGCTCATCCACGTCAGCTTACCGATACGTTCTTTGTAAATGCAGAGGAAGCTCTTTACCATTGTCTCCACATCGGCTTTTGCTTTTGCGGAAAAATGGCGGGACACATACGCCTCCCCCAGATAGTCGCTCAGTACTCCCTGCACAACCTGTGCCGCGGAATCCTCTTTGGAAAGGAATTCGCCAACCCCCTCGTATTCTGTGGCGAACTTCCTGCCCGCCGTTTGAAACTCCTGGTTCAGACATCTGCCATAAGTAGTCGCAAGGGAGAGGCGGCACAGATTCTTCAGAAGATCCAGATGCGCATTGTCGAACAGAACCGCGCCCGCCTTCATCTCGCCGACGTCGCCGACAACGATCTTGCCGTTCAGCTTCAGATTCGTGGCATTGAGAAGCGCCGTCAGATCCACATTGGGATATACAGCCTGCAGCTGCTCCATGGTATACAGGTTGTAAGTCTTCCCCACATCGCCCAGATCCTGCGTTTCCAGAGATTTGTCCGCAATCGCCGCTTCCGCGTTCCAGACAGCCTTTGCCGCAGCGGCGGTGTCGCCGGTCTGGCCGACCAGCTTCAGAAGTGTGGACAGATAGGTCAAATACGCCTGCTTCTGCCCCGCGGTGGCGCCGCTGTACCCGGCATGGCCCAGCGCGGCGCCGACAGGCATCAGCGCCACGTCGTAAGCGGCGCTGTCCTTGGCGTCAATCGTCAGGGCGAACCCCATCAGCAGCGGCGTGCCGAGATCCTGATAGGTCTTCAGATTTACCGCCATCAGGTCCTTGACGTCCTTGGCGGAAGTGATTGCATCCAGATACGGCTTGATCGGCACAATGCCCGCCTGATTCCGATCCGCAGTATCCAGGATATTGTTGTAAAGCGCCGCAATCTTCTCCTCGCTGTCGGTCTTCGGATTTGCGGCCGTCTCACGGATCAGGGCGGCAACATCCTTGTCCACCTTGACCATCAGATCGACAAAAGAACCGGATCCGCCGTAACCCGGAACAATCACGCTGTTGTCCAGCGCGGTCTTATTGACGGCGGCGTAGAAATCGTCCTTTAGGTTAGTCCCCTCCAGCGCATAAACGCGCCGAATGAAGATCTCCATCTGATGGACCGTGACGTTGCTGTCGGGATCGAAGGTCGTGGCGCTGGTTCCGGCGACAATGCCGCTGGAAAGCACGTTGGCCAGTTCCTTCTCGGCCCACGCGGGAATGTCGGTAAAATTGGAAGCTCCATAGCCGCTGCGGGCGTTGTCGCCTTTGGGTGTCGGAAGCGTGCCGAAGGCTCTTTCCAGCATCACCAGCGCCTGAGCGCGGGTAACCGGATCTCCCTCATGCAGCTTTCCATCGGAATATCCCCTGATGATGTCCGCACGCTTTACGCCGGGATTATAGTCGTCCGCCGCGCTCAACAGCATATCGGCCACTTTGCCGCGCGTCGCGTACGCGGGCTCGGCAGCCAGGGCGGCGGGGACTGCCGCCGACAGCATCAATACCGCCAGCAGCGTGGAAATCACTTTTTTCAGTTGTCTCATGAAACTCCTTCTTTCTTGTACCGCTCTCCAACGGTTAAATTTTTCCATTTCCAAAATAGTATACTTCTGCTCTTCCGTCAAGAAACAAACGGTTGTCCGGCGCACACACAAACTATAACGCCGCAAATGCAAAAATTCCCTCAAAAAGCGTCCGCAGCCGGAAAAATCTTTTTTATGCTCTTTCCACAGTCCTTCCGGCGCAGTATAATTGAATTAACATAAAATTTATCTGATCCCAGGATGGGAAGAAGCGGAGGCAGTATGAGGACAAGCGCTACGCGAAAAATCAGCGCGCAGTTGACCCACGCGATAACGGACAAATCCTTTCTTGGCACACTTGCCGACAGCCCGGACATCCGCCGTCTCTGGCGCACCGTCGATTGGGATGCCGCCCTGGATGGAATATTTCCGCTGACGGATCGCCTTTCCTGCGACCGGATTCTGGAGATCTGCCGTCCCCTGCTTGATCAAATCGCGCCGGAACCGGAAGAGGGGTGGCTGCATGATATCTATCGGACGGCGACGGCGATTCTGTTTCCCGCCGGCGGGGCCGCCCGCACGTCAGCGCAGGAGGACGGCGCGCTGTGTTATCTGCGGATTCTTCAGATCCTTCTGGATGAGGAGCGCCGGGAATTTCCCTTCGATCCCCGATACGATTTTGCCTTCTGCACGGAGGATGAGATCCGCGCCAGTTTTGTGGCGGACGAGTACCGTCGGTTCCTCACCCGGTTCCGAAAAGAATATATTTACGAAATGATGCGGATTGGCCGGGAAGTCACGCCGTTTCGGACACTGGATCACATTGCGGGCGTCCATCATGTCGCAATGACGGTAGCGCGCGCCTTTGCCGCCGGAGGCGGCTTGGTGGATCTGGCGCTGATGAGCGGTGCCGCCGCCGGACATGACATCGGGAAATTCGGCTGCAGGGCGGGCGAACGGGTTCCCTATCTGCACTACTACTACACGGATCAGTGGTTTACCCGCCGCGGAATGAACGCCATCGGGCATATTGCCGCCAACCACTCCGTCTGGGATTTGGAGCTTGAAAATCTGTCCTCCGAATCCCTGATTCTGGTCTACTCCGATTTCCGGGTCAAGCAGTCCCATGACGGCGGCGGGCGGGAAATCGCCCACATTTTCTCTTTGCAGGAGGCCTTCGACATCATCCTCGGCAAGCTGGACAATGTAGATGCCGCAAAAAAGCGGCGCTACCGCTTTGTTTACGCCAAGCTGCACGATTTTGAGGATTATCTGATCTCCTTCGGCGTGGACACCTCCCTCAAGGGGAAGGGATCCCCTGTGCACCCCGCCGATCCCGCCCTGCTGACACCGGACGGTGTGATCTCCACCCTGCGGCACACCGCCGTAGATCACAACATCCGCCTGATGTACCGGCTGAGCCACGACGAACTGTTCGCCAGCGTGCTGGAGTCCGCCCGCAGCGAAAAGGACTGGGGGCGGCTGCGGGCATATGTCGCGGTGTTTGAGGAGTACTTTACCTATTTGACTTCCACGCAGAAAGAGCAGACGCTGGACTTTCTCTACGAGCTGCTGATGCACCCCGACGGCGACATCCGCCGGCAGGCGGCATTCCTGATGGGCCGGATCCTGGCGGAATTTCATTCCGGCTATCGAAAAGAGCACCCTGCCGACGCACCGCCCGATCCGGAGAGCGGACGTCATTTTGTGCTGTGGGCGGACTATTTGGAACGGCTGATCACACCGGATCGCCGCCTGACCTCGCGGCAGACCAGCATGATTCGCTACACCGCCAAGCTGGTAGTAAAATCTCTTCTGGAAAACTGCGCCGATGCGGATGCTCCCCGCTTCACGGAAGAACTGCTCCGGCACTATGACGCGCCGTCCGAAAAAGATCCGGACACCGCTTTTGCGCTGCTGGACACCGTGGTAAATGTCCCCGCCGCCCGCTGCGACGATCACGCGCTGTCCGCGCTGACGGAATTTGCCGTCTACTGGCTGAAAGCCGGGGCGCTGCCGCATAAAGCCGCCGCGCTGGGGCTGTTTAGTCACCTGCTGTCCAGCGCGGCCGGCATCGCGCCTTACACGGACGGGATCCTGCGGGAAATCCGCGGCATGGACTGCGAGGGCTCCGCGCCGGTTCTGTTTTTGCGGGACAGGCTGCTGAAGCGCCTTGGCTGCCCCGCCGGAGACGAGGGGAGCCTCTCGCAGCCCGAAACCATCAGCAGCGTATTTCTGGACAACCTGAAAAGCGCGACGCACTGGATTTTGAAAGCCGCCGGCGTGGAATACCTGCTGGCACTGGTATCCCGCGGCGGCAGCGGAAACGTCATGCACATCGCCGCGCATTTTTCCAACCTGATCAAAGTCAGTGAAAACGTCGTTGTACGCCGTATGGCGGGCGCGTCGCTGCTGGTGCTGGCGCCGGCGCTGTCTCCCGACGGACGCAACGAGATTGCCGTGGAGCTCTCCAAGGCGCTGGAGACCGGACAGTCTGAAATCTCCCAGTATATTCCGGAATATCTGGGGCAGTTCGCACTCTGGCTCAAGCCGCGGGAGCTGGATGAGGTCATCGACCAGATGCAGACGCTTCTGGCATCCGCCAACGCCAATGTGGTTGCCGCGTCGCTGTCCACGGTAGGTTCCATGCTGGAGCATTACAGCGCCTATACGACGAGATTTCCGGAGCCGGGCGGTTTGTTTTCCGTCCGCCGCAGGCGGCTGGCCGGGCTGCTGCTGAAGGGGCTTGCCTCCCGCCGTCCCGCCGTCCGGCAGGAATCCCTGCGGATTCTCGGGGAGGGACTGTTCGCCTCCAAGACGCTCTCCCATACGGAAAAAGCCGATTTGTTCACGCTGATGGCAAAAAAAATTCTCTGCCTTGTCAGCGAGGGCGGGGAGCAGGAGCTGACTTTTTTCTACACCGCGTCGGCACTGTCGCATCTCTACCGCTTCATCATTTTCCATACCATCGAAACCGGGCCGTTTCAATTCCAGATCCCCGAAAAAGTCGCATTTTTTCCCGGCACCTTCGATCCGTTTTCCCTCTCCCACAAGGGAATCGTTCAGGATATCCGCGATCGCGGCTTTGAAGTCTACCTGGCCGTCGACGAATTTTCCTGGTCGAAGAAAGCACAGCCGGGGCTGATCCGCCGGGCGCTGGTCAGCATGTCCGTGGCGGATGAGTTCAACGTCTACCTGTTTCCCCACGATATTCCGGTCAACCTGGCGAATCCGGACGATTTAAATGTCCTGCGCTGTGTCTTTGCGGGGCGGGAGCTCTATCTGGTGGTCGGATCGGACGTGGTGGCCAACGCGTCCTCCTACCGCGCCCCGCCGACGGAGGGGTCCGTCCACAGCATGAACCATATTATTTTCCGGCGGCAAACCGCCTCTTCCGGCAGCGCCGGGGAGCCGGACTTCTCCCGGATCCATGGAAAAGTCCTGCAACTGCAGCTGCCCACCCATTTAGAGGATATCAGTTCCACCCGCATCCGGGAGAACATTGACATGGGCCGCGATATTTCCACGCTGGTCGATCCGGCGGTGCAGGACTATATTTACCGCAACAGCCTGTATCTCCGGGAACCGCAGTACAAAAAACTCATCCGTACCGAATATCTGGATATTTCGCTGGATCGCCGCCCCTCTGAGACACTGCGGAGCGAACTCACCGCCGCGCTGGACGGCAGCCGGGGCGACAGTCCGATTCTGAACCCCGCATCCGAGCTGCTGGTTTTGCGGAACGAGAACACGCCGGATCATCCGCTGGGCTGCATCTCCATACGGGAAATCAACTCCGGCGATCTGTTCGCGGTTCTGGAAGATGCGGAGCAGGCGGACTATATCCGGGAGCACAGCGCCGGACGCATCTGCCTGATTTCCGGTATTTTTACCGCCCCGGGCGGCGGAATCCAGGATGCGGAGCAGATTCTGATCACTGAAGCGCTCTCCCGCGCGCTGAACCACGAGTGCTGCTATGCGGTTTACGCCGCCCCCCGCGCCGACAACGCCGAAACAATCGCGCTTCTTCTGAGACAGGGTTTCGTCACAGTTCCAATCAGCCGGGAGCGCACGCTGCTGCTGGTGGACATGCGCTCCCCCGTGACGCTGCTCCAAAATATCCCCATGACCCTGAAAGAGCCGTTCGCCTCCTCTCCCGCCGTATTGGACACCATCCAGCTGGCACATCAGCGGATGCAGACGGCCATCACCAAACTCTATCCGGGGACGCTGGTTCTCTCCCTGAATGCGGAGGTCATCTATCACCGGCTGGTTAAAAAAGTGGTGGAAATCAACGGCGTTCCCGCCCAACCCTCCAATCCGCGGCGGCTTGGCGAGAAGATGTGCGTTCCCTTCGGAAAAATTCTGCGGGGCAACATCGTTCCCAACACCGTGACAAAAACCATCCACACCGACAAGGTGTTCGCGCCGGATCTGAAGTCCTTCACCATTGGCGCTTTCCCCGGGTACGCCCCGCTGTCCAGCCAAATCTGCACCGTCCGATCTTTCCGGCGTCCCGTGATTCTGGTGGACGACCTGCTGCATTCCGGCGACCGCATCCGGGCGCTGGAACCCATATTCCGTCAGTATGGCGTTCCCATCGACCGGGTCCTGGTGGGACTGCTCTCCGGCAGGGGACGCGATCTGATGGCGGAATGCGGACGGGAGGCGGACTGCGTTTACTTCGTTCCAAACCTGCGTTCCTGGTTCGTGGAATCCACCATGTATCCGTTTATCGGCGGGGATGCCGTCAGCGGCGCGGAGCCCTCCGTCCCGGGGCTGACGCCCGCCGTCAATTTAATTCTTCCGTATGCTTTCCCGCGCTTTTACAAGGAGTGCGGGCGGGAAGCCGTGTATGAATTTTCCCGCACCTGTGTGGAAAATTCCCGGAACATCCTGCTGGCACTGGAGAGCGCTTACCGGGCGCGCTTTTCCCGGGGGCTGACGCTGTCCCGGCTCAGCGAGGCTGTCATTCTTCCCCTGTCCCCTGACAAGGGCAGAAGCCTGCGCTATGATCCCAGCCTCTCCGCCTCCGCCTGTCTGAACGATGACCTGCAGGCGCTGTTCCGCATGCGGGATCTTCTGGAGTAAAGGAGTATCACATGGAGCTTAATTTCTACCGCCATTCCGGCCGCTGTTTTGTCTCCGACCGTCCGGATCTGCCGCTGGAGCATGTGGAAAGGCCGCCCGGCAACGAATCGCTGATCTGGCTGTTCAGCCGAAAACCGCAGAGCTGCCGTGCTTCCTTCTGTGTCTCCGACGTTCGGCAGCTCGCCGCGGATCAGGAGGACATCCGGTTTCTGGATCCGACACGGCTGCCTGAAATTTTTCCCCTCCCTCCCCGCCGGCTGATGCTGCGCATTGATACCCGGATACTGTCGGCGGTCAACATTCAGCATCCCCGGTGGGAGGCGCTCACCCGCAAAACACAGTTTTTCCGGGAGGGAAAGCTGCGGGTGCATCTGCTGGCGGTGGGAGATGTGGGCGGTACGCTGCTGATTGGCTTGAAGCTGTTGGGCGGTGACTGTATTTCCACCATCGGTATCTGCGATCTCAGCCAAAGGGCGGTTGCCCGGTGGACAGCGGAGCTGGGGCAGGTTTCCTGGCCCTGGAACTACGACGCGCTGCCCGCAGTGGAGCCCGTGGCACCGGAGCATCTGTTTGACTGCGATGTTTTCGTGTTTTCCGCCACAAAGGGGATTCCGCCGGTGGGATCCGCAGTCAAAGACGTCCGCATGGCGCAGCTGCACGCAAACCGCGAGATTGTGGAAACATATGCAAGACAGGCGCGCGCCGCGCATTTTTCGGGGCTGTTCTGCGTCCTGTCCGATCCGGTGGATCCGCTGTGCAAAGCCGCGTATCTAGCCTCCAATGCCGACAAAAACGGCAAATGGGACGGCAGGGGACTGCTGCCGGAGCAAATCCACGGATTCGGTCTGGGCGTGATGAATGCCCGGGCGGCGGAACTGGCAAAGCGTACCCGCGCCTACCGATCCTTCCTGGAAGACGGCCGCGCCTTTGGCCCCCACGGACAGGGACTGGTGATCGCAAACTCCATAAAAAATTACGACGACGACATTTCACGGCGACTGACACAGGAAGTTCTGGAGGCCAACCTGCGTATCCGGGATCTGGGTTTCAAGCCCTATATCGCCCCCGCGCTCTCCTCCGGCGCCATACAGCTTTTACTTTTGATACGCGGGCACTGGCACTGCAGCTCCGTTCCGCTGGGCAATATCTGGTTTGGCTGCCGCAACCGAATCACCCGCTTCGGCCTTGAAACAGAATCGCTCTCGCTGCCGGACGCGCTGTTCAGCCGCCTGCAGGAGACGGAGGCGCTGCTGCGCAGGATTCTCTGACCGGGAAAGGAACAGGCATGGAAAAAAATCAACTGATCGTCATCTGCCCCAACACTCCGCCGGCACGCTGCCGGGAAGCGCTGGCAGACACGGCGGACAGATGCGCAGTTTCAACGCTCACGGAGCTTTCCGCGGAGACACCGCCGCCGTCCCGGCGGATTCTGTTCGTATTGTCGCTGGAGGAGTCCGGCATGACGCCGGAGCTGTTCCGCGTCATCCGCACGCTGCGGCGCAGCGCTCACCTGCTGGACGGCTGCACGGCCGGGCTTGTGGTGGACGGCAGCGGCGATCTCTACACCAAATCCGCCGCGCGGGAACTGGTGTTTGCTGCCAACCGCGCAGGCTGCGCGTTCGTTGGCCGGCCGCTGGTGGAGGCCACCGGCGATCTACGGAACTTTGCTGTTCAGGCACGAAACGCAAACTGCTCGCTGGAAGAGGCGTATCGTCTGGCAGTGCAATCTCTGGCGGAACGGATTCTGTCATTCTCCCCACCCTGCCACATCCGGCCCAAGCTGCTGGCACTGCATGCTTCCAGCCGGCGCACCTCCAACACCATGGCGCTGTGGGATCGCGTCCGCGCCGGGTTGCCGGGCTGTTTTGAAGTAAAGGAAATCGGACTGCGGAACGGCACGCTGGAGGACTGTGCGGGCTGTCCTTATGCCACCTGTCTGCATTTTGGGGAGAGGGGAAGCTGCTTTTACGGCGGCGTCATTGTGGAAGAAGTCTATCCCGCCATCCGGGAAGCGGATGCGCTCGTGTTCATCTGCCCCAACTATAACGACGCGCTGGCGGCAAATCTCACCGCCTGCATCAACCGGCTCACCGCGCTGTACCGCACCACTCCCTTCACGGGCAAGGGGCTGTTCGGCATTGTGGTGTCCGGTTACTCCGGCGGTGACATTGTGGCGTCCCAGTTGATCTCCGCGCTGTGCATGAACAAGGGCTTTTGGCTTCCTCCGCGCTTTTGTATGCTGGAAACCGCCAATGACGCCGGAACCGCCGTGAAGCTGCCGGGAATTGACGGCCGGCTGGCCGCCTTTTCCTCCTCGATGGAAACCGCCCTGTGCAAAAACGCCCGCCGGGATTAGAACGTATCCGCATTTCGGTCCGCACAGGCTGAGAGGGGAAGCGC
>JBFLFX010000027.1:0-21006 GCA_041859815.1 Dysosmobacter sp. | reverse complement strand
CGATCTCCGCGCTGTGGATGGCATTTAGACTCTTCCAATAGTTTGTGGGCATACCCATGATATAGCCGGTGCCGCCATCGTCCAGGGTCTTCGTTTTGTCAAGTTCGGCTTCGACCTGAGCAAGCAGCGCGTTTTTCTGCTGCTCGGTAAGTGAAGTCTCCGCCGCAATAGCCGCTTTGTTCTGATCAAGGCTTATGTCCTGAAGGGTGCGCAGGGAGCCGGCCATTGAAATCATTCCTTTGATCTGAGGATTGTCGGCGGCAATCTTCGGAGCCATCATTCCGCCGAGGCTGTGCCCCAGCAGGTAAATACGGTTCGCATCCACCCGGCTGTC
This sequence comes from Dysosmobacter sp., assembly GCA_041859815.1. GTDB lineage: Bacteria > Bacillota > Clostridia > Oscillospirales > Oscillospiraceae > Oscillibacter. The sequence continues at coordinate 20,672 of JBFLFX010000027.1, read as the reverse complement.
GCTGCTAAGCAGTTTTACGGCCGCCGCCGCGTCGTCCAGCATTTCATATTGAATTGTGTCGCCTCCGCCGGCCGGATATTGGTATGTGCGCTTGTTGTATCTCAGCGTGGCCACTCCCTGTGCGGCAAGACCGTGGGCAAGGTCCTCAAACGGCCGGTTGGGCGCAGTGCCGAGCGACTCATTCATATCCGAAGATCCGGAACCCTGTATCAGGAGCACGACGGGCGGCTTCTGTACGCCCGTCGGCAGCGTGAGCATCCCGGGCAGCTGATATTCCCCGACCTTGACCGGTACCTCTTTCCATTGATCCGTGGACTGCGGTGCGGGCGGATCCTTCGGCGCATAGCTGGTCCAGATGCCGGCGGGTTTGCCGTCGCTGCCGTAGGTGACCGTCACTTTGATATTATAAAGCGTGCCCGCGACAGTGCTTGCAACGACATCATAGCCCTTCTGCCTGGTATAAATATTGGAAAGGATTTCACCGGGAGTCCCGGTCACCCGGGTGACTGTATTCCAGCCTTTCACCAAGGCGTCCTGCGTAATGCTCTGCTGGAGCTTTGCGCCGCAGTCTTTATAGAAATCGCTGAAATTGCCCTTTACGAACTGGGACACATAATCGGAAGTGCGCTTTTCCAATGCCGCGCCGTTCGTATAGCGCATCAGAATCACCGCTGCCTGCGCCCGTGTTGCGGAAGCGGCCGGCAAAAGCTTTTTATTGCCCGTCCCTGTGATCAGGCCTTCGGAAATTGCCCAGCCCATTGCGCCCCGCGCCGCTTTCGCAACCGCGGAAGCGTCTGCATAGGGGGAAAGGCTGGAGGTGCCGCTTGTATCGCGGGCCTTATATTTGGCGTAGCGCTGGAACATCAGCGCCACCTGCTGCCGCGTGACCTGATCCCGCACGCCGAAAGCACCGCCGCCGTAACCCATGGCAACGCCGTTCGCGGCAGCCCATTCAACGGCGCTGTAATACGGCGCGGACACGGCAACATCGGAAAACGCAGTGGATGTATCGGTTTTTCCCGACCCGTCAAGGCGATACAGCGCCGTTACGATCGCCGCGCGGGTCATTGCCTCGTCAGGCGCGAACGTCTTATCGCTCACGCCCGACAAAAAGCCGTTCTGCACGGCGTACTGCACGGCGCCGTAATACCAGTCGCCGGGTTTCACGTCATCGAAAACAGGCGCCGCCCTGGCAATGGGAACGGCGGATTCCTCCGCCAGCGCGCCGATGGGCAGTACCAGCACTATTAAAGTGAACGCAAGCAACACCGATAAAATTTTTTTCTTCATTTCTTCTTCCTTTCTATCGAAAAGCAGAAGCGGTAAACCCAATCGGTCCGCCGTCTCTTTCCGGTCCCGGTCAAAGCCGCCGCGAGCCCCTCTTGTTCTTTCGGCGGGTTATGCGCGCTATTGAAACAGTTCACTTTCGCTATGACCGCAAGTATCGGGAAAAGCGCCGGCCGGAGAACCCACCTCAGCCTTTTCCGATCCGCCCGCTTCAGAAGAACCGGAGCGGCGAGGGCAACGCAGACGTACCAATCGTCAAAAGCTCTACAAGTTTCCAGCCGGTGCCCCCATTTCAAAGTGCGCGGCAGCCCCGGCGACGGCGTGCCAAACAGCATAAAGAGCAGAGACTCCCCTCTCCCCTTTCCGGCGCCTGACAGCAGAGGATCGTCAGCCCTGCGATCACGGGGCCGCCGTTTAATCCCACAAGCCCGGCGATGCCTCCCCAAAAGCGAAACAAGCAGAAGCCCGGCTGCAGCCTAAACAACAGGCGGCGCAATCGAGCTTAAAGCATTCTCTGTGGAATTTAACGTCGCTATCAGGCGCAAAATCAGCAACTCGTAGCTCTTATCCACATCCGCCTCGCTGCTTTGAAAGAACCCCGCCGCTTCCAGGGAAACGAAACCATGCAGCACGCTGCGGAAACCACGGGTAAAATGAAGGGTTTCCTCCCTGCTGAAGTGATACGGTTCCATCACCTGGTACAAAATGCGGACAACGGAATGTCCCGCTTCCTGTACGCTTTGATTCCGGCAATCCGGGAACCGCAGGATTGCCTTATAGAGTTCCGGATTTTCCTTTGCAAATTTACGGTAGGCGGAAGCAATGGCTGTCAGGGCACTTTCTTTTGACCGTCCCACCGCCGCGCTGCGGACGGCAGCTTCCAGCCTGTCGAGGGCGATCTTCGCAATTCCCGAGGAGAGCTCCTGCAATCCGCTCAAATGGTTATACAGCGACGGTGATTTTACCCCCAGTTTCTCCGCAACCTGAAGCAGCGAGACATTTTCAAGTCCCTTCTCTTCGGCCAGCTCTGCCGCTGCATTCAGAATCTTCTGTGAATCCAAACCGCGTCTCACGCCCGCACCCGGCCTCCTTTCCAACCGTTGTATCTACGTTATAAACTAATTGTATTAACTTGTCAATCTTCTGCCCCTCCCCGCTGATCTTTCCGTGAAGGGGGCTGTACGCCTGCCTTCAGCGAAGTCGGATCAGCACAAGAAGAAACCGGAAAAACGCTTTAACCGCGAGATTTTCCCGGGGCGGCAACCGGCCGCTGACAGGAGAAAATTCTCCCCTCATCGGCGCGTCAGGTCCAAAAGCGCCGTCACTCCCCGCTTTCTTGCCCCTCCGGCGGGATTCTGCGCTATTCAGACAGCCATCGCGCCCCCTGTGCGGAAACATCCGTCCGCAGAATCCGCAGAAAATCATCCAATTCCTTTGTGTGCGGCGTCATGTCGCGGGTCAGAAGATACACGATACGATCGGGCGGGCCGTTGACAATGCGGCAAATCCGCATCTCCCGGTCGCGGCACATACCGTTTGCCACGGACAGCGGCACCACGGCCCAAGATCCGGTGTCGTGCAAAAACTGCTGCAGCAGCCCCATATCATCCGTATAAACCCGGGGGAGGCGCTGCTCGCCGAACCAGTAGTCATGCCAGCTGAGAAAGTCCTCGCTCCAGTCCAGCAGCACCTCCCGATCCATATCCAGTTCCGAGGGGCGAACCGTGTTCTTATAGGCGCTGCCGTGGCCGCAGACAAACGTCATCTCCTCTTTCCACAGCGGCGTAGTCTGAACCTTCCTGGAAAAGCGCGGCTTGGTAATCAACGCCGCCTCCACATCGCCGCTTTCCACCAATTCATAGGAATCCAGCGAATGCCGGATCCGCAGCCACAGGCGAACCTTCGGGTGCTGCGCGGCAAACTGTCGGTAGACGCCGGGCAAAATATACAGATTCACGCTGTGGACGGCGGAGGTGCGCAGCGCCTTTTCGTCCCGCGCCCCGTTCCGCAGGGCTTCCGTCTCCCGCCAGAGCTTTTTCCACTGCTCCGCAACCGGCAGGAACCGATGGCCCGCGTCGGTGAGCTCCGTATTGCGAACCCCCTTTCCGCGGGTGAACAGCCGGGCGTTCAGCTCCTCCTCCAACGCGTTCAGCCGTCCGGACAGCGTGGACTGGCCGATAAAGAGCTTCTCTGCCGCCGCGGTAATCGTCCCCGCATCTACCACGGCAAGGAACGCCTCTATTTCAGGCAGCGTCATTTGTCCTCCTCCTAAAAATATCTATTTTTACGTTATTATATTACAAATGAAACCATTTTACAAATATTAATTTTGCGTGTATTCTGTGACACGGAAAGAAGGAATTGAACTTATGAAGAATACACGCCGTGCGTGGCTTGTCTGTATTGGATGCACACTCCTTCTGCTCTGCACCATCGGTCTGGCAAACAGCGCATTCTCAATATATCAGCCCTACCTCATCAGCAAGGAGGGACTGAGCAACGGGGAGGCTTCCACGGTCATCACCGTGAGAAACATGTTCTCTCTGCTGGCCATGCTGAGTGTCACCTATTTCTACCGCAAGCTCAGCCTGCGGAGCGGCATGGTGCTTTCCGCCATCGCCATTGCGCTGTCCTTCGGCATTTTCGGCCTGGCGCACACGTTCATGATGAACTGCGCCGCCGCCATCGCCGGCCTCGCTTACGGCTACGGCGGAATGATTCCGGTCTCCCTGCTGATTCAGCGCTGGTTCCGTGATCATCAGGCGCTGGCGCTGGGGATTTGCGCCGCGGGCAGCGGAATCGCCACGATTGTGGCTCCCCCGCTGGTAACTCTGGCGATTGAACGCATCTCCCTGCAGGCGGCTTTCTGGCTGGAGGGGGTCGTCGTGATTGCCGTCTCGGTTTTCATTTTCCTGTTGATACGCAACGCCCCCGCCGATGCGGAAGCACAGCCGTCCGCGGAAGCCGAGCGGATTCAGAACACGTCCAAATCTCACAGTAATGTGATGACCCATGCCGAAACCATCGGTGTTCTGGCCGCTATCATGATGCTCGGCACCATCGCCAACCCCGGTATGGCACATCTCGCCGTTCTCTACCGCAGCGTCGGCGTGGACAATACTTCCGTCTCCCTGCTGCTCTCCCTGCTGGGCGCCGCGCTGACCATCGGCAAATGCCTGTACGGCCACTTTACGGATCGGGTCGGTGCAAAGAATTCCAGCTGGCTGTTTTTTGGTCTGATGATTCTGGGACAGGGGCTGTGCTGTTTTGCAGCCAAATCCGTCCCCGCAGTCAATACCGCGGCCATGCTGCTCTTCGGTGTCGGCCTGCCGCTGGCAACCGTCGGCCTGACCGTATTCGCGCGGGATCTCTCCTCGCCGGAACAATACGCCGCCACCATCCGGCAGTTCCAGCTGGCATATATGGCGGGATCCCTGCTGTTCGGGCCGGTTCCCGGCTTTCTGGCGGACGCGACCGGAAGCTACTTCCCCACCTACCGTCTGCTGACTGTTTTTGCAGTCCTCAGCATGGTTCTGATGGAAACCGTTTATTATCATGTGGACAGCCGCTCGCAGACAGTTTCCCACCGCATGGAGCGCCGGATCGCGTAACGAGCTTAAAACGCCTCCCAATGTTTGGATGGTCTGCGCTTCCTGCGCAGGCCGTCCAGTCTCTCTTCTGCAAAAGCGGGACGCCGATGGGCGTCCCGCTTTTATTGCTCTCACGCGGCTTCCGCGCCTCTCGCGCCGCCGTCTTTAAAAGGGAGCGGGGACGGCAGCAATGCCGTCCCCGCTCCCTTTCAGCGCGGTTCCGCTCATCCGCTCTCAGAAATCCGCGCTGCCCACCGTCCTCGGATGGGGCAGGACGTCGCGGATATTGGAAACACCGGTGAGATACATCACCATGCGCTCAAAGCCCAGGCCAAAGCCCGCGTGCTTGCAGCCGCCGTAACGCCGCAGATCCAGATACCACCAGTAATCCTCTTTCCGCATTCCCAGCTCCTCCATCCGCCGCTCCAACAAGTCCAGCCGCTCTTCACGCTGGCTGCCGCCGATGATCTCGCCGATGCCGGGAACCAGACAGTCCGCCGCCGCGACCGTCTTGCCGTCGTCATTCAGACGCATATAAAACGCCTTGATCTCCTTCGGATAATCCGTTACAAAAACCGGGCGCTTGAAAATCTTCTCCGTCAGGAAACGCTCGTGCTCCGTCTGGAGATCCGTTCCCCAATCCACCTTGTAGTCAAACTCATCGTTATGCTTTTTGAGGATCTCCACGGCCTCGGTATAGCTCACGCGGCCAAAAGCGGAAGATGCCACATGGTTCAGCCGCTCCGACAGCCCCTTGTCCACAAACCGGTTGAAAAACGCCAGCTCGTCCGGGCAGCGCTCCATGGTGCGTTTGATAAGGAACTTGATCAGATCCTCGGCCACATCCATATCGCCCTTTAAATCGGTAAACGCCATTTCCGGCTCAATCATCCAGAACTCCGCGGCGTGGCGCTGCGTATTGGAATTTTCGGCACGGAAAGCGGGGCCGAAGGTGTAGACGTCACCGAACGCCATGGCAAAGTTCTCCGCGTTCAGCTGGCCGGAAACCGTCAGGTTGGTGGGCTTGCCGAAGAAGTCCTGCGTATAGTCCACCGTGCCGTCCCCGTTCTTAGGGACATCCTGCAAATTCAGCGTGGTAACGTGGAACATCTCGCCCGCGCCCTCGCAGTCGGAAGCAGTAATCAGCGGGGTGTGCACATAGACAAAGCCGCGCTGCTGAAAGAACTCGTGAATGGCATAAGCCGCCACGCTCCGCACACGGAATACGGCGGAAAACAGGTTCGTCCGGGGGCGGAGATGCTGAATCGTCCGCAAATACTCCATCGTGTGCCGCTTTTTCTGCAGCGGATAATCCGGAGTGGAGGTTCCCTCCACATTGATTTCAGAGGCTTTCAGCTCCAACGGCTGCTTGGCGTCCGGCGTCAGGGTCACCGTTCCGGTGACGCGCAGCGCCGCGCCCACATTTTGAGAGGCGATCTCCTTATAATTGGATAAAATCGATGCATCCGCGACAACCTGCAAATTGCGCAAGCAGGATCCGTCGTTCAGCTCGATAAATCCGAAGGTCTTCATATCACGGATGGTCCTTGCCCAGCCGGCCACTGTGATTTCTCTGCCGGACAGAGCCTCCCCGTCCGCAAAGATCGCTGCTACTTTTGTATAACTCATTGAACTTCACCCGTTTTCCTGTTTTTTGCTGAGAAAATCAATAATTATAGGTATTTTACTCTTTTCCCGGATATTTTACAAGTGGGGAAAACAAGGGATTGATCTCCCGGGGCTCGCCCTGTAAAAGGTGCGGAATCCGGTTAAAAAGGCCGGACGGCACACTATCTTTTCGCAAGATTCACGCCGTCGTACGTACTGACCATCTTTCCATCCACCAGATACTGCACGCTGTTGACAGCCCTGAGCGAGCACAGGGAGCGGGTCAGCGCGCGCAGCCCCGTTTCCATGTCCGCATTCTCCGGCATCTTTCTCAGCGCCGCGGTGGACAGGTTGACATAGCAGACGTCGTCCTCCGTCCAGATGGAATGCACCGTGAAGCCGTCCGGCAATACGGGCAGCAGATCCGGATTCTCCGGACCCTTTTCCAGTGCCTGCAAAACCGACTTCGCCTGCGTATCGCCTTCGTACAGCTGCAGCGCCCGCTGCTCCTCGGCCAGCGTTCCATTCTCACGCAGGAAGTAAAGCGACACGGTAACCGTGCCGATCACGTCCTCCCTGCTGGAGCGCAGGACATCGGACGCGGAAAAATCGTGAATATCCCGGTAAGCCAGCTCCTGTCCCTGCACCGTGACCGACACGGTCCGGATTTCCGGAATCTGGCACAGTGTCAGCGTAATGCAGTAGTCCGCCAAGCTGAGTCCGATTCCGGAAAGGCTGCCGTATGACGCGGACAGGTTTACGGTTGCGTGGGACTTGTTCAGCTTCAGCGACAGCAAAATGGTGCCGTCCGGTATCGTCTTTTCCAGACGCTTCGTTTTCGGCCCCGCAAGCAGCCGGTTCAGAAGCGTCCGGGCAAGCCGCCCGGTATTTTTCGTTATCTTCGTTTCAACGGAAGTGTGTTCTTTTCCCAGCGCGTCTCCGCCGCAGACATCGTTCAAATCCCGGACTTCATAATAAAGATCATATGTCTTTCCTTTTTCTGCGCCCTGCCCCTGCTTCGCGCATCCGGAGAGAGCCGGCAGCAGGACAAAAGCCAGCAGGAAAGCGGCGATTCTCTTTCTCATTCCGCCTTCCTCCCTCCCCGGTACAGCGGCCATGTCACGGTAAATACCGCGCCGCCCCCCGGACGGTTGGCCGCCTCCACCGTACCGCCCCGCTTTTTCACCGTATCGCTGACAATGGACAGTCCCAGACCCGTACCGCCCGCCTCCCGGGAACGGGCTTTGTCCACCCGGTAAAACCGCTCAAAAATACGGGGAAGATCCTCCTCCGGAATTCCCACGCCGTCATCCGCGACACGCAGCACGGCCTTTCCCTCCCACGCGATCAGCGAAATCTCCACATGGCCCCCGGTACCGGTGTACTTCACGGCATTGTCCACCAGGTTGTAAATCACCTGATGCACCTCGTCCTTTGTGGCAAGAACCCGGCACCTTTCCTTTTTCACACAGGTGATCTCCACATGCTTCTCCGCGCCAATCAACTGCATCATCCGCAGGACGCGCTCCATCACGTCATCCACCTGTACCGGCTCAAGGGAAGCCATGACATTGCTGTCCAGCCGCGTCAGCTGCAGAAGGTTCTCTGTAATGCGGGAAAGCCGTTCCGCCTCCGACCCGATGTCGGAGACAAATTCGCGCGTTGTATCGGCGTCAATTCCCGGCGTCTGCAAAATGGAATCCGTCAGCAGCCGGATGGCCGCCAGCGGGGTTTTCAGCTCGTGGGACGCATCGGACACAAAACGGCGCCGCGCGTCCTCCGTCTTTTGCAGGCGGTCCGTCAGGCTGTTGAATTCCCCGCCCAGCTGGGCGATCTCATCATGTCCGCATACGGCGGCGCGATGGCTGTACGCGCCCTCGCGCACCTTCCGAATCGCCTCCAGCAATTCCCGAATCTGCCTGGTCAGCGACCGGGACATCGCCATGGAGAAAATCAGGACCAATACCGCAATCATGACGGAAAGCGTCTGAATGTTCGCACGGAAGCCCGCCAGCAGGGACGCCTGCTCCGTGTCGTATTCGTAGGCGTAAACCGCGCCGACAATCTGATTCTGATACAAAATCGGAGTCGCGTAGCGGCTGCGGAACGCTCCGTCGCGGTAGCTGCAGGTAAAGGCGTCTTTTCCGTTCAGCGCCCGCACAATCTCGGTATAAAAAGTATACTGCCCCGCGGCGTTGTCCGTTTCCCTGGTATCATAAAGAATCCGGCCCATGGAATCCGTTATGAGAATCCGGCTGAGCCCGGCGCCCTTCACCACAGACATGGCGCCGGCGACGTTTTCTTTTGTCAAGTGATCCAAGCCGCCCAGCGAGGACACAATCATCAAAGCGCTGTTCTGCAGGGTGGCGGATTTGGAGCGGAAAACCAGATTCTCCGATACCAGAAGCGGGTAGGTGTTCAAAAGGAGCAGGATTGCCACGATGATCAGGGTATAATTCACCCCGAACTTCATCCGCAGACTGCTGGCAAAATGTCTATCCTTTGAAATAATAGCCCACTCCCCATTTCGTCAGAATATATTTCGGCTGTGCGGAATCCGTCTCCAGCTTTTCGCGCAGGCGGCGGATGTGGACGTCCACCGTGCGGTAGTCGCCGCCGTAAGAATAGCCCCATACCACATTCATCAGGTTTTCACGGCTGTACACGCGGCGGGGGTTCCGCATCAGCAGTTCTATCAAATCATACTCCTTGGCGGTCAGCTCCACAGGCCGTCCCGCCTTCTCGGCGGTACGCTCCTCCGTGTTCAAAACAATATCGCCCGCGGAAATGGTTTTGCCCTCCGCGCGCTGTGTCCCCGCAGCGCGGCGCAGCAGCGCGCGCACGCGGGCTTTCAGCTCCATAATATTGAACGGCTTGGTCACATAGTCGTCCGCGCCGGATTCAAAGCCCACCAGCTTGTCCGCATCCTCTCCCCGGGCCGTGAGCATAATAATGGGGACGTTGGAAAATTCCCGGATTCGCATGCATGCCGTCACGCCGTCCACCACCGGCATCATCACATCCAGAATAATCAAATCAAACCGCTGTGCCCGGGCAAGATCCACTGCCGTCGCTCCGTCGTAGGCGGTTTCCACCTCATATCCCTCGTTTTCCAGATTGAACTTCATACCCTTGACCAGCAGCTTTTCATCATCCACAACCAAAATCCTCATTTTCCGTCCCCTTTCCCGACCGTTACCTGCGCGGCAACCGCGGCGTACTTTTTTGCGCCGATGCCCGGAATTTTCTTTAAATCACCGGTCCTGTGAAAATTGCCATGGGATTTGCGGTATTGCAGGATCCGCTCCGCCAGCACCTCGCCGATTCCGGGAAGCGTTTCCAGCTCCGCGGCGGAGGCGGTGTTCAGGTTGATCCAACCGCTTACCGGCGCAATCTTCGACTGGGCGGCATCATACTGCGTTTCAATCACCGTCCGGCTGCGGCAGTTGCGGTCATGGAAAAACGCCGCCGTCACGCAGCAGGAAAACAGCAGTGCAGCCAGAATGAGAATCTTTTCCGTTTTTGTCAGTTTTCCCCGCATCTCCCTTATTGAACTCCCCTGTCGATTCTGCTATACTGGATGTACTTGTCGAAATCCGGCGGATTCCGGCATTAAAAGCACCCTGCAGCATTTTCAGTATATCATAGATTGTGAGAGATGAACATGAAAACTCGCCGTTTCCTACCCGCCTTTTTATCATTTGTCCTGCTTTTCAGTCTCTGCGCGACACCGTTCGCGGCCGCGGCAAAAAACGAAACTGTCCAGCCGGTGACAGATCCCAATATTCAGGCAAAGGCGGCCCTTCTCGTGGATGAGACCACCGGAGCCATTCTTTATCAGAAAAATATCCACAAAGAGCTTTACCCCGCCAGCCTGACGAAAATTATGACCTGTCTGCTGACGCTGAAGGCTATTGACAGCGGAAAGCTCTCCCTGGATCAGAAAATCACCGCCCCCGCCGCCGCGTTTGAAGGGCTTGATCCCGACGGATCCACCGCCGGAATCCAGGAGGGAGAGGTGCTGACCGTCCGGCAGCTCCTCTACTGTCTGATGGTCGTTTCCGCGAATGAAGCCGCCAATATCCTCGCCGTCACCGTGGGCGGAACCGTGGATAAATTCGTCGCCGCGATGAACCAAGAAGCCAAGTCCCTGGGCTGCAAAAACACGCACTTTGCAAATCCGATCGGTCTGCAGGACGATCAGCATTATACCTCCGCATGGGATTTGTATCTCATCACCAAAGAGGCCCTGAAGTACAGTGAATTCATGAAAATCTGCGACACCTCCGACATTGTGATTCCCGCGACGAACCTCTCCAAACAGCGCCACCTTTACAGCACCAACTACCTGATTTGCTCCTACCGTGCCGCCGGGTATCTCTATAAAGACGCCCACGGCATCAAAACCGGATCCACCTCCGACGCCGGGCACTGCCTGGTTTCCACCGCGACCCACCGCTCCATGAAGGTCATCAGCGTCATGCTGGGGACGGAATCCGAGAAGCTGCCCAACGGCACCACGCGGGTCATGAGCTTTTACGAAACCGCCCGTCTTTTCAAATGGGCATTCAACACTTTTTCCTATCAAACCGTGCTGACGTCCAACGATTTGCTGGGTTCTATGCCGGTCACGCTTTCCAAGCGAACCAATCAGGTTCCCCTGCATGTTGCGCAAGACGTTCAGATTATGATGCCCAGCAATCTGAAGCCGGAGGATCTGACGCGTACTCTGCGGTTTACTAAAAAAACCACGGAAGCTCCCGTCAAAAAGGGAGAAAAGCTGGGCGAGATTATTCTCAGCTACGGCAAAACCGTTTATGCAACGGTCCCCTTGGTGGCCTACAACAGCGTTTCCGCAACCCGGTCGCTGGTGGTTCTGCACGCTGTTCAGGTATTCTTTGACATGACCATTGTCCGCGTTCTCTGCGTCCTGGCGGGCCTTCTGCTTGCTGCGCTGGCGGTTTGGAAATTGACCGTCGGCCGCAGACGCTATCGTTACGGAAAAAGCGTCTCCCGCTCGAAAGGTTACCGCGGCAAGCACCACCTTTTTTAAGGGCGCTGCGGCGCGGCAAAACGCGGCGAAACATAAAAAAAGTATTTTTAAAAAAAGTTCTTGCTTTTTTTACCGCAGGCGTATATAATAAAGACGTTCTAAAATGTACTGATTGATTGCCGCCGGGAGTAAGTCAATTTCCATTTTGACTTATCTCCGGTGGTTTTATCTTTGCACAGCTCAGAATAACATTTTTTATAGGAGGTACTGATTATGAATCATGGTACTGTAAAGTGGTTTAATGAAACCAAGGGCTACGGCTTCCTTTCCAACGACAATGGCGGCGACGACGTATTCGTGCATTTTTCCGCCATTCAGGGAACCGGCTTCAAGACGCTTCAGGAAGGCCAGAAAGTCACGTATGATACGGAACCCGATCCCAAGGACAGCCGTAAACTGCGTGCAGTAAACGTCTGCGTACTGTAATCCCGTATGGATTTTCAGTAAAAGCGCTGCCTCCAGGGGGAAACGCTTTCAAAAAGCAAAATAACTTGTTTTGCGCAAACAATCAAAAGGGGTTGCCGTCCGTGGACTGCGGACGGCAACCCCTTTTTTTTGCCGCCCAGGGTTTTCCCCCTTTCACGGCTCCAGCCCTTCGTGCCCGGAATCCCGCCGTTCAGCGTTCATCCGGCGCCTCTCCCGTATATAAAAAAGCACCCCAATTGCCGGTCATTCAGTATCTCTGACTGCCTGACAATTGGAGGTGCGGTTCAAAATGCAATGCGTATTTTCTTTTCAGCGCTCAGTCGCCAATAATCTGATAGCCCTTTTCAGTCACCGTCCTGCGGATTTTCTGAATATGATCCATATCGCGGGTTTCCAGTGTCAGAGAAACCACGCAGGCATTCACTTCGGAGCGCCTGTCCTCACGGGAGTGCTCCACATGAATGATATTTGCGCCGGTTTCGGATACCAGCTGCAAAAACTCAATCAGCTTTCCGGGGCGATCCCCAATCTTGGTGGAGAATTCCGTAATGCGACCGGTTTTGACCATGCCCTTGGTGATGATGCGGGACAGCGTGGTCACATCGACATTGCCGCCGGAAACCAGGCAAACCGTCTTTTTGCCGGAGACGTCCACTTTGCCAAACATGCAGGCTGCCACAGTCGTTGCGCCGGCGCCCTCCGCCACGGTCTTGTTGCCCTCCAGCAGCGTCAGGATGGCAGCCGCAATTTCATCCTCTTCCACGACAACCACATCGTCCACATATTTGCGGCACAGCTCAAAGGTCTGATCTCCCGGCGTCATCACGTGGATTCCGTCGGCAATCGTATCGCCGCCCGGCAGGGTGATAATTCTGCCGGCACGGAGGGAATCGTACATGGAGGCCACGTTGGCAGCCTGCACGCCAATCACCCTGCAGGAGGGCTTCAGCGTCTTAACTGCCAGAGCCATTCCGCTGATCAGTCCGCCGCCGCCGATGGGAACCACAATCTGCTCCACGTCAGGCAGCTGATCCAGAATTTCCAGAGCAATCGTTCCCTGGCCGGCCATTACCCGGGGGTCGTTGAACGGGTGGGCAAAGGTGTAGCCTTTTTCACGGGTCAGGCGTTCGGCCTCGGCAGCCGCGTCATCATAAACGCCGTCCACCAGAACTACTTCCGCGCCATACTTTTTGGTTGCCTCCACTTTGCTGATGGGGGCCGCCGCAGGCATACAGATAATCGATCGGCAGCCCAGCTTGGTCGCGGACAGCGCAATGCCCTGCGCATGGTTGCCGGCAGAACAGGCAATCACGCCCCTGGCGCGCTCTTCCGGCGTCAGGGAACTCACCAGATTGTAAGCGCCTCTTATTTTGAATGCGCCGGTCACCTGCAGGTTCTCCGCCTTGATATAGACATTTTCCCCAAGATTCTTTGTCTGCATCAGTGGGGTCACGCGCGCAATTCCCTTTAAACGCCTCCGGGCCTCCCGGATCATTTCCATCGTAAGTGCCATTGAATTACCTCCTAAGCAAAATACCGGATAAATGATATCATCAACAGATTTCATTTCCAGAGAATTTTCAGGACTCTCTCAGGCAGTTCCAGTGTCAGCCTGCGAGCCCTGTGGAGCGGGCATACGTCCTTGTGCTGTGTACTTATTCTCTATTTTTGTTCATCTGGTTGTAACAATTATAATGCGGCACTTTTTTGAAAGCAATCGACATGTTGCCCAATCTTTTTGCTTTGAAGCGGGCCCTGGGGCAAAATTTATAAATTTTTATGCGGAATCGGCGCTTTTTGCCAAAATAGAACAGGGCGGCGAAGAATTGTTCTTCACCGCCCTGCCCTATCCCTGTCCTGTTATTTCGTGATCAGCAGATGATCTCCCTGGAGGGAAAGGCGTGCCGTATCTCCGGCTTTCAGGGTACCGTCCAGCAGCTTCTCCGCCGCGGCATCCTCCACCTTTTCCTGAATGGCACGGCGCAGGGGGCGCGCGCCGTAACGCGGATCGAAGCCCTCCTTCGCCAGTTCCGCCACGGCATCGTCGTCCGCCGTCAGCTTTACGCCCATGGCCTCCATGCGTTGGGAGGTTCCCAGCAGCATCCGGCGGGCAATTTCGGTAATGTCCGCCTGTGTCAGGCGGCGGAACACAATGATGTCGTCAATCCGGTTCAGAAATTCCGGCCGGAACGTCCGGCGCAGTTCCTCCATCACCGTCTCCCGCGTCCGGGCAAACACCGCTTTCTCGTCCCCGGCGGAATCCCGGGCGTCAAAGCCCATCTGGTTCCCGGCAGAGACAATATGATCCGCCCCCACGTTGGAGGTCATGACAATCACCGTATTTTTAAAGTCCACCGTGCGGCCCTGCGCATCCGTGATCCGTCCGTCCTCCAGAATCTGTAGCAGAATGTTCCAAATGTCCTCGTGAGCTTTTTCGATCTCATCGAACAGCACCACAGAGTATGGGCGCCGGCGCACCTTTTCGGTCAGCTGCCCCCCTTCCTCGTGACCCACATAGCCGGGAGGCGAGCCAATCAGGCGGGATACCGTGTGGCGCTCCATATATTCGGACATATCAATCCGAATCATGGCCTTCTCATCGCCGAACATGGCCTCCGCCAGCGTTTTGCACAGTTCCGTCTTACCCACGCCGGTAGGGCCCAGGAACAGGAAGCTGCCGATGGGGCGGTTGGGATCCTTCAGCCCCACACGGCCCCGCCGGATAGCGCGGGCCACGGCGTGCACGGCCTCCTCCTGTCCGACCATCCGCTCGTGCAGGCGATCCTCCATATGCAGCAGCCGATCGCTCTCGTCTTCGGAAATTTTTGTCACGGGAATCCCCGTCCACTCCGCAGTGACGGCCGCAATGTCGTTCGCAGTGACGGGGCGATGGCGCGTATTGCCGTGCCGGCGTTTTTCACGTTCTTCCTCCGCCTGCTTGCAGTAATTCTGCTCAATGTCCCGCAGTTCCGCCGCCTTTTCATAGTTTTGCGCTTCCACGGCGGCGGCCTTGTCCTTGCGGACAGACGCGATCTTCTCCTCAATGCTCTTGAGTTCCGGGGAAACCTCTTCCGTCTCCATCCGCACCCGGGATGCCGCCTCATCCATCAGATCGATGGCCTTGTCCGGCAGGTAACGACCGCTGATATAGCGGCTGGACAGCCGCACGGCGGCCTCCAGCGCCTCGTCCAGAATGGTGAGTTTATGGTGCTTTTCATAGCGCTCCCGCAGTCCGCGCAAAATCTCCAGAGACGCCTCCTGGCTGGGCTCGCCCACCTGCACCGGCTGAAACCGACGCTCCAGCGCCGCATCCTTTTCAATATACTGGCGGTACTCATTCAGCGTGGTGGCGCCGATCACGCGGATCTCCCCGCGTCCCAGCGCCGGCTTGAAGATGTTCGCCGCATCCACCGCGCCCTCGGCGGAGCCCGCACCTACGATGGTGTGGAGTTCATCAATAAAAAGAATGATGTTTCCGGAGCGTTTTACCTCCTCCAGCGCCTTTTTAATGCGATCCTCAAATTCGCCGCGGTATTTGGTGCCTGCCACCATGCCGGACAAATCCAAAGAGAGAATCCGTTTGTCCAGCAGGTCGTCCGGTACGTCACCCATGGCAATTTTCTCCGCAAGGCCCTCGGCGATGGCGGTCTTGCCGACGCCGGGCTCGCCAATCAAAACCGGGTTGTTTTTTGTCCTGCGCGACAGAATTTGAATGACCCGCTGAATCTCCACGTCCCTTCCAATCACCGGGTCCAGCTTTCCGCGTCCCGCGTCGGTGGTCAAATCCCGGGAAAATTCCCGCAGCGTCTTGAGCTTGCTGTCATCACGGGCCTCCTGGCGATTCGGCTGCTGGGCGCGGGGCTGATCCTGCAGTTTCTGCATCAGCGCCGTATAAAGCTTCCGGTTGTCGCAGCCGGCGGCGCGCAGAATCCGCGCCGCCATATTATTGCCCTCCCGCAGAATCCCGGAGAGTAAGTGTTCGGTTCCCACAAAATTGCAGCCGCCCCGAATGGAATCCTCCATGGCAAGCTCCACCACACGGCGCGCCCGGGGCGTCAACCCCTGTGTGGGATTGCTTCCCGGCAGTCCCGCGCCCACCGTGCGCTTTACCAGCTCCGTAATCATCTCATCCGTCAGCCCGGCCTCCGTCAGGACGGCATGTGCCACGCCGCTCTCTTCCCGCAGAAGCCCCAGCAGCAGATGCTCGGTTCCCACATAGCCGTGGCCAAGTTCACCCGCCGCTTCCTGCGCCAGTCGGAGCGCTTCTTCCGCCTCCGGCGTAAATTTATTTTCATTCATGGATTGATCCCTCGCTTTCGCCTGTGTTTTTGATAATAAGGGTCACTTCTTTTTTTCTTCCAGCGCGCGAATTTGATCCCGCAGTTTTGCCGCGTCCTCAAACCGCTCCTGCTGCACCGCTTTTTTCAGCTCCAAACGAAGCTGATTCAACTTTCTTGTCCGGGCAAACCGGCTCTGCTCCTCCCCGCTGATAGGCAGGTCCCCTTCCTCAGGTTCGACGGTTTCCGACTCTTCCGCCGTTCCCAGCGCGGGCAGTTCCGAGAAAAAGCCGTCCAGCAGATCCTCGCCGAAAAACCGATCGGCACCGCCCGTCAGCTCGCCGAACGGGCTGAAAAAGCTCTTCAGCAGCCCGCCGCCAAAAGGACTGTCATCAAAAAAGTTCTGGAACCCGCGCATCATTCGCTGGCTCTGCGCGGCAAGTCTCCTGCTGTAGCCAAGCTTTTCAGCGCACTCGGCGCAGAGATGCCTTTCCTCGACCTTGCCGTTGATATTGCTCCGATAAACAAAGGTCACTTCATTTTTGCCGCAATTTTCGCATTTCATAATCAAAACCTCCTGAATCATGAAAATAATGAGATCTTACAAAATCAGCCGACACAGTGAATCAAAACCTGTTTCATCACGTCGGCGCGCACCGCATCGCGTTCCTGCCGGGGAATCCTGAGGAAGGCGCGGTCGCTGACGGCGGCCAGCAGCGTCTGCCCGACCGATGGGTCCACCGCGCCGGACTGTACCAGATTGGTGAGGATTGCCCGGGCGCTGTTGAAATCGATGGCATCGCCCAACGTATTGATCACCTGCATCAGCAGCGTCTGGCAGTCAATCTGCACCCGCGTAATGCGGATATAGCCGTTTCCTCCCCGGCGGCTCTCCACGATATAGCCGCGCTCCGGAGAAAAACGGGTGGAAACCACATAGTTAATCTGGCTCGGCACGCAGTTAAACCGCTGCGCCAAATCGCTGCGCTGAACCTCCAGAACGCCGTCGTCCGCGCTCTCCAGGCTTTCCCGGAGAAACTGCGCGATCATATCGGTAATTCCCATGCTGAACGCTCCTTAAAGTATATTCAATTTTGACCTTCTTTGACCTTATGATTCTGCAGTATAGCACGTTTTAGAATTTTGTCAATAACTATTTTTGACTTTCTTTGACCTTTTATGTATTTCCTGCAAATTCGATAGTTTTCCTGAAATTTCGCGGGGAAACTTTCCGGAATGATCTTGCTTTTTCCAAATAGTATGTTAAACTAGACTCACAAATTATTATGGAGGTGTTTCCCATGCCTTACAAGATTACTTCTGCCTGTGTCAGCTGCGGCTCCTGTGCCGACGTCTGCCCCGCCGGTGCTATCAGCCAGGGCGATTCCGCTTATGTGATCGATCCCGACGCTTGCCTGGATTGCGGCACTTGCAGCGATACCTGCCCCAACGGAGCGATTGTTCACGAGGACTGATTGCAGGCCAACTGTACATAAAAGGCACCGCAGGTGTGTGACGCCTGCGGTGCTTTTTCCTGCCCGCAGGCAGGAAATTGGCTATAATGAATGAGGATTCCGCCGAAGGGAGGCAAGACATGGAGCATTGTGAGATTCTGAACGGCACCGGATGGAAATTTTATTATGACGACACCCTGTTCCCGCCTGAAACCGACTCCTTCCTGCTCTCCTCGTTTCCCCGGCTGAAGCCCGGACTACGCGTCTTCGATTTAGGTGCAGGAACCGGCCTGCTGGAGCTGCTGCTTCTGCGGCGGCAGCGGAAACTTCAGATAGCCGGTCTGGAATTTCACGCCGGGGCCGCTGCCCTGGCGGAGAAAAACATCACAGAAAACGGCCTGTCCGCCGCACTGTCCGTTCAATGCGGCGATCTGCGCCGCCGGGAGGATTTGCCCGGAGCAGGTGCGTTTGATCTGGTGGTCTGCAATCCACCCTATTTTTCCGCCGGAAGCGGCGTTTCCTCCGGCGAAGCCGCCCGGCGTACCGCGCGGGAGGAAATTTCCTGCACATTGGAAAACGTCTGCTCCGCCGCCGCGTACCTGCTGCGCTGGGGCGGAGCTTTCTGCCTTGTTCACCGCCCCGAGCGGCTGGCGGACTTAGTCACCGCCCTGCGCGCCGCCGGATTGGAACCGAAGCGGCTGCGCCCGGCGGTACAGCTCGCCGGGCAGCCGCCCGCGCTTCTGCTTCTGGAAAGCCGCCGCGGGGGACACCCCGGCCTTTCATGGGAAGCGCCCCTGTACCTGACGGATGCGGACGGCCGCGCCACCCGCGAAATAGACGCAATTTATTACCGGAACGGAAAGGACATGCCATGAGCGGAACACTCTATTTGGTTGCAACGCCCATCGGAAATCTGGGCGACTTTTCCCCCAGAGCGGTGAAAACGCTGCAAACCGTTGACTTTATCGCCGCGGAGGACACCCGGGTCTCCGTAAAGTTGCTGAACTATTTTGACATTAAAAAGCCGCTGGTCAGCTATCATGAGCATAACCATGTCACCGCCGGAAAAGCCATTCTCTCCCGGCTTTTGGGGGGTGAGAGCTGCGCGCTGGTCACGGATGCGGGAATGCCCGCCATCTCCGATCCCGGCGAGGATTTGGTACGGCTCTGCGCCGAAAATCAGGTGACGGTCCTCCCCATTCCCGGCTGCTGTGCCGCGGTCTGCGCGCTGGCCGTTTCCGGCCTGCCCACCGGGCGGTTTACCTTCGAGGGATTTCTGGCCGTCAACCGCAAGCAGCGCCTGGAGCATCTGGAATCCCTGCGAAATGAGGAGCGCACCATGGTATTCCACGAAGCGCCGCATAAACTGCGTACCACACTGAGGGATCTCTGTGTGATTTTCGGTGCGGAACGCAAAATTTCCATGTGCCGTGAAATGACCAAGCTCCACGAAGAGGCGCTTCGCATGACGCTGGGCGAGGCGGTGGACTATTATCAGGAAAACACGCCTAAAGGCGAATATGTTCTGGTGGTAGCCGGAGCAAAACGGTCTCAGGGCGGTACCGTCACACTGGCGGAGGGTGCGGAGCGGGTCTGCCGGCTTCTGGAATCCGGCGCGCGAATGAAGGACGCCGCACGGCGGGTTGCGGAAGAGACGGGCCTGCCCAAAAACGAGCTGTACAACGCAGCGCTGAAAAGCTCACAGAACTGACAGGAAAAAGGGAACCCCGGAATATCCGGGGTTCCCTGCGTTTTTCCTCCTGAGCGCTTGGGCGCAATCAGGGATTCAGCTCTTTCAGCTCCTTGAGGCACTTGGGACATACATTCTTTCCCTTGAACAAAGTAATATCTTTGGTGCTGTCACAGAAAATGCAGCTTGGCTTGTATTTTTTCAGAATGACGGAGGAGCCTTCCACATAGATTTCCAATGCATCCTTCTCTGCAATATCCAATGTACGGCGCATTTCGATAGGCAGAACGATACGACCCAGTTCATCCACTTTTCTGACGATTCCCGTTGATTTCATGTGAGTCTCCTTTCTCCGACGGTGAACGGATTTTGACACACTTCTAAGTTGCTTGAACCATACCACATTCCGCCAGTTTTTGTCAACTATTATTTACATTTTTTTGCAAACAGTTTACATTTTCGCGTTTTTTGTTCAATCTTTAGGGGTAGAAAGGGGGATTTTTATGGCCATGACCTCCGTTTGGTGCGGTATGGTAATTCTGTCGCTGCTGTTCGGCGCGGTGGGCGGGCGGATGGACGCCGTCTCCGCCGCCGCGCTGGAGGGCGCTGAAAGTGCCGTGACACTGTGCTTTTCCATGGCGGGAATGCTGTGCCTCTGGTCAGGCGTCATGGAAGTCATGCGGCAGTGCGGGCTGGCCGAGCGGATGGCGCGCGCTTTCCGGCCGCTGCTGCGCCGCCTGCTGCCAAAAGCCTGCCGGGATGAAGAAACCCTGGCCGCCGTTTCCGCGAATGTCTCCGCGAATTTGCTGGGTCTGGGAAACGCGGCAACGCCGCCGGGCATTCAGGCAGCCTGCCGCATGGCGCGGGACTGCGGCGGAACAGCCTCCGACGAGCTTTGCCTTCTGGTAGTGCTGAACACCGCATCCATTCAGCTCCTCCCCACCACCGTCGCGGCGGTGCGCGCCGCGGCAGGCGCAAAATCGCCGTTTGACATTCTGCCCGCAGTCTGGGTCTCCTCCATTCTTTCCGTCACGGCGGGACTGCTGACAGCCAAGCTGCTGGCGAGGGTAGGCAGGCGGACATGAATTTTTCTTCTCTGCTCATTCCGCTGCTACTTGCGGGCGTCGCACTCTGCGGAGTCTGCCGGAAAACCGACGTTTACAATGCTCTGACCGTCGGCGCCAAAGACGGGCTGCAGGTTCTGCTGCGCATCTTTCCGGCTCTGGTGGGGCTTCTGACCGCCGTTTCCATGTTCCGGGCCTCCGGGGCGCTGGACTGGCTGACCAA
>JBFLFX010000026.1:0-21351 GCA_041859815.1 Dysosmobacter sp. | reverse complement strand
TCAGACATAAAAAACCTCCAAAATAACGCAGGGGCCGGGCCATACGCCCGGCCCCCAGAAAAGAGAGGGAAATCAGAAGCCCTTCGCGGCGCCCTTAATCTGTCCGAAAACAGAAATACCGACGCCAATCAGGGAGACGGCAACAAACACGGTCAGCAGCGGATTAGAAATCATTAGATCCCAAACTTTTCCGACCATCGTGGTAACCGTCGCAGTTGCGGCAATAATCGA
Organism: Dysosmobacter sp.; assembly: GCA_041859815.1. GTDB lineage: Bacteria > Bacillota > Clostridia > Oscillospirales > Oscillospiraceae > Oscillibacter. The sequence continues at coordinate 21,120 of JBFLFX010000026.1, read as the reverse complement.
ATCCATAGCGGTTGTAGTAGTCCTACCTCCTCCTTCCTAAAAAAAATAATGGATGCGGGAGCAGGATTCAAACCTGCGGCACTGACAGACTAAGCCAGTATGTTATCACTACACCATCCCGCCAAAATGCCAGTGATAGGAATCGAACCTATAACACCAAACTTGTTGAATGTACGTACAACGCTTTACCATTAAGCTACACTGGCAAACTAAGCTGTTCATAGTCCGAATCAATCTCAAAAGGATTGAAAGCAGCCTCTGGCTGCAACGGAGCGAAACGCTTTTCAAGCGGAATCACATCCACACAATCAGCACCATCCCAAACATACGGGAAAGACCACGTCTTATCTTCCACCATCCCAACCTTGCAGAAGTCATATTCCTGTTCACAGAAGCCGTCCAACTGCTTATTAAACAAATAGACTTCCGATGCTCTTTCAGCTTTCTTCAAAGGTCTGGAATGAAAATACAGGTGCTTGCCTAAATCCCCGGAACGGCTGGACAAATCCTTGTCAACGTACTTCGTTATGTAAAAAGCGGTTGCAGTAGGATCTTTTATCCGCGCCATAGAGCAAAAACCGAACTTTTCCTGATAGTCACGCCAGTTGAGAAAACCACCGTCTATCAGCTTACGGGGAGCCGGAGAAACAAAGGGCGAAAGCACATCCAACGGTAAATCATGCACAAGCCCGTGAATATGCCAAGCACCATCTTTATGGTGTTCAGGCACAAGCAAAACCTGAAATTTTGAATGATATTTCTTGCGCTTATCCCGAATAAACTGCATCAGCTTGTCCTGAAAAGAACCAAGGTCAAAGCGGTTGAATTTTTCCGGATCTAGCGTGCCTGTAAAAAAATACTCCCAGGGATTGCACAGAGCGTACTGCAAGACCATAGACCGCGCCCGGGAAAAATTACAGTCCAACTTCACATCATGGTGCTGTACATCCTTATCACGGAGAAAAACCCTATCAGGGTCACGGTCACCCTTAAACTCAACTACCTTGTAAATATCATCCCGATACCGATGAATGACGAAAACAGGGGACGCGGAAAACGCCATATCCCAACCACTTCCCGGAAAACGATACCGTGTCAAGTGCCCCCATCGGAACCCTTCGTTCCTACATCGGGGACAGTCCCAAAACCGCGCATATCGTCACGACATTCATCAGTACCGGGAAAGTATTGCTTATTTTTCCTTATCCATCGAAGCGACTTTGCCGTACTTGTTATACGACATTTCAACTTCATCTCCGACATGGGGCTTGTAAGACCAGCCGGACAGCTTTTTGTCCGTGACGAAAATCCGGTCAGTGCCGATGCCCTCACCCTTATCCAGCGGATAGGTCAGGTAAACATTCATTCCGGAAACGTCCGTACCGTCTGCCCCTTTGAACTCACTGCGCCGAATACCGACAATCTTTGCCATGCTGCAACCTCCTAATACAAAAATTTGTGAAAAGCGGTCAGATATGAACGAATCTGCCTTTCGCAATAATTATTGCACTCCACGTTCAGGAAAAAAATTTTATAAAATCCTTGCAATTTGAAAACTTGTGTGATAAGCTAAGGGAGCCTTTGTAAGGGGTAATTGTGATTTTCTGAAAGGGGTGAACATGAGCAATGAAGAAAGGAATCCATCCCGATTATCAGCAGACTACTATTACTTGCGCCTGCGGTAATGTGATTGAGACAGGTTCTACCAAGAAGAATATCAAGGTGGAAATCTGCTCGAAGTGTCACCCCTTCTTTACTGGCAAGCAAAAGCTGGTTGATACCGGCGGACGCGTTGCGAAGTTTAACAAGAAGTACGGTCTGGATAAGTAATCCGCCGCATGACACGTTCACAAAAACCCGTATCCGTAAGGGATACGGGTTTTTCTTTTCATTCTGCGCGGGATGGAATATAATAGACTATCAGCTATCTGGAAGGAGAGTGCTTGCTATGCTTCATCCTGTTGAATTAAAGTCATTTTCACCCGAGATTATTTCCGCATTTGGCAAGACTAATGCGCTGCTTACCGCCGGAAACCGCAACGCCTGCAACACGATGACCATCGGCTGGTGCGGACTGGGACGCGTCTGGAACCTGCCGGCCTGTACGGTTTATGTGCGTCCGGAGCGATACACCTATCAATTTATGGAGAACAGCGATTTTTTCACCGTCTGCGGTTTTTCCGCTGCGGATCAGAAAAAACTGGTACTGTGCGGTACGAAGAGCGGGCGGGATGTAAATAAATTTCAGGCCTGCGGCTTTACCGTGCGATACGGGGCAGGAGATGCGCCGTTTATCGCGGAAGCGGACTGGGCGCTGATTTGCCGGAAGCTTTATGCGCAGAATATGATGGACAGCTGCCTGAAAGACCCGCGCCCGGGTAAATTTTATCACGGGGAGGGCTGGCACAGAATGTATATCGGCGAAGTCGTGGAGGCTTACGCCAGATAAGACGAGGGACTATGGAACAGACGAAAACAATCAGAAACAAAGTCGTGCTGGCGGGGCTTTCCTCGCCGGTGCTGAAGGGCGATGAAAATGCGGACGAAATGTCCATGCAGGAACTTGCCGAGCTGGTGGAAACCGCCGACGGCGAGGTACTGGGCACCGTCCTGCAAAACCGCGAAAAACCCGACCCGCGTTCCTTTATTGGAGAGGGAAAGGTGGCGGAAATACAGCTCTACTGCGAAAACACGCAGGCGGACATGGTGATTTTTGACAACGACTTGTCACCGTCTCAGCAGCGGGTTCTGACAGAAATGCTTGGGATTCCGGTGCTTGATCGAACGGGGCTGATTCTGGACATCTTTGCACAGCGTGCAAAGACGAAAGAAGGGCGCCTGCAGGTGGAACTGGCGCAGTATCAGTATCTTCTGCCGCGCCTGACCGGCATGTGGACGCATCTGGAACGGCAGGGCGGCACCAGCGGCAAGGGCGCCATCGGCTCCAAAGGCCCCGGCGAAACCCAGCTGGAAACCGACCGCCGCCTGATTCACAAGAAGATTGACAAGCTGCGCGCCGATTTAAACGACGTACGCAGGGTGCGCGGGACGCAGCGTGTGCAGCGACAGAAAAACGAGATCCCGGTGGTGGCGATTGTCGGCTATACCAACGCGGGGAAATCCACGCTGCTGAATCAGCTGACCGGCGCGTCCGTCCCCGCAAACAACCGCCTGTTTGACACGCTGGATACCACCAGCCGCCTGCTGACGGTCAGCGATACGCTGGACGTGGTGGTCTCCGATACGGTGGGATTTATCCGGAAGCTGCCCCATCAGCTGGTGGAGGCGTTCAAGGCCACGCTGGAAGAACTGGAGTACGCGGATTTGCTGCTTCACGTCATCGACGTCTCCAATCCCGAATGGCAGCAGCAGGAGGAAGTTGTGGAGGCGCTGATTTCCGAACTCGGCGCGGACGGCCTGCCCCGTATTGACGTACTGAATAAGTGCGATCTGACCGGCGGAGATATTATGCCCCGGGGCGACGACCTTGTTTGTATCTCCGCAAAAACAGGCGCGGGAATCCCGGAGCTGATACGGAAAATCGACGAGCGCCTGGACAAGGGTGCCCGCCGTGTGACCTTGCATATTCCATACAGCGCGGGCAGCGTGCTGGATATGCTTTACCGCGAAGCCAGGGTGGAGAGCGTGAATTACACGGAGACCACGGACGTGGTGGCGGTCTGCACACCGAAAATTTTGGGGAGAGTGAGAGAATGGATCGAATCGAAACCGGGCGATTGATTCTGCGCCCGTTTACGGCCGGCGACGCGGAAGATCTCTATGCCTATGCAAGAGATCCCCGCGTCGGTCCCTCTGCCGGGTGGCCGCCTCACCGCTCGGTGGAAGAGAGCCGACTGATTATTCAGAACGTATTTTCACATCCCGGTGAATTTGCCGTTCAGCTGAAAGAGAACGGCCGTGTTATCGGTTCCGCCGCATGGAAGGATGAGCATCCCGCCGGGGAACATCCTGGCTGCCCCGACGCGGAGATAGGCTACTGCCTGAACCCCGCGTACTGGGGCAGGGGATATGTTCCCGAGGCCGTGAAGGCGCTTTTACGGGATGGCTTTGACCGGCGCGGCCTGCGCCGCATCTGGTGCTGTCATTATGACGGCAACTGGCGTTCTGACCGCGTGATTCACAAGTGTGGCTTTCGCTATCAGTTTTCCCGGACGGTTTTTGTAAAGCTTCTGGGAGAGACGAGAAAGGACTGTGTTTTTATGCAGACCAGGGAGGAATGGCGTGAGCGGATATCTGGTGCCGTTTGAAGCGGCGGAGACAGAATTTTCCGAAAAGCGATCCCGTTTTCTCGGCAGAATCTGCAGAGTTGAGAGCGAGGATGATGCAAGGGCAATCATTGAAGAAGAGAAGAAGCGGTATCATGATGCCCGTCACCACTGCTGGAGCTACCTCATCCGGGAAGGCGGTATTATCCGCTACTCCGATGACGGAGAACCGCAGGGAACGGCGGGACAGCCGATTTTAAATGTTCTGCAGCGGCAGGGGATTACCAATGTCTGCTGCGTGGTGACGCGCTATTTTGGCGGGATCCTGCTGGGCGCGGGCGGCCTGACGCGGGCATACGGCCGCAGTGCGGAAGAAACGCTGCGCGCTGCCGGAATCTGCCGCATGAGTCTCTGGACACGCTGGGACATTCCCTGCACTTACCCGCTGCTGGAGCGCGTGAGGCTGGAAATCGCTTCCTGCGGCGGTTGGGAGCGGAATCCGGAATATGGCGCGGAGATTCTGCTGCACGCTGTGTTTCCGGCAGGCGGTGCGGAGAAATTCACTTTACGGCTCAGAGAGCTTTCCGCCGGACAGTTCTCCATGCGTGCGGCGGGGGAAGAATTTCTGCCCGGCAACAGGGAGGACGCCCGGTAAAGATCAATCCTCCGGCATGCAGCGGCTGTACGCCGGGGACGCAGGCTGAGTCTCAGCGGGCAGTACGCCGCCAGAAAAGCGGAGCACAGAAAATCTTCTGTTGGGCTAAGGTGGAATCTGTTTTTGGCGTGGTCAAGGGGCGCTCCGATACCGAAAGACTCGTATCGGGACGCCCCTCATTAACCTTTCAAAAGAAGGAATTCCTCCATATGGCCCAAATTTTGATTTCTCATCGAACGCCATCCCACTCGCTATGGAACTGTTCCAGAAAGTCTTCCATAAATTTATGTCTCTCTTCCGCAATTTTTCTTGCTGCGCTGGTATTCATCCAATCTTTCAATTTAAATAATTTTTCATAAAAATGACTGACACTTGTACCTGGATGATTAAGGCATTGCTCTTTTGTCATTTCAAGCAGCGGTTTTTCTTGGGGATGATGCATTACCCGATTCCTGCTTCCACCGTATGCAAATGTCCCTGCAATTCCGATACCACCTATCGCATTCAGTCGGTCTACCTCTTGAACAATCATTCCCTCAAGGCTGCTTGGTTTGGCGGACTCTTTCCCTTTAATGATACTTCTCTAATGATATGGCACACAGATTTAATTGTTTCGTGAGAGACTCCGTTTTGCTTCATAAAATCAACTGCGTGTGATAACCGTTTGTTCATTGCAAATAATTTTACATCATCGGTATCATGCAGCAACGCTGCTAACTGTACAAGTGAAATATTTGCATATTCGATTTCTGTAATTCGTGTAGCTAATTGATATACCCTTAAACTGTGATAAAAATTATGTCCGCTGGAATCATTTTTGAAAATCGCTTTGGTATATGTGCAACTGTCCCTTCAGGAAGTTCTTCTTCTATTGTAAATCGTCTCTCCGATTTTTCAAACAGGGCCTAAATAAGGCTTTGCTTAAAAATATTAAAATTTATTTACTGTTCAGGGGTATCCGGCTTTTCCATGTCATCCAACATGGTTCCAATCTGATCCAGTGCGCGGGGAAGCTGCGTGAGGTTTACTTCCACCTTGCGCAGTTCTTCCATCACAAAGCCGGACGCAGAGTCAAAGGAGGAGGCGAGATTTTCGTATTTTTTCCGGAAATCCGCCACGGCGCTCTCCAGACGGTTGTTGGTATCGGCCTCAATATCTGCCGCGCGCTTCCGGGCTTCGCATTCAATATCGCCGATGCGGTCACGAAATTGACGGTAGGCCTCCGCATCGGGACGGAAAGCATCTGTCTGCGCGGTCAGCTCTTTTACCTGACGGCGCAGATCTTCCAATTCCGTATGTTCCTTCCGCAGGCGCTCGGCTTCCGACTGGAGAAGGGAATTTGATTCGCTTTGCTCACGCAGCTGATTTTTCAGCAGAGAGATCTGATCGGAAAGACCGGAATTTTCTTTCTTCACATTTTTAATTTCTTCTTTCAGAGCGTCATTTTCCCGACGGAGTTCTTCCTGCGCGGTCTTATTTTCTGCTGCCGTTTTTTCAATGTACGCAATGACATCCTGCTTGTTGAAACCGCCGAACGCGGCATTTTTGAAAGCGTTAATTTCCATCAGTCTACCGCCTTACTTATTAAAGATATTTGATGCTTCTAGTTTACCATGTGCAAAGCAAATTGGCAAGCCTTCGAAAAAAATCAAAAAATTCCAAAAAAGGGGCTTGCATTTCAGAAAATCGTGTGCTACTATAAATAAGCTGTCTGTGAAGGACAGAAAGATGAGATTTATTTTGTGTATGCGCCATTAGCTCAGCTGGATAGAGCGTCTGGCTACGGACCAGAAGGCCGAGGGTTCGAATCCCCCATGGCGTACCAAAAGTACCGCGTAGGGAATGCAGTGTGCATTCTTTATGAGGTATTTTTTGTTGTAAAAAACCTCGTGTGTCGGGTTTTCAGGTGCTTCGGCTGTAGACAGCAGTCTGTGCCTGTTTCCACAGCCTTGAAAAAAGCTTTTGCGGGCCTTATGCCGCATCGCTTGGCGGTGTTTGAATCGGCAAACCCTTTCCCGGAAGTTCTGAGGCCGGATTCATTTTCCTGCCGCAGCTGCCGTACGGTACGCTCTGCGTTTATTTTGCGGGGCACACTGTACCGAACAGCCGACTGCGGCCCGAAACAGGGCCGGCTCCCATAGCTTTGTGCTGCCATTTTTCAACAAATTTGCCAATCTTCTGTAAATTATGATGAGTCTATACGTTTCAGCCGATCACTGCAACCTGCGGTTCACCGGGCTGTTCGTTTTCTCATGGAAGAATGGAGGGACGTGCGGGTTGCTATGTGTACTCCGACACGGTATAATAGAACTGCCGTTTTTATTGGAAGCCGGTGCCTGCCCGCACTGCCGTATTGTTTGAGATCTGCGTCCTGCGGCCGCGCCGTTTCGGCCAGCCCATACCATGGCGGCGATTGAGGCGGGACAGGAGCAGTGCCGTACGGAGAAAATTACAGTCCCGCCGAACGGGACCGGCAGTTGGAAGAAGGAAGTCAGATGGCAGCAAAGATTTTGACGGAAAGACAGAGCCTTGCCCGCCTCGCTCCGCTGTTTGCGGGATGGGAGGAGACAATGCTCCAATCCTGCCTTGCGGGCTGCATGGGCTATGCAATCGCGGACGATGAGGAGAACCCGAGGACGGCGCAGATCGTGGCGGGGGATTTCTGCTTCTTTGTCGGCGTGCCCAGCGAGGCGCTGGCGGCACAGGCGGCCGCTCCCATCCTTACCCCGCAAAACGAAGCTTGGTGCCGCGTGATTGAGCGCGTTTGGGGGAACCGTGTCACGAGACAAATCCGGTATGCCATCAAGAAAGAACCCGGTATATTTGACGTCTCGAAGCTCACGTGCTACGCATCTTCACTGCCGCCTGCATATACGCTTGCGCCCATTGACGAGGCGATTTGCGCGCAGGCTGCCCAGGAGAAGTGGTCGGAGGATTTTGTCTCTCAGTTCGCGGGTGCCGGGGACTTTTGCCGCCGCGGGGTGGGAATGGCCGCGCTTCGGAACGGACGTCTGGCGGCGGGCGCGTCCTCCTACACGATCTATCCGGGTGGTATTGAGATAGAGATCGATACGAAACCCGAGTTTCGCCGCCAGGGACTGGCGACGGCCTGCGGTGCGGCGCTGATTCTCGAATGCCTGCGGCGGAGGCTTTATCCGAGCTGGGACGCATGCAATCTGCGCAGCGTGGCACTGGCGGAAAAGCTGGGGTATCACATGGATCATCCGTATCCGGTCTATGTGAAGCGTTGACACGGGACAAAAAGCAGCGAGCCTTTTTACAAAGGTTCGCTGCTTTTTTAATGCAGTTTTTCTTGTCTGTTCGCTCCAGAGGATACTCCACGCTTCCCTTGCAAAAATCCGCCGGAGCGCGCAGAACATGGGGCGGGAGCATCCGCCGGCCGCTCTCGTAATAGGCATAGGTGCGCTGCGGCATGTTGATTGCCCTGCCGGCCTGCTGTTGTGTTAAATCGGGAGCTTTCCGCAAATTGCGGATTCTCGGATATGTTTCCGCGCTCATCACCATACTCAGTATAGAATGAGCAAATGCCCGGGGGAGCCGGCAGGCTCCAGCCGAATGCGCGGGTTCGCGCCGCCCCGCGCCCTCGAAGTCTCGGATCGCAGGCCGCGCCCGTGGCCGTATCCCTGTCATCCCCGGCATGGGACTTCTCTCCACTGTTTTATGCCTGCGCCGTACAGCGCTGAGGAGCGCTACACATTTCCGATCAACACCGTGTCAAGGCGCTCTTTTGCAATTTCCGCAAGGCGCTGGAGCAGAGCGATCTCCGTTGGATTGCGGCCTGCATATTTTCGCCGCGGGAAGAAGCGGGTGATGTGCAGGGGAATGGTTTTGTCCACCGAGGCGATCCAGCCCGCCATGTCCCGCATTCCGCCCTCGGAATCGTTCCCGCCGGGTACTACCAGCGTCGTCAGCTCCACATGGGAGTGCTGCGCCGCCCTGCGGATAAATGCCTTCACGGTTTCAAGGTCGCCGCCCAGCTCTTTATACCAGTTTTCGGTGAAGCCCTTCAAGTCAATGTTAAAGGCGTCCGTATCGGGTAAGACCTCGTCCAGCGCCGCCGCGCAGAACGCACCGTTTGTCACAATGACGTTTTTCATGCCCGCCTTTCGCACAAGGCGGGCGGTATCGCGCACATATTCAAAGCCAATCATCGGCTCGTTATAGGTGAAAGCCACACCGAGGTTTCCCCGGGGCCGCAGCTCCTGCGCAAGTGCCGCAAGTTTTTCCGGCGGCAGATAGCGCCAATCTGCCGTCTGATCGTCGGCACAGGAGATGGAATCATTCTGGCAGAAGGGGCAGTCCATATTGCAGCCGAAGCTGCCCGCGGAGAGGATCACGGAACCGGGATAAAACCGTGCCAGCGGTTTTTTTTCAATGGGATCCAGCGCAAGGCTTGTCAGCTTGCCGTAGTTTTCGCATACGCTTTTGCCGCCCTCGTTTTTCCGCCCGCGGCAAAAGCCCGTCTGCCCCTCCTGCAGGCGGCAGTGGCGGAAGCATACCGGGCATCGGATCTCAGACATGGCGAACCACCTCAAAGCGCTGCAGGCGCACATGCTCGCCGGGGGCGATCCCGCCTTTGCGCCGGGCAATGGAAAGTTGCTCTTCCACACTGTCAACGCCCTCCAGGTCCGGAAGCAGCAGACCCCGGCGGCCGCCGCAGGAAACGATTACGCCGTAGCGCTTCACGTCGAGCTGCGCCGGGGAAGCGATCTCCTCCGGCGTGCCCAGAACGTCCACGCTGTATTCGAGATATGGCAGTTCCGCCTCCGTGACCGGCGGAAACCGGGGATCCTGAGAGCAAGCGGAGATCCCATTTTGCAAGATCTCCTGCGCCACGTTTTCCGTGGTGGGCGCCGTTGTTCCGATGCAGCCGCGGAGCTGCCCGTTTTGATAGAGCGTCGTAAACACACCGGCCCGCCGGGATGTGAGCTCTTTTGAGACATCCGCCGGCAGGCGCGCGCTCCGGCGGGTTTTGACGAATGTCTCAACCGACAGCCTTGCCAGGCGCACGTACTCGTCCTCTCCGGCTTTCCGCGCCTGCAGCCGCTCGCTCTCGCTGCGCAGCGCGTCGTTCAGAAAATGCCGGGATTCGTCTGCCGCGCCCGGCGCAAAAGTGCAGACGCCGTAGCCCACACCGAAGGGCCCCTCGTAAGAGAGTGCCTTTCCCGTGACGGCCAGCCCGTCAAAGCAGCCCGCCATGATGGTAAAGGAGCGATGTCCGCATTCTCCCGCGTGATCACAGAACGCGGGAGAAAAGTCAAGTAGCTCCCCGAAGGCGGCGCGGCTCATCACATCCATAATGCGCTTGTCATACGCCGGCCCCTCTGCCCGAAAGCCATAGGGCCCGTCCTCCTTGAGGCGGTGAGAGAGGTCGCCGCTGGCGATCACCGAGATCCGCCGCCCCAGCTTTTCCGCCGCGCCGCGGATCAGCATCCCCAGCCGGTAATGTTCGGTAAGCGGCAGGCCGGACAGCCCGATGCGCACGATGGGCGGCAGCGGCCTGCCCTCATAGGCCTCTTTGAGGAAATACAGCGGGATCATGGCGGCGTGATCCAACTCCGGACTTTTTTCGCCCTCCGTGCCGGCGGGGAATTTTTCCTGCCGCGCCATGCGACAGAGCATGTCCGTAAACACGGCATCATAGGCTGCGCTGATACGGACCTCGGGGGCGCGGAACTGCGAAAAGCTCCCCGCCGCGCCCGTGCCCGGGGAGATGTGAAACCAGTCTGCGTACAGGATGCTGTGGGGCGTCGTCAGGATGATCGTGTCCGGTGCGGCCTTTGCGAGGAAACGGCAGGCCGCGCGATAGGCGTCGACGGTGGTTTGGATAGCCCTTTCCTCGCCTCGCCCTACGGCAGGGATGATCAACGGCGGATGCGGTACCATGATTGCGTTTAAGATTGCCATACTGGATACCCCCTTGTCAATAATTTTGTCAGTTTATCCCGAAACGCCGCGTCCTGCTCCGGCCTGCGCTTTGACGGGCCTTTCAGCCGGCCGCCGGCGCTGCGGATTTTCTTCGCCGTGTGGCGCTGAAGCAGCAGCGCGTCGATGTTGTCCGCCGTATACTCCATGCCGTCCTGATTCAGCACGACGGCGTTCCTTGCAAGGCACATGGCGGCGAGGCCGTAATCCTGGGTGACGACGAGATCGCCGGGCCGGGCCAGATTGACCAGCGCAAAATCCACGCTGTCCGCGCCCTTGGAGAAGGTCAGCGTCTTTGCGCCCTCTTTTTCAAACACATGGGAGGTGTCGCACAGCAGCAGGCACTCGACATGATATTCTTTTGCCAGCGCCACGGCGCTGTCCACCACCGGGCAGCCGTCGGCGTCAATTAAAATTCTCACTTTTGACCAGCCTTTCAAAGCTGCAGGAGTATCCCGGCGCCGTATTGCCGGCATGACGAGGGCACGGCGTCGTGCAGGCAGCGGAACCGGAATGCGGGAGCGTCTTTTGCAATTTGCCGATGTGATAGCTTGAGCCGGTGGAGGGGCTTTAATTGGTATTTTCATCATATCACGGGATCCCGGTACATTCAACAGAAACGCCCGCTGCCTCTTGCCCGGTTCTGAGCGCTGTCTGAAAATCGCCGCACTGCCTTTTCACCGGATTTTGCGCCGTGCTGCGTTTAATTTCCCAGCCGTTATAAACTTCGTCAGAAAATCCAAACGCCTTGATTTTGAAACGGCCCTGGGGCGGGGCTTCGTGCAGCCCCCGGCGCGGCGCTCTTACTTTTTACGCTTCCTCTTGTTGATACCCACGGAAAGGGAACTGGCTGCTGCAAAGCAGTTGTATTTCAAAGGAAAATCATGATATGATAAAACCATAAGAAAAAATTATTTGAGGAGGAATATCCATGATCGTCTATTTTACCGGCACTGGCAACAGCCGGTACTGCGCGCAGATGTTTGCCGACAGGCTCGGGGATGAGCTGACGGATTCATTCCATTTTATCCGGGACGGCATTGCGGCAGAGCTCGCGTCCGACCGGCCGTGGGTGTTCGTTTCGCCTACCTACGCCTGGCGGCTGCCCCGCGTTTTTGCGGACTTTATCCGCGGCGGCCGCTTCTCCGGCAGCAGGGAGGTCTATTTTGTCATGACCTGCGGCGGCGAGATCGGTAACGCGGCGGCGGGGAACCGGGCACTCTGCGAGGGAAAAGGGCTGACCTATCGGGGGACGCTTCAGGTGATCATGCCGGAAAATTATATTGCCCTGTATGACGCGCCGGGACCGGCGGAGGCGCAGGAAATCGTGGACGCCGCCCGGCCCGTGCTGGAGAGCGGCATTGCCTGTCTCCGCGATGGCCGGGACTTTCCCGCGCCGAAGGCGGGCATGGCGGGGCGGCTGAAATCCGGCGTTGTCAACGCTGCCTTTTATCGTTTGATCGTCAGGGCGAAGCCGTTCACTGTTTCCGACGCCTGCGTCGGCTGCGGCAGGTGCGCGGAGAGCTGTGTGCTGAAAAATATCGAGCTGCGGGACGGCAGGCCGGTCTGGGGCAACCGCTGCACCCACTGCATGGCCTGTATCTGCGGCTGTCCGACAAAGGCCATTGAGTACGGCAGGGCAAGTATCGGCAGGCCGCGGTATCGGTGCCCGGAATACAGTGAAAGCGGAAATTGAGCGGCTTTCTGAATCGGGTGAGCTCGGAAAGCAGCCGCTCAGGCTGGAAAAGCGCGGGCAGAGCAGGATAAATTATACGGGATACGGAAAATCGGATACGGCCCTGCGCAGATGGAAAGGGGAATCCTATGCTGCATGATTTTGATTTTCAGACGCGACAGATTTTTCTCGGCAATCTGCTTTTGATTCTCTGCTGTGTATTCTATCTGGCATGGTGGCTGCTGGCATTTAAGCCGGTAAATCCCATCAAGGGCATGAAGACCGGCTGGCTGTTGATCCCGGCTTTCGCCGCGGGAATCGCGGCGGTGGTATTTGCAGCCAGAGGCATTGGTGCGGCGGTAAAGCCGGGCCTGTTTCCGTCCGGCTGGATTCTCTGGAGCGGAATTCTCGCGTATGTGGTCCTGCTCTGGGTCACCGGATTCCTGCTGCACCGCCCGGTGACGACGGAGCTTTTCCTGATTGTCGGCTGGGCGATGCTGACGCTGTCCGAAGTGAGCGCCCTGTTCGGAGGAGGGGCGTTCGGCCATGGGACCGCAATCCTGTTTACGGCGATCGTCGCCGCGGGCGCGGCGGTCAGCCTGATCTGCTATGTGCTGTACTACCATCTCTCGGCCGCGGCGGGGTTCATTGACGGCATGGTGCCGCTGCTGATGGCGGCGCTGGTCGTGGCAGGCATCGATTTTGCGCTGCTGAAAGGATGACGGCATTCAACGAGGAAGATCGTTCTTCTCACTGATTTGATAACGCGGGGGTTCTGCATACCGAAACTTCTTAAAGTCGAAAGATTTTGAGAAGTTTTTTAATCTTCTTGAAAATCGGTGTTCAATCGGGGCAGAATCATTTAAAGTATTTTTGAACTCGCAGTGTAAATCATTTGAATAAGAAGTATTTGGTAAAATTGACAGTTTTATTTTACAGAAATGTTAAAAAAAAAAATAAGGATGTTCTCTTGTAAATGCAGGAAAAGTATCCTATAATTTTATCAAACATTGCCAGATATTGGGGAGGTGGAAAAGGATGTCCCTGAAAGCTATTGAAACAGTAACTGAGGCGGAAAAAGCAGTCAGGGCGCGCCGGACGGCTGCGGAAGCGGAGGCAAAGAAAATCACTGCCGAAGCGGAGCAGCGTGGAAACGCATTGCTGAACCGGATCCGCACAGACGCAGATACCGAAGGCGAAAAAATGAAGCTGGAGGCCGAGAAACGCGCCGGACGACGTGCGGAGGAAATCTCACGTCAGGCGCAGGCTGAAGACGAAAAGCTGCACGCTGCCGCGGAAGCGAGGCTGGAAAAAGCCGCGGAATTGATTGTTGAAAGGGTCGTGAAATAGGAATGGCCATTGTAAAAATGAAAAGACTCCGCGTGATGGCCATGGCGTCTGACCGGGACGAATTGATGAAACGATTGCGGCATCTCGGTTGTGTCGAGATCAGCGATCCGGGCGGCAGGCTGGCGGATCCACAGTGGGCTGCGTTGCTGAAAAGGGGAACTTCTTCCCTGATGGAGACCAAAAGCCGGATGACAGATGTCAACGAGGCTCTGGATGTCATTCGAAAATACGGGACGGTAAAGGATGGACTTTTTCTGAAACGTTCTCCGATTTCGGAGCGGGAATTTTTAAGTACGTCCGCAGCCGAACGCGCACAGCAGGCCGCGCAGAAGGTCAACGGGCTTCTTCAGGAACTGATCCGTCTTCAGAATGAGGAAAACCGCCTGATTTCCGCACAGGCTGCGCTGCGGCCATGGGAATCCCTGGAATTCTCTCTGGAATCTCAGGGGACGGCGCACGTCCTGTATCGTCTGGGTGTGATTCCGAGCGGCGCAAACCCAGGCGAAATTCAGACGGAACTGGATGCATCCGACGCCGCGGCGGAGCTGCTGGAGGCGGGCGCGGACAAAGAGCAGCATTACCTGCTCTTGCTGTGTTACCGGGCGGATGAGGAGAAAGCCATGGAAATTCTTCGCCCCCATGGATTCAGCGTTGTTACATTTTCTAATATTACCGGCACCGCCGCGCAGAACACACAGCGTTTGGACGGGGAGCTGAGGGAAAACCGCCGGAAGCAGGCGGAAGTTACCCAGGCGCTGACTGCCTGCGGGGAGTACCGCAGCGCGCTGCGTGCCTATGCGGATCGCCTGACGGCAGACGAAAAGCTGGACACGGACAAAGAGCACCTGCTGACGGATGGAACCATCTTCTTTTTTGAGGGTTGGGCTCCTGAGGATTCTGTAAATTCGGTAAAAAAGCTGCTGGAGGCGCACGACTGCGCCTGGGAATTTTCCGATCCGCAGCCGGAGGAAATCCCCAGCGTGCCGGTGAAACTGAAGAATAACCGTTTTACCCGGCCGCTGAACCTGATTACCGAGATGTATTCCCTCCCGGCTTACGACGGGCTGGATCCAAACCCGTTTATGGCTCCGTTTTTTATTCTGTTTTACGGCATTATGATGGCGGACATGGGTTACGGTGCTCTGATGCTCATTCTCTCTTACCTGATCCTGAAAAAGGCAAAACCCAAGGGCACTATGCGAAATCTGTCCGAATTGCTGGGGCTGTGCGGCGTCAGCACCTTTATTATGGGTGTGGTGACCGGCAGCTTTTTCGGTGATTTTATTCCTCAGATTGCCAAAATCATCAATCCCAATACCTCGCTGAAAGCGCTTCCCGCGCTGTTTACGCCGTTGAATGATACGATGAAAATTCTGATTGGCTCCCTGGTTTTGGGATTTATTCAGGTTATCACCGGCATGATCATCAGCTTTGTGAAGAAGATCAAGGACGGTAAGGTGGCGGATGCGGTTCTCTTTGAGGGTACCTGGTGGGTCATCTATGCGGGTACCGCGCTGGCAATTCTGAAAATCGGTACTGTCCGCGGCGTACCCGTGGTGCTGGTGGTAGGCGCTGTGATGCTGTTGATCGGCTCCACCCGCGGAAAGAAAGGGTTTGGCAAGGTCGGCGCGTTTATCGGCGCGGTATACAACGGCGTGACGGGGATCTTCAGCGACGTCATGTCTTATTCCCGCCTGATGGCGCTGATGCTGGCCGGAAGCATTATCGCGCAGGTATTTAACTCTCTGGGTGCCATCACCAATAATATTATCGGATTCATCATTATCGCGATGATTGGCAACTCGTTGAATTTCCTGCTGAACATTCTGAGCTGCTTTGTTCATGACCTGCGTCTGCAATGCCTGGAATTTTTTGGAAAATTCTACAAGGAGGGCGGAAAGCCGTTTCGTCCCCTTGCATATCAAACAAAATATGTAGATATTGAGGAGGAACAGTAATATGTCGTTTATTCAGAATGGTGGCACTATTGTTGCATTTCTTGGTGCGGCTCTGGCCGTGGGTCTGAGCTGCGTCGGCTCCGCGAAGGGAACCGGCATGGTCGGTGAGGCCGCTACCGGCGTACTTTCCGAAAAACCCGAACATTTCTCCAAATGCCTGATCCTTCAGGTTATTCCCGGTACACAGGGCCTGTATGGCTTGGTAATCTGGTTTTTCGCGCTGTTCGTAATGGGCGCATTCTCCGGCGGTGTTAAGGATTTGAACATGCTGCAGGGCCTGAAAGTTTTCGTCTCCTGCCTGCCTATGGCTATCGGCGGCCTGATGTCCGCAATCTACCAGGGCCGTGTGGCCGCCGCCTGTATCAATATTGTTGCAAAGAAGCCCGATGACTGGTCCAAGGGCATCATCCTCTGCGTGATCGTGGAGTTTTACGCAATCCTCTGTCTGCTTGCTTCGATTCTTCTGCTGATGAATGCTCTGTAATCTGAAAGCGAAAGGCTGAATCAAAATGAACGGTATCGAAAAAATTACCCGACGCATTGACGCGGACGAGCAGGCTGTCATCGACAGTTTGCTGGCTGCGGCGAGGGAGCAGGCGGCACAGACGGATGCCCGTTTTCAGGCGCAGGCAGATGCGCAAGCCGCCGACCTCCGCGCGCGGAATGAGCGCAATGCCGCCCAGCACGAGGAACGTCTGGTGGGCGTCGCAGAGCTGGAGGCGCGCAAGTCCGCGCTGGCGGTGCGGGGCGAGATGGTGGACAGGGCGTTTGCTCTGGCGCTGGAAAAATTGTGTGCGCTGCCGGATGAGCAGTATGTGAAAATTACATCCGCAATGCTGGCAAAGGCGGCTACAGACGGTAAGGGGACGGTTTTCTTTTCCGAAAAGGATCGCCCGCGCATCGGAGAACGCGCGGTGGCGGAGGCAAACAAGCTGCTGGGCGGCAGCGGCGCGCTGACGCTTTCCAAGGAGACGCGGACGCTTCGCGGAGGCTTTGTGCTGGTCTGCGGAAAAGTAGAGGTCAACTGCGGATTTGAAACGCTGATTCGTCTTGCAAAAAGCGAGATGGCCGGTGAGATCGCAAAAAGTCTCTTTCCCGAAAACTGACGCCGGAAGGAGGAACCAGGATTGGGGAAAAAACTGAAGGATACGGATTATCTGCCTATTTCCGCTCGGATCAAAATCATGGAAACGCGTCTGCTGACGCGGGAACAGATGGATCGTCTGCTGGATTCCAAAGATCCCGGCGATGCCGCCAAGCTTTTGCAGGAGTGCGGCTATCCGGAACTGGACGCATCCAATCCGGACAAACTGGACGCCGCGCTGTCAGAAGTGCGGCAGCAGACTCTGGAGAATCTGGCGGACGGAATGCCGGATCTCCGGTATCTGAATATTTTTAAAGTAAAGTATGACTATCACAATATCAAGGCAATTTTGAAAGCACAGGCGATGCAGGTCAGCCCGGACGGAATGCTGATGGATATGGGACGTATTCCCATAGCGGAACTGAAGGAGGCGATTGCCTCCCGGAACAGGGAGAAGCTGCCGTCCATGCCGGCGCAGGCCATTGCCGAAGCGCAGGAGGTTTTGGAGACTACCCGCGATCCACAGCTTTCCGACATGGCGCTGGATCGCTGGTACTATCGGGATCTCAGAGCCATAGCGGATGAAATCGGCAGCGAATTTCTCAGCGGCTATGTGTCCGCACAGATTGACGCTGCGAATCTCCGGGTATTTATCCGCGCGAAACGCATGGGCAAAGACGATGCATTTTTAAGAAGCGCTCTTTTTGACGGCGGAAAAATTTCCGTTGATCAGATTCTGCGGGCGATGGACGGCGGCAGGGAAAAGGTGGAGGAGCTCTATCACACAACCGATTTGCGCGCCGCTGCGGAAGCGGGGCTGCGTGCCGGAGCATCCGGCGCGCTGACGGAGTTTGAGAAGCTCTGCGATGACGCGGTATCCACACAGCTTTCCGGCGCCGGACTGGTTCCGTTTGGAGAGCCGCCGCTGTTGCGGTATTTTGCCGCGCGTGAAACCGAGTACACAAATCTGCGCATGATTCTCATCGGCCGACAGGCGGGGATTGCGCCGGATGTCCTGAGGACGCGCCTGCGCGCCAGTTCAATTTAGGAGGCGAAACGATGGCAACAACTTACTCTATCGCCGCCGTAGGAGACTGGGAGTCTGTGATGGGTTTCCGTGCGCTGGGACTGGAAACCTATCCCGTCTCCTCCGTGGAGGGAGCACGCGAAACAGTGCACCGACTGGCCCGGGGGAACTGTGCGGTGATCTATCTTGTAGAGCAGTATGCCAGCCAGATGCAGGACGTTCTGGATCACTACAAGGATGAAATCAGGCCGGCGATTATTTTGATTCCCGGAAAATCCGGATCTCTGGGCATTGGCAGGGATAACCTCCAGCGATCCATTGAACGCGCGGTGGGCGCGGATATCCTGTAAACGGTTTCTCTGACAGTTTACAAGAAATTATCCTGAAAGAAGGGTTTGTAATTTGAGCGGTAAAGTAGTAAAGGTTTCCGGACCTCTAGTGGTTGCGTCCGGCCTTGCGGATGCCAATATGTCCGACGTGGTTCGCGTTGGCCCGCAGCGCCTGATTGGAGAAATCCTGACCATGAAGGGGGACACCGCCTCTATTCAGGTCTATGAGGAGACCTCCGGTCTGGGTCCCGGCGCAGCGGTGGAAACCACCGGCGCGCCGCTGAGCGTGGAGCTGGGCCCGGGCCTGATTGAGAATATTTATGACGGGATTCAGCGTCCCCTGGAAAAGATTGTTGAAAAAGTCGGCCCCTGCATTACCCGCGGTGTGGAAATACCCGCCCTGGATCGGGAGAAAAAGTGGGAATTTACGCCCGCGGCAAAAATTGGGGATCAGGTCATCGGCGGAGACGTTTTGGGAACGGTTCCCGAGACGCCGGTGGTTTTGCATAAAATCATGGTTCCGTCCGGCAAAAGCGGCATGATCGTGAAACTTGCGCAGGCGGGTTCTTATCCCGTGGATAAGACGATTGCCGTGCTGAAGCAGGCCGACGGCACGGAGCTGCCGCTGACCATGATGCAGAAGTGGCCGGTTCGGGTGGGACGCCCCTACAAGCACAAGTATCCGCCCAAGCGCCCGCTTTGCTCCGGCCAGCGGATTATTGACACGCTGTTCCCCATTGCCAAGGGCGGCACCGCCGCTGTCCCCGGACCCTTCGGATCCGGCAAGACTGTGGTGCAGCACCAGCTGGCAAAGTGGTCCGACGTGGATATTGTCATTTATATCGGCTGCGGCGAGCGCGGGAACGAGATGACGGATGTGCTGCGGGAATTTCCGGAACTGAAAGATCCCCGTACCGGCGAATCTCTGATGAAGCGCACGGTGCTGATTGCCAATACGTCCGACATGCCGGTGGCCGCCCGCGAGGCGTCTATTTATACCGGAATTACCATTGCGGAATATTTCCGTGATATGGGCTATGATGTGGCGGTTATCGCGGATTCCACCTCCCGCTGGGCGGAGGCACTGCGTGAAATGTCCGGACGGCTGGAGGAAATGCCCGGTGAAGAGGGCTATCCCGCGTATCTGGCCTCCCGTCTGGCGCAGTTCTATGAACGCGCAGGCTCTGTGGAGTGTGTCGGCACCGAGGATCGCAGAGGTTCTCTGACCGCCGTCGGTGCGGTTTCCCCTCCGGGCGGCGATCTGTCCGAGCCGGTTTCTCAGGCCACCATGCGTATTGTCAAGGTGTTCTGGGCGCTGGATTCCGCGCTGGCTTACAAGCGCCATTTTCCGGCGATTAACTGGCTAAATTCCTATTCGCTGTATCTGGACTCCCTGAAGCCCTGGTTTGACGAGAATCTGGGCAAGGAGTTCATTCAGAACCGCAGCCGCACCATGGAGATTCTGCAAAATGAATCCAGTTTGAATGAAATCGTTCAGCTGGTGGGTAAGGATTCCCTGTCCCCGGCGGATCAGCTGACGCTGGAAACCGCTCGGATGGTACGGGAGGACTTTTTGCAGCAGAACGCTTTCACCGACATCGACGGCTATTCCAGTTACGATCGGCAGAAAAAGCTGCTGGCCATCATTTTGAAATACGACACGCTGTGCCGCAAGGCAATCGCAGACGGCGCGCAGTGCATAAAGCTTTTTGAGATTCCGGTGCGTGAAAAGATTGGCCGTGCCAAGAGTGTGCCGGTGGATCAGTACGAGGCCGCGTATGCCGAAATTGAGACGGAAATGGAACAGGAAATCAGTAAGGTTGCATCAGAGGGAGGCGAGGACTGATGATTCGGGAATATCGTACCGTTGAGGAGATCGTCAGCCCGCTGATGATGGTGCGCGAAGTCGAGGGCGTAACCTACGACGAGCTGGTGGAAGTTGAGCTGCACGACGGCACTATCCGTCGGGGCAAAGTTCTGGAAGTCAACGGAGACACCGCTGTGGTACAGCTGTTTGATTCCGCCACGGGTATCAATTTGGCGCAGTCCAAAGTGCGCTTTTTGGGACATCCCCTGCAGCTTGGCGTGTCTGCCGATATGCTGGGCCGCGTGTTTAACGGCATGGGCGAGCCCATCGACGGCGGCCCGGAAATTCTGGCAGACGAATACCGCGACATCAACGGTCTGCCCATGAACCCGGCAGCCCGCGATTACCCCAACGAATTCATCCAGACCGGCATTTCCACGATTGACGGCTTGAACACGCTGGTGCGCGGACAGAAGCTGCCGATTTTCTCCGGTTCCGGCCTGCCCCACGCCAATTTGGCGGCGCAGATTGCCCGTCAGGCGAAGGTGCTGGGCGACGAAGCGTCCAATTTTGCCGTTGTGTTTGCCGCCATTGGCATCACCTTTGAAGAATCCGAATTTTTCGTGTCGGAGTTCCGCCGCACAGGCGCCATCGACCGCACGGTGCTGTTTTCCAACCTTGCCAACGACCCGGCTGTTGAGCGTATTTCCACGCCGCGTATGGCGCTGACCGCCGCCGAATATCTGGCCTTTGAGAAGCACATGCACGTGCTGGTCATCATTACCGATATCACCAACTACGCCGAGGCTCTGCGTGAGGTCTCCGCTGCCCGCAAGGAAGTCCCGGGCCGCCGCGGCTACCCCGGATACCTTTACACCGACCTTGCGACCATGTACGAGCGCGCCGGCCGCCGCGTTGGCCAGGAGGGCTCTATCACGATGATCCCGATCCTGACCATGCCGGAAGACGACAAGACCCACCCCATCCCGGACCTCACCGGTTACATTACCGAGGGTCAGATCATTCTCTCGCGTCCTCTGCACCGCATGGGTATCATGCCTCC
>JBFLFX010000025.1:0-22590 GCA_041859815.1 Dysosmobacter sp. | reverse complement strand
TAAATGCCTCCCCCGGCGTTGTCGGTTTTCGGAGACTTGCCAAGGAACAAAACGGCCATGGTGCGTTCTTCATCCGTATTTCGATGGAGTACCGCGCCGGCGGACGGAAGCTCAGTGGGAATTTTTTCTGCGTTCAGCACAATGCCGTTGTTTTTGAACATTATCACAAGCTGGGAAGTCAGCCGTTTTCTGGCGCTGCTCTCCTGAACATGCGTGCTTGCCAAGGCGATAAGCAGCATGGCGTTTACCAGTACCAGAATCAGGAGAATGATGTTTTTCAGCCGGGAACGTTCCATGCCGTTTTCATCTCTTTTCGCATTTTTTATGTCGGGATACTCAGTGAACCTGCCAGCCCGCCGTTATCGAAGAGGCGCCGTTGTCCGCATAGCAGATTTCCAGTTCTTTTCCAACGTGCTTTTCCGCAAGGGCGAGCGCCTGCCGCAGCGGCAGGATAAGGCTTTCTTTTTCAGAGGGGAGATAACGGCGGACATAAAAACGCAGAGACGAAACCGCATTCCCGCGCAGGACAATCTGCACAGCGGGCATCCCGTTGCTGCGCCGAATTTGTGTTCCGGCGATCTGATAATCAAATTCCAGCGTCTGCCCGTTTTTGCCAGACTGAAAGCTTTTCAGGAAAAGAGACGCGTTGCCGGAATTGCTGTTTCCTGCGCACAGAAGTTGATAGCAGCCGATCACGGCTTCCCTGTCGGTCAGCGTCCCCTTTGCCGATGTACTGATCCGCAGGGCACTGCTGTTTTCATCCTGATAGGTGACGAGTCCGTTGGTCTGGATCCGCAGGGTGCGGTTGCCGTCCACCACCACCAACGTGCCGTTGGAGTCTGTGTAGCGGTTATTCGTATGAGGATTGAATCCCATGGCTTTCAGCAGCGGAGCGGTGGTGCTCAGGGGATTTGAGGCGGTCAGTGCGGGAAACGTCGGTTGCTCTCCGGTCAGAAACAGGGAATAGGGGGCGAGGTGCCCCGCGCTGCTCAGCTCAAACGCAAAGGAGGCGTTGCCAAGCTGATAACAGCTGATCACCTTGCTGAGATCTGCCTTTGGCGTCTGTGTCGGGCAGCTGTAACAGGAACTGTCATCGGTAATATACAGAAGTACGCCAGTCCGCGCGGAACAGAGAACCACACGCCGCGCGGAGAGCGCGGCGCTTTTGACACCGGCCCCCACCAGCCCTCCCAACACGGACAGCGGGAGGACAGTACGGAAATCGTAATAAATTCCGGAGTTCGAAAGTGCGGAACGGAATTGACTTTTGGAGCAGGCGGCAAATGTGCCGGAGGAACCCAGCGCTTCCCGCAGAAGCGTCCCCAGAGAAGAAAAGTCTTCATCGGTAGTAGTCAGTTCTAGGTTCCCGTACCGCCCGTAGGCACCGGCCACGGCAACGGAAACAGGCGCGGAAATATCTGCCAGTTTGGTGGGGGTGGGCGCTTCAGCGGTCGGATCGTTTCCGGACAGCAGGGAAGGAAGGCTGTTCTTGCTGCCGGAGAAACCGTTGGAAACATCCAGAAAAAGAAGAACCGCCGATATGGAGAGCAGGACGATCAATCCATTTTGAAGGGCATTTTTCCAGCGTATGCGCCATTTTTCCATTGCGGATTCCTCCTTCCTTTTTCTGAATCAATCAGCCGTTTTCGGGGAGCGGCGGCGTAATCGGCAATTCAATCCGAATGGTGGTACCCTCTCCCTCGTGGGGAATCATTCGGATGGTGCCGGAATGCCGCTCCACAATCTCCTTGGCAATGGACAATCCAAGGCCGGTTCCGCCGGATTCCCGGGAACGCGCCTTGTCTACCCGGTAAAAGCGGTCAAAAATACGCTCCCTGTCTTTTTCGGGGATTCCGATGCCGTTGTCGCTGACTTCCATCCAGACAGCCTGTTCTTTGGCGCCGGCAGTGACAAGAATATGCCCCCCGCTCGGCGTATATTTGATGGCATTGCCAATGACGTTCATCATGACCTGCTCCAACCGGGGCTGATCGCCGGTGATCAGGGGAAGATCCTCATTGAGCCGGCACAGCAGCTCCTGCTTCCTGCTCTTGGCGGCGAGTGCGTTGGACCGGCATACGTTTTCAATGGCGTCCCGGAAGCTGAACCGTGTCAGGTTCAGCTCCGCGTTTCCCGCGTCCAATCGGGAGAGTGTCAGCAGATCCTGTACGATACTGGTCATGCGGTCGGTTTCCGTAATGATAATGTCCAGAAAGCTGTTGGCGGTTTCCTGCGGAATATCGCCGTCCGCGTCGCGCAGCGTTTCGGCATAACTCCGCACATTTGTCAGCGGCGTTCGCAGTTCGTGAGACACGTTGGCGACAAATTCCTTACGGCGTTCCTCGTTCCGATGCTGTTCTGTAATATCATGCAGGACGATCAGCACGCCGCCGTATTCTTGATCGGAAAAAGGCGCGAGATACAGCTCCAGCGTCCTCCCGTCAACGGGAAGCTGCCCCTCGGCATAATTTGGACGCTGCAGTGCCAGCATCTTTTCAAATGGATAAATGGAGGAAAAGAGCTCTTCATAGGTGCAGTCCGGCGTCAAATCCCGGTGCAGCATTTCCCGCGCGGCGGGATTGGAATGAATCAGTTTGCCGTCATGATCAAATGCGACCACGCCGTCCGTCATGTGGAGGAAAAGAGTGTCCAGTTTATTCCGCTCGTTTTCCACATCATTCAGTGTCTGCTGTAATACACCCGCCATTTCGTTAAAAGTGCCGGTCAGAATACCGATTTCATCGGTGGATTCCACAGGCAGTTTGCTCTCAAAGTCTCCGGCGGCAATCCGCTTAGCTCCGGCGGTCAGCTTTTCGATGGGGACGACCATGGCCTTGGACAGCAGGAAGGAGAGAAGGACGGAAATCAGCAGGCCGATGACCAGCGCCTGCATGATAATCATGACCAGCTTGGAGTTCAGGCTGGAAACCGTATCCTTTGTATCAAGAATATAGATAATGTAGCGGCTTCCGGAAGAGCTTCGGGAAGAAATGGGAACCGCCACGTCCATCGAGTCAGAGGCGATGTCGCTTTTGTCGCCGACCTTCCCGTTAATCGCGGCGGCAAGATTGGCAGTGGTGGCAAGCCCCTTTTCGGGAGCTTCGGCGGAGCCGGCCAGATAATTTCCATCGCTGTCCAGAATATAATAATTCCGGGTCCGGTAATCAATTCCCAGAGAACCGGCGTTAGCTTCCATCATTTCCTGTATCCGCTCGGTATCTCCCTGCGCGGCGGCGCTGCGGAGAGAATTTACAAAATCCGCATTGCTTTCACCGAATACATCATTCATCTGCTCGTAAAAGGTGTTGATATAGAAGCTGGAGACACTGGTGGTCAGAAAAGCACCTACCACCGCCATCAGGGAAATGATGAGCAGCAGCAGGATCATGGTTACCTTCATGTGCAGGCTCCGAAACATCGAAAGCCCTCCTTCTCGCTTGAAAAAATAGGACGGCCGCGCCGAAGAGCACGCCGTCCCGCCTGTCGGCTCAGACTGCAAAGAAATATCCGGCGCCCCGGCGCGTCAATATGTAGACGGGATTGGCGGGATCTTTCTCAATTTTTTCACGCAGGCGCCGTACGGTTACATCCACCGTCCTGGCGTCATCGCCGACGTAGCCGTAATTCCACACCTGTTCCATCAGGGAAATGCGGGAGTATACCTTGTTTGGATGGCTGGCAAGAAAGGTCAGTAATTCATATTCCCGCTGGGTCAGCTCAATGGATTGGCCGCCGCGAAAAACCTGATGACTGTCCGTGTCGATGGAAAGATCGCCGGCCACAGACATTGCTGCGGATGCGGCCGGCGCGGCCATGGAAGTACGGCGGATGTTTGCGCCGACCCGGGCCACCAGCTCCCGCATGGAAAACGGCTTGGTAATATAATCGTCTGCACCGATTTCCAGCCCCAGCACCTTATCGGACTCCTCTTCCCGAGCGGTGAGGATGATCACAGGTACGTTATTTCCCCGGCTGCGCAGGGATTTGCAGACATCAAAACCGTTCCTCTTCGGCAGCATCACATCCAGCAGAATCAGATCTGGATTTTCGGAAACCGCCTTTTGAAGTCCGTCTTCTCCGTCATACGCCTCCAGAGTATGATACCCTGCACGCTGCAGATTAAAACGAAGAATATCCACTATATTTTTCTCGTCCTCAATGATTAGAACGCTTTTTTGATTTCCCATAGGGGAGGCCTCCGTGAAGTTGAGATTTGCAGAGGAAAGCTCCTACAGATTCAGAAGAACTTTCGTTTTCAGAACCGCGGCAATGGTTTTCGCATCTTCAATTTCACCGGACATAATCCGGTGGACCATTTCGTCAAATGGAATCCGCTCCTGAATCAGGAATTCGTCCTCGTCCGGGTGCGTGTCGCCCGAATGCAGTCCCCGGGCAAGAAACAGGTAAATCAGCTCGTTACAATAGCCGGCAGAAGTATAGATGCGTCCGAGAGGCAAAAATTCATCCGGCACCGCGCCGGTTTCCTCCTGTAATTCCCGCAGCGCTCCGGACACCGGATCTTCGTCTTTTTCCAGTTTGCCCGCCGGAATTTCCAGTAGATCCTTCTTAAGAGGATAACGGTACTGGGTTACCGTCAGCACGTTGTTGCGCTCGTCCAAGGCAAGAATCGCGGCGCAGGGGCAGTGGTCGACTACCTCACGCGTGGCGGACTTCCCGTTGGGAAGGAGCGCCTGATCGATATGCAGTGTTAAAATTTTGCCGACATAAAGATCTTCACGGCTCAGTGTTTTTTCGGCAAGATCAAGTTTTTTATCCATGCTTGCAACAGCCTTTCAGTATATGAATTTCATCCCGTGCCGTCCCCTTCGGCGGAGTGCCTGCGTTTCCGCTGCTTTGCGATATTATAGCATGAATGCGGGAAAAAGCCAACGATAGTTTTCCTTGAAGTGCCAGAAAAATCATGGTACAATAACCACGCTGCCCTCCGCGGAAAAAGTCTGTGGGCGGGCAAGCTGGAAACAGAGGTGAGTCTCACGGAGAAGCGGGGAATTAAAATCGCAGCGCAGAACCGCAAGGCCTATCACGATTACTTCGTGGAAGAAAAGTACGAGGCGGGAATCGAGCTTGCCGGCACGGAGGTGAAATCCATCCGCGCGGGAACGCTGAATCTGAAAGATGCCTGGTGTTCTATCAAAGATGGGGAGCTGTTGGTCTATCAAAGATGGGGAGCTGTAGGTCAACGCGCTGCACATTTCGCCGTATGAGAAGGGCAATATCTTTAATAAGGATCCCATGCGGCCGCGGCGGCTTCTGATGCACCGGCGGGAAATCCGTAAATTGCAGGCACTGGTGAAACAGGACGGCTACGCTTTGATTCCGTTGAGCGTGTACTTCAAAAATGCCCGCGTGAAGCTTGAGATCGGCCTTTGCAAAGGCAAGAAGAATTATGACAAACGGGCTGCTCTGGCTTCGCGGGAGGCGAACAGAGAGATGGATCGCGCGCTGAAAGAACGGCGGCGCTGAAAGAAAGGAAAGAATCGCAATGGCTGAAAATAAGAATCCCCTGGCAACGATCGAAATGATGAACGGCAGCATTATGAAGGCCGAACTGTATCCGGAGAAGGCGCCGGAGACGGTTGCCAACTTTATTTCCCTTGCGAACAAGGGTTTTTTTAACGGCTTGATTTTCCATCGCGTGATTCCCGGCTTCATGATTCAGGGCGGTGATCCCAAGGGCACCGGATTGTGCGGCCCCGGTTATTCCATTTACGGCGAATTTGCAAACAACGGCTTTCCGCAGAACGATTTAAAGCATACGCTGGGCGTTATGTCCATGGCCCGTACCAACGCCCCGGATTCTGCCGGCAGCCAGTTCTTTATTATGGTCGCGGCAGCGCCCCATCTGGATGGCAACTATGCGGCTTTTGGCCGGGTTTACGAGGGCGTCGAGGAGGCTATCCGTATCTCCGAAGTCCCCACGGATCGAAACGATAAGCCGAAGTCTCCCGAAGTGATCAAGAGAATTCATGTGGATACGCAGGGCACGGTTTATGCGGAGCCCCGAAAGGGCCGGGAAGTAATCGGCTGATTACAGACAGGGGGCATAAAATTCCGGAGGGCAGTTCCCCGGAATTTTATGCCCCTTATTCAGTCGTTTCTGATCCCGCAAAACGGTATGCTGCTGAATATCAAACCAGAGCTGCATGGGCAACGCCTGCTGCGTGCCGTCATCGGACGTTTTCCGCTTCCAGAATGGCTGCGTCAATAATCTCCATGATTTCATTCCGCGTGATGTGCGGAATATGGTTTTCCGCATTGTAGCGGCTGATTGCGACAGCTTCTTTTCCCGCTTGCGTGCCGTGATTTTCAACCCTTATTTCAAAATCTCCGGGAACAATGTGAATGCCGTCCCAAGAGTCCCGGCGGTTATCGTCTTCTTCAAATTCGTCGATACGATTTTTGATGATGGAGTTTGCCAGTTTTGCGGCCTGCTCGTTTGTATAGAGTGCATTGTCCTGACCCTTCATAACGTTACCTCCATTTCAGCTGCGGACTTTGATTTGCTGCGCGGAGACTGGTATTTCTGTCAAAAGCGGAACCGATATGCAGAGATTGCGGATAGATAGATTATACTGTTTTTTTCGACTAACCGCAAGTGCTTTTTCCTGAAGGCTGGAGACCGGCAGGGTTCTATTGAACTTGGACGGGTGGGGACTCACGTCCGCCTGCCTAAAATTTTGTGCCCTGTTTGAAAAATTGCCGCACCCATCTTTTCACTGAAGTTTGTGCCGTGCTGCGTTCATTTTTTTACTATAAATCAATGATGCCTGCGGAAATTTGCCTTGCCCGGCACGAACTTCGGTGATAGGCTCAGAGAAGCACGGCGATTTTTCAAACAGGGCCTAGGTAACCACTGAATAAAGCGTTCAAAGGTGAGATTTAGGTACCTACGAGAGAAAAAGTTAAACGATGATGGGAATTGGGGGATATTTCCGCTCATGTTTCAACGGCTAATAATTCTTGCGCCGCTTGGCCTGAGTCAGCATGCAGAGGTTCGCGATCGCACATAGCATGTGCGCCTGCGTTCGGTTTTGGTAAGCCCCTGCTATCAGATTTCTCGGTAACCGAAGATCCTTTTTTGGATCGGCATTGTCCACTTGTTCACGATGTTCATGATCGTCAGGCACAAAATTTTCACGAGAGCATCGTCGGACACAAACGCGCTTTTCGTCTCGGCAGCTTTCCGGAGCTGCCGATTGAAATTTTGGCTGGCATTGGTGGTATCGAGCAGCTTCCGAATTTCCGGCGGGTATTTGAACATGACGGAAAGCTCGTTCCCGTTGGCCCGCCAGAATTTCACGGCCAACGGGTATTTCCCACCCCATTTGGCCTTAAATTTGTCCAAGGCTGAAAGAGCCGATTCTTGATCGGCGCCCTGCAGACCGGCCTCAAATCCGCAGTGAACTGCTTAATGTCCTTTTGGGAGACATACTGCGTCTAGGAACGAATCTGGTGGATGATGCAGCGCTGGACCTCTGTTTTGGGATATCCTTATCCATCGAAGCGACTTTGCCGTACTTGTTATACGACATTTCAACTTCATCTCCGACATGGGGCTTGTAAGACCAGCCGGACAGCTTTTTGTCCGTGACGAAAATCCGGTCAGTGCCGATGCCCTCGCCCTTATCCAGCGGATAGGTCAGGTAAACATTCATTCCGGAAACGTCCGTACCGTCCGCCCCTTTGAACTCACTGCGCCGAATACCGACAATCTTTGCCATGCTGCAACCTCCTAATACAAAAATTTGTGAAAAGCGGTCAGATATGAACTAATCTGCCTTTCGCAATAATTATTGCACTCCACGAATTTTCAGGAATTTACAAAATGGTTTGCTTTTCCCAGTACCGTATGTTATTCTGATTGTGTGTGAGTGTCTTTTTCAGCAAAACCTGCAGAATGAAATACTCCACTTGGGGTAAACTGTTATCAGCCCCCGCCACGAATGAATTTGTACCTTTTGAGAGAGGGTTTTTTGAATTGACAAAATACATTGTTCACGGCGGAAAACCGCTGTTTGGTGAAGTTTCCATCAGCGGCGCAAAAAATGCCGCAGTCGCAATTATTCCGGCCGCACTGATGGTCGACGGTGTTTGCCGCATTGAAAATATCCCGCAGATTTCCGATGTCTCCCTGTGCTTGAAAATTCTTGAAAATCTTGGCGCTAATATCCGCAGTATCAATCCGCATACCGTTGAAATTGACAGTACAAAAATTCACTCAACCCGGACATCTTATGAGATGGCACGGAAAATCCGTGCGTCTTATTATCTAATCGGCTCTTTGCTTGGGCGCTTTGGTCAAGCTGAGGTTGCCATGCCGGGCGGATGCAACTTCGGCGTCCGTCCCATCGACCAGCACGTCAAGGGCTTCACCGCAATGGGCGCGAAGGTGGTCGTGGAGGGCGGATTTATTCACGCCTCCACTGAAACCGGCCGCCTGCACGGTGCGAACATTTATCTGGATGTTGTTTCCGTTGGCGCAACTATGAATATTATGATGGCCGCCGTCCTTGCGGACGGCAACACCGTGATTGAAAACGCCGCCAAAGAGCCGCATATTGTGGATCTGGCCAATTTTCTGAACTCCATGGGCGCTTCCATTCGCGGCGCCGGTACCGATACAATTAAAATTGAGGGGGTAAACCGTCTGAACGGCGGCACTTATGCCATTATTCCCGATCAGATCGAAGCCGGCACCTATATGGCAGCCGTTGCCGCCACCGGCGGACAGATCCTGATTAAGAACATTATTCCCAAACACATGGACTGTATCACTGCCAAACTGGTGGAGACGGGGGTTGAAGTCGAAGAACGGGAAGATACCCTGCTCGTCCGCAGAAATTCCAGACTTCAGAAAACCAACGTCAAAACCATGCCGTATCCCGGCTTTCCAACGGATATGCAGCCCCAGATTACCACGGTTCTCTCTCTGGCAGAAGGCACCTCTCTCGTAACGGAAAGCGTCTGGAACAACCGCTACCGCTATGTGGATGAACTGAAGCGCATGGGCGCGTCCATCCAGGTTGACGATAAAACCGCCGTCATCGAAGGCGTAGATCATTTAACCGGCGCCCCCATTCAAGCCTGCGACCTCCGCGCGGGTGCGGCGTTGGTGATTGCGGCTCTGGCTGCGCAGGGGGAATCGGAAATCAGCTGTGTCCAATACATCGAACGCGGATATGAAAACATCGTCGAAAAACTCCGTGCCGTCGGCGCGGATATTCGCGCGGTGGAAGCTGCCGGAGAGTGTGATGAACTGGAATCCCATATCGGCTGATTGTCAATTGCGCCTGCCGGGAATCCGGCGGCATACTCAAACAGAATGATCTCTGCGTCCGCGATGGAGGCTGACGACGCCGTCGACGGCCTCCCCTGCGGACGCAGTTTATTTTTCAATACTGCGAGGTTTTCTTTTTGACTATCCTACATACTTTTGCCAGCGGCTCTTCCGGCAATGCCGCGCTGCTGTCCCGGGGAAGAACCAATGTCCTTCTGGATGCCGGTATTTCCTGCCGCCGTATCCGCGCGGCACTGCGCACAATAGATTTGGACTTATTGAATCTCTCCGCGATTTTTATTACGCACACGCACTCCGATCATATCAGCGGCATGCAGACGCTGTTAAAAAACTGCGATGTTCCCGTTTATGCCAGCCAGCGCGCCTGTTCAGAGCTCACTTACCGGATCGCCGGAATCGAGCCGCGTCTGCACCCCCTGCGTTGGGGGGAATCGCTGTCCATCGAATCCCTCACGGTAACGCCCTTCCCCACGTCCCACGACGCGCCGGGTTCCACCGGATACCGCTTTGACGATTTGGGCGTGCTGACGGATTCCGGCTATGTGACCGAAGAAGCCCACGCCGTTCTCTCCGGCTGCTCTTTGCTGATGCTGGAGGCAAACCATGATATTGACAAACTGCGAAGCGGTCCGTATCCATATTATCTGAAGCGGCGGATTCTCAGCGATCAGGGGCATCTGAGCAACGAGGCGGCGGCGGAATTTGCCGTGGAGCTGGCAAGTTCCGGCACGCGGGAATTCCTTCTCGCCCATCTCAGCGCGGAAAACAACACGCCGGAGCTTGCACTTGGCACTGTTTCCGGCGCACTGAATGCTGCCGGTCTGACGCCCCGGCTTTCCGTAGCGCCGCGCAGCCGCACCAGCGGCTGTTATCGGGCGGAGGATACTGTATGCAGCGAATAACCGTTATTTGTGTCGGAAAATTGAAGGAGAAGTTTTATGCTGCGGCTGCGGAAGAATACTGTAAGCGGCTCTCCCGCTTTTGTAAGCTTGACATTCTGGAGCTGCAGGAAACCCGGCTGCCAAAGGATCCGTCGCCCGCCGAGATTCAGCGGGCTCTGGCTTCGGAAGCCGCCGCCATTGAAGCAAGGCTGCCTCACGGCGTACTCATCGCGCTCTGCATCGAAGGCTGCGAACTGTCCTCCGCGGCGCTGGCGGAAAAGCTGGAGTCCTTTGCTGCCTCCGGCGCGTCCCAGCTGACATTTCTCATCGGCGGAAGCTGCGGGCTGGATGAAACTCTCAAGCGCAAGGCCGAGCTGCGGCTTTCCATGTCCCCCATGACATTTCCCCACCACTTGGCGCGGGTCATGCTGCTGGAGCAGATTTACCGGGCCTATCAGATACAGGCCGGAACCAAATACCACAAATAAGGAAGGAGGTTCACCATGACAGACAAAACAAAAGATTTCTGGTCAAAAGCAAGACGCGGACTTCCGGATTCATGGCCGCGGATTCCCGGCGGTGAACCGGAACAGGCTGCAAAGCTGGTGCTGCAATCCGAACTGGACGCCAATGCGGATATTACAGTCTCCATGCTGCAGGGTTACGGAATTCCCGCATTCAAGGACGGCACCCTAGGCAAGGTAATCTTCGGGTTTGCCGGACGCGGCGTTGACATTTACGTCCCCGCTTCCCGGCTGGAGGACGCGCGGGAGCTTCTCTCCGCACCCTCCGCAGAATACGACGGCAATGAAAGAAAATAAGGGAGGGATTCCGATGGATTTCATGACAGAATATCAAAAATGGCTTGCCAGTTCTGCCCTCTCTGCGGAAGAGCATGCGGAGCTGGAATCTATTCAAAATGACCCGAAAGAAATTGAAGCGCGGTTTTACGGTCCGCTGGAATTCGGTACCGCCGGCCTGCGGGGCACCATGTTCACCGGCCTGCACAACATGAATATTCATGTAATCCGCTGGGCGACGCAGGGTTTCTGCAATCTGATTGCAAGGGGCGGTGAAACCTCCAAAAAACGCGGCGTCGCCATCTGTATGGACTGCCGCAACCACTCGCTGGAATTTGCCCGGGCGGCAGCCGAGGTCTGTGCCGCCAACGAAATTTTCGTTCGGATCTTTGAATCCCTTCGCCCCACGCCGGAACTGAGCTTTGCCGTGCGGGAATATGGCTGCCAGGCTGGCATCAATATCACCGCAAGCCACAATCCCAAAGAGTACAACGGTTACAAGGTCTACTGGGAAGACGGCGCACAGCTTCCGCCCCAGCATGCGGACGCCGTGGCGGCGGAGCTGGCGCAAATCGACATCTTTAGCGGCGTGCGCCGGATTTCCTATGAGCAGGCTGTTTCAGACGGCCTGATTACGGTCATGGGAGAGGAAACCGATCGGAAATTTATGAAAAATGTCACCGCCATGATCATGGATCGCGACGCGGTTGCCCGGGTAGCGGATACCTTTAAAATGGTCTATACGCCGTTCCACGGCTGCGGCTACAAACTGGTGCCGGAGGCAATCCGTGCGCTGGGCGTAAAACATTTACTCTGTGAGCCGAAGCAGATGGTCATCGACGGCAACTTCCCCACGGTCGTCTCTCCCAACCCGGAAAATCCGGAGGGGTTTTATCTGGCAATCGACCTGGCCAAGCAGAACAACGTGGACTTTATCATCGGCACCGATCCGGATTCCGACCGCGTGGGCATTCTGGTGCGGAATCACGACGGCGAATTTTGTCCGGTCACCGGCAACCAGACCGGCGTGCTGCTTCTGGACTATATGATTGGCGCCCTGCGCCGCTCCGGCCGGATGCCGGAACACCCCGTGGCGCTGAAGAGCATTGTCACTACGGAAATGGCGCGGAAAGTTGCAGAGGAAAACGGCGTTGCCTGCTATGACACCTTTACCGGCTTTAAATTTATGGCGGAAAAAAAGAACCAGCTGGAAGCCGCCGGGCAGGGCAAGGTCATTTTCTCTTATGAGGAGTCTTACGGCTACATGCTGGGTGACTATGTGCGGGATAAGGACGCGGTAACCGCTTCCCTGCTGCTGACGGAAATGGCCGCATGGTATGCGGACAGAGGCATGACCCTGTTTGACGCCATGGAGGCGCTCTATCGAAAGTACGGTTTCTTTGCCGAAAAAACCCACAACCTGGTGATGCCCGGCCTGAAGGGTCTGACAGATATGGCGGCGCTGATGAACCGTCTGCGGGAAGCTCCGCCTCGGGAAATCAGCGGCGTGAGGGTCGTTTCCCGGAAAGACTATGCCGATGGTTCCACGGTGGACTGCGCCACCGGAAAGGCGGGCGCTATGGAACTGCGCGGCTCCAACGTACTGCGGTACGAACTGGAGGACGGCACCTCCGTCATTGTGCGCCCCTCCGGCACAGAGCCAAAAATCAAGGTTTACATCCTGACCAAAGGTGCCGATGAGGCCGCCTGCAAAGCCAACATTGAAAAATATGGCAAATGGGCGCAGGCACTGCGCGAGAAACCGTAATCCGTCCTGTCTTTTCAGTATTTGTCGTCTGCGCGGAACTCTGCCGGGCTGCAGCGGTAGAAAGCTCCGAAATCAGATGGCATCTGATTTCGGAGCTTTAGCACGTGGGCCTGCCGGATCAGGTGAGTCCGAACCGCGTCTCCGCGGCGCGGACTCATCCGGGAAATCCTATAGATCGTAATACATTTCAAACTCTGCGGGATTGGGAACACTGTTGATTCTGGATTCATCCGAGCGGACAGCCCGGATCCAGGTCTCCACCAATTCCTCCGGAAACACGCCGCCCTCGGTCAGATAAGCGTGGTCGGCTTCCAGCGCGTCCAGTGCCTCTCCCAGCGTGGTGGGCAAGCTGTCCAGCTTTGCGCGTTCTTCCTCTGGCATGCTGAACAAATTGAAATCGAAGGGACCCCAGTTGTGATTTTTGGGGTCGATTTTGTTTTTTATGCCATCCAGGCCGGCCATCAGGATAGCGGCATAGGCAAAATAGGGGTTGCACATCGCGTCGGGGTTCCGCAGCTCAAACCGCTTCTTGTCCGGAGACTTGACATAGGCGGGAATCCGAATGACGGCGCTGCGGTTGGACATTGCATAGCCGATGGTAACCGGCGCTTCAAAGCCCGGAATCAGGCGCTTGTAAGAGTTGGTGGAGGGGTTTGTAATGCCGCACAGAGAGCGCACATGTGTCAGCAGGCCGCCGATGAAATAAAGCGCGGTCTGGCTCAGCTGGCCATAGCCGTTTTCATCGTAAAATACCGGCTTGCCGTTTTTCATCAGCAGCATATGGACATGCATGCCGTTGCCGGCCTCGCCGTAAACGGGCTTAGGCATCAGCGTCGCCGTCATCCCCTCGCGGACGGCGGTGTTGCGGATAACATATTTGGCAGCCATGGTGTCGTCCGCCAGTTTCGTCATGTCGTCCAGCTCCACCTCAATTTCCAGCTGGCCGGAACCGCCGACTTCGTGATGATGGTATTTAACCCGAATGCCGAACTTTTCCATCTCCATGCACATCTTGTTGCGGAGATTATAAGTGCGGTCGCAGGGCTGGTCGGCGTGATAGCCGATGGTGGGGCGGGTATGGAAGCCGCTGTTGCCCTCCGCGGGCCTGCCCGCTTCCCAAACGGATTCTTTGTCATAAATGCCGTAGCTCATGTTGCCCGGCTCCACAGAATAGCTTACGCCGTCAAACACATGGAATTCATACTCCGGCCCGATGATCATGCGGTCGGCAATGCCCTGCTCCCTCATGTACTCGATGGCGCGCTTGGCCACGTTGCGGGGATACTGGCTGAAAGGACGGTTTGCCGGGCGGTCAATCACCATAACGTCGCCGATCATGGTCAGCGTCGGAATCTCAACGAAGGGATCCACCACAGCGGTGGTAATGTCGGGGATAAACACCATGTCGCTTTTTTCAACCACGGCATAGCCGTAATTGGATGCGTCGAAACCGATGCCATTGGTCAGGGTATCCTCTGTCAGGCGCTCTGCGGGAATGGAAAGATGCTTCCACCTGCCCCGCAGATCCGTCATCTTGAAATCGACAAAGCGGATTCCGTTGGTGCGGATAAATTCCTGAACTTCCTTTACGTTGTGAAACATAAAAATCCTCCTGTAGTTTAATTGCGCAATGCTTTGAAGAACGGAAATCCGGAGCAGGGTGCCCGGGGCGCCTCCGCATGGATCCTTTTTTACCTTGGGAACCGCTCTTTCGTGCCATATCTGTCTAACAAAGCAAATCCTTGCAGGGATAATTTTAGCATAATCTCACAAATAAAAAAGTTCATAATTAAAATATTAAACATTACAGATTGGAATGTTTGCTCATGAACATTGAACGCTATGTTGTATTTCTCCGGGTGGCGGAAGCGGGTTCCATTACCGCGGCGGCGCAGCAGCTGGGCTATACGCAGTCCGGCATCAGCCACGTTGTCAACGGCCTGGAAGAAGAGTTTGGATTTCGGCTGCTCATCCGCCAGAAAACCGGTGTGGAACTGACGGAAGAGGCCAAAATTCTGCTGGAACCTATGCAGGAAGTCGTCAATCACAACGAATCCCTGCTTCAGCTGGCGGGCTCCATCAGCGGCGTTACTTTCGGCGTCGTGCGGGTAGGCGCGTTTTCCAGCGTCACGGTTCATTGGATTCCGGACATCATCAGTGTGTTTCAAAAGCAGTTTCCCATGGTAAAGGTACAGCTGATGAACGACACCTATTCCTCCATTGAAAAGGCAATTCTGGCGGGGCAGATTGACTGCGGCTTTATTTCGCAGGCTGCGCAGAACAATCTGCATTTTATTCCTCTGTACACCGATCCGCTGATTGCGGTCATTCCCAAGAACCATCCGCTGAGCCGCCGGAAGCACGTTCCGCTGACCTCTCTGCTGGACGAGCCGTTTATCCTTCCCTGCATCGGCGCGAACTACGACATTGACAACCTGCTGCGCAGCGGCAATGCCGTCCATAACATCCGCTTCGCGCCCAACGACGACTTCGCAGCGATTTCCATGGTGGAACACGGGCTGGGCATCAGCATCATGCCCGAGCTGATGCTGCAGGAGCAGCATCATAAGGTCTGCTGCGTCAAGATTGACCCCACGCAGCTGCGTACCATCGGAATTGCCACCCGGACGGAGAAACACATCTCCCCCGCCTGCCGCGCATTTCTGCGGTGCGTGCAGGAATGGGTCCTGGATCACTATGCGCAAAGTGATGAAACCGGCAGGCTTCTCTCCTACGGCCAGCCGTTGGAAACACCCCGCAGCGAACAGTCCTGATGAGATACCAAGCGTCCCGGCAGACGGATAAAACCGTCTGCCGGGACGCTTTTCTTGGGAAAAAGGAAAAACCATTTAAATTCTGCCGGTTTCCATGAATACCGTGCGATCATAGCGCGCGGTCAGCAGATACGGGACAATTTCCTCGGCGCTGAGATGCTCAACCATGTTCAGCTTATGCACCAACAGACTGTTTTGTGAATAGGCGCCGCCGATGACGGTACTGATGGGCAGTTCCGCCCAGGGATCATCCGCAGAGGATTTCAATGTCAGCTCCGCAAAGCCCGGTTCCCATGTCTTGTAATTGTATTCGCACAGGTTCTGCAGCAGCGCGCCGTTCATAAAATGGCTGATGCCGTTTTCATCCGGTTCGCGGTCAAAGTGAAAGTAAAATCCGCCGCCGAAAATCCGCTTGCCGGGCGCAGGCGCCTGATACAGCGCGTGGGTCAGCGGACTGTTGTACCGCCCCAGCTCCAGCTTCAAATTCACCAGTTGCGTGCCGCGTCGGGTCACGCCCGCGGTCACGGTGTTTCCGCTGCGACGCATGACAAATTCGGCTCCCAGTTTCTTGGGAATGGATCCGTTGTCCCGACCGCACTGAACCGCCATTTCCGCACCGGGGCCGCCCAGCACCAGAGAAATGGGATACAGTCCCAGCGTTTTGCCGTACATGGCATAAACACCCAGAATTGACTCGTAATAATCGTCCGCAAAGGTCGGCTTATGGATGTGGCAGACGGACAGCGTCACCACCGGCATCATAAACGGTTTCAACGGCGGCGGCAGAATGCGGGCAATGGCCGCGGGATCGGTCAAATAGGCCATGTAAATGCCCTCCTGCTCATCCATCAGCGATACCTTTCCGAAATTCGGCAGCTCCTCCGCAGAGATGCGGAAGGAGGTCTCTTTCGGCTGCTCCGTAAACAAAGTGCGCGCCGCCTCATAGCCGCTGCGGGTTGCGGGAGCGATGGTGCCGTCCTTCACGGCGCTGCCTACGGTGAGAACGCGCAGTCCCCTGGTTTTCAGCTCCTCCGCCAGCGCATTGTCCGGCCGGAAGCCCAGCGACAGCACCACGGCGTCGGTATTCACCGTCACTTGCGAATGATCCGCCTGTTTTTCCAGCACGACGGAGCCGCCGCGAATCTCTTTCAGCGCGTGGCCCAGCAGATACTGCACCCCATATTTGTTCAGGCGTCCGCAAACGTCCGCCACATTGGTGTGATTGGCATCGGGCGCAACTTTGTCCAACTGGTCCACAATTGTCACCCTGCAGTTCCGTGCCGCGAGGAATTCCGCCGTTTCAATGCCCGTAATGCCCGCGCCGATGACCGTCACACTCCGCCCGGTCAAATCCGCGGTTTCCGTCAGGATCTGCTCCACGGTGTAGACATTGGAGCCGGTGACGCCGGGAATCCGGGACGGAATGATGGATTTGGAACCGGTGCCGACAATCACGGCGTCCGGCTTCATGGAGGCCACCAAATCGGCGGTCGCCTCCGTGTCCAGCCGCACTTCCACACCCAGTTTTTCAAACATGGCGCGGTAATAATCCATTACCCACTCCATACGTCCTTTCAAAGGGGGCGCTTTCGCCAGATTCACAGTGCCGCCCAGCGTACTCCCTCTATCAAGGAGTGTTACTTTACACCCCCTTTTGGCCAGTGTTTCTGCCGCAATCATACCGCTGGGGCCGCCGCCGACAATCACCACGGAGTGGTGTGCGGAATCATAGGGCAGCGCGCCGTACTTCCGTTCCCGCGCCAGACGGGGGTTCAGGGCGCATTCGGCGGGCAGACCCTTTGGGCTGTACTCATTAAAACTCTCAAAGCAGCGCAGGCAGTTGATGCACTTGCGGAGCTCTTTTTCCCGGCCTTCCGCACCTTGGTTCCCCACTGCTCGTCAGCCAGCCAGGTGCGCCCCATGGCGACAAAGTCCTCCACGCCCTCGGCCAGGAACTGCTCCGCCACGGCGGGTTCCCGGATGCAGGAAACACCGATGACAGGGATATGGACATGATCCTTGACGGCTTTCAGAATGTCACGGCGCCATCCCTGCGGGAAGGAAATCGGCTCCACGCAGGTCATGCCCGTTTCATACAGTCCGACGGACACATCCAGAAAGTCGATGCCCTGTGTCTCTAAGGCCATGGCAATTTTTACGCCGTCCTGAAGGTGAATGTAGTCCTCGGTCACGCCGGTTTTATCCAGAAATTCCTCCACACTCAGACGAACGCCCAATGGAAACTCCGGGCCGCACTTCTCACGGATTCCGGCAATAATTTCCGTGACAATCCGCAGGCGGTTTTCAAAGCTTCCACCATACTCGTCTGAACGCTTGTTGGTATAGGGCGACAGAAATTGCTGAAGCAGATAGCCATGGGCGCAGTGCAGTTCCACACCGTCACAGCCCGCCTTCTGCACCCGGACGGCTCCGGCGACAAACTGGCCCACCAATTCCTTCACTTCATCGGTTGTCAGCGCCCGGGTTTTCTGCTGCACCAGTTTGCAGGGAATGGCGGAGGCGGAAACCACCGGCGCGCCGCCCAGCAGTGCGGACACGGTTTCCCGCCCGGGGTGATGCAGCTGAATAAATACCTTGCTGCCGTGATCGTGAATCGCGGTTGCCAGATGGCTCAGCGGTTTAATATGGCTGTCACGGGTCACGGAGAGCTGGCGCAGCATCCCCACGCCGTGAACATCATTGATCCGGGTAATTTCCGGAATAATCAGACCCGCGCCGCCGTCCGCGCGGGCGGTGTAATAGTCAATCATGTCCTGCGTGGGCGTACCGTCCAGATTAGCCAGACCGATGCCCATAGGGGACATTACCAAACGGTTCCGCAACGTCAAATTTCCTATTTTGCCGTTAGAAAAGAGCTTTTCATACATAGCTGTTTCTCCTCCTTCAATTAGAAAATGGTGTAGCCGCCATCCACTGCCAGCGCGGCGCCCTGAATGTATCTGGATTCATCGGAAGCAAGAAATGCAATCGCTTCCGCCACTTCTTCCGGCTCGCCGGGGCGGCCCGCAGGACTCATTTTAATCTTTGCATTCAGCGGATGCTGCGGCATCGCCAGTATGCGGGCAATCATCCGTGTATTGATGGGACCCGGCAGTACGGCATTGACGCGGATCCCCGCGTGGCCGTGATCCAACGCTACCTGGCGGGTCAGGCCCAGCAGGCCGTGCTTGGCGGAGGTATAGGCAATGCCGCCGCGACCTGCACCAGTGGCGGCCATGGACGCTACATTGACAATTACGCCGCCGCCCGCTTTCTCCATAATGGGAATCATGCGCTTCATGATCTGGAAGGGCGCAGTCAGGTTCGTCGCAAGGACCTTTTCCCATTCCTCATCCGTAATCTGATCCATATTTGCCAGCGTACCGCCCACGCCGGCGTTGTTGACCAAAATATCAATCTTTCCGTATTTTTCCAGTACAGCGCCGACCAGCGCATCCAGCTCTGCGCCGGAAGTCACATTGGTCTTCTGGAAAAACGCCTCGCCCCCGGCAAATTTGATCGCGGAAACAACCTCCCTGCCCGCTTCTTCCGTCGTACCAACAATGACGACCTTCGCTCCCCGTTTTGCCAGCAGCTCTGCCGTAGCCCTGCCGATGCCCTTGGTGGAACCGGTTACAATCGCAACTTTGTTCTGAAAATTCATATGGATGCTTCCCTTCCTTTATTTTTTAACTGCCTGTAATTTTCATTATATCCGTCCATCCTTGGAAAATAAATGTGTCCCGCATACGAAAAGAAATTGATCACTTGTGCGTGATGCACTATACTGAACGGGAGGTGATTTTCATGCGTTTTTCTGAACTGACTTCCAAAATTTCCGATCAGATTTGCTTTGAGGCGCTGCAGTGCATGGATTCATCCGAGATTTTAGATATTGCGCTGATAGACGGCTCACAGGCTGAATACATTGAGACAACCATTTACTTTGGGTATGTAAGTCAAATCGGCAGCGTTCTTCCGGCGCAGTGTGTTTTGGCACAGGATTCTCCGTTTACGCCGCCGGAAGATTTTCGCGGAAACATCGCGCTGACGATCCCGGCAGATCTCTTCCGCCTTTTTAACGCCGTCAGGCAACTGGTGAATCGTTCCGGCGAACGGGAATTTTATGCCGGCCTGACGGACTGTGCCGCGCACGCGCGGAGCATCGACCCGGTCATCAATCTCGCCGCCTCGAAGCTTGGAAACTCTCTCGTTCTGCTGGACAGGGATTTTAAAGTGCTTGCGCATTCCACCGTTTTTCCCATTGACGATCCGCTGTGGGAGCAAAACATCAGGCAGGGTTACTGCTCCTATGAATTTATCAGTGCGGTTCAGAAAATTGACGCGGTAAAATCCGCGCCCCTTACTCCCGATCCGGTGGTAGTCACCTGCTATGCCTCTCCCCTGCGAAAGCTGTCCAGCAAAATCTTTATCAATGGGAAATGGATTGGCATTCTTCTGATGCTGGAAAAGGAAACGCCCATCAACGCGTCCCAAATGGCGTTGCTTCCCACCGTCAGTGCGGTTTCCGGGGATGTAATCGCCCGGTATGCCCCCTACCTGATTCCCGGCAACACTGCTTATCAAAAACTGCTGTATGACCTTTTAATCGGCGCGCCGGCGGCAGAAATGGCGCTGCGGATTGCGGCGCTTCGCTTTTCCCTCCATCTGTGCGCGCTGTGTCTGCGCCCCTCCCGCTATTTGGGGCAAAAGCATCTGAAAGAACAGGTCGCAGCGAAGCTGGAGAAATTGCTTCCGGGTACGCGGTATACCTTTCATGAAAACGGGATTGCCGCGCTGGTGCCGCTGGAAAATGCGCCGGAATTGAATGCGGAGCAGATGGACGCATTGAAAACGCTGGCACAAAATGAGTTTTTGCGCATTGGGGTCTCCAATACTTTCTTCCGCGTGGAAAATTTTGCGCACCGCTACCGGCAGGCGCGGCAGGCACTGGAGCTGTCGCGCCGTCTGGAGCCGGGCACTGCGGTCTGCCGCTATGCCGACTGTTCCTTTTACGACTTGCTGGATTCCTGCGGTGATCCGTCCGAACTGGGACTTTTCTGTCACCCGGCACTGTCCATTCTCAACCGCTATGACCGTGAAAACGGCACCGATCTCTACCATACGCTGGGAACCTACCTGAATTGCGGCGGAAGCGTCAAAAACACCGCCGAAAAACTGTTTATTCACCGCAATTCTTTGAATTACCGGCTTTCCCGTATCCGGGAACTGACACAGGCCAATCCGGACGACAGCAACACGCGCTTTTTGCTGGCAATGTCCTTTCGGATTGATCACTTCATCGGGCGAGATTGCTAGGCCCTGTTTGAAAAATCGTTGTACCCGCCTTTTCACCGAATTTCACGCCGTTGCCACATTTAATTTTCCCGCCATAAACCAACGATGCCCGCGAAAATTTGCCTCTTTCAACACAAACTCCGTCAAAATCCAAACACCTCAATTTTTCAAACAGCAGAAAGAGGGGCTGCCGTCTGATTCAGACGGCAGCCCCTCTTTCTGCTGAAGCAGTTTCATTTTTTAACATGGTAAAGGATCTTACCATCCGGCAACGTAAACTCGGACGTATCAGGTTCCGTCTCGGAAAGCGCCCCGGCCTGCATTCGATACACTGTTTTGCCGTTTTTCTGCCGTTCCGCGCTGACCAGCAGGCCGGTGCCGACACTGACCCAATACGCCTGCACATAGCCGTCCGTATCCTTTGTAGTCTCTACATAAATACAGTTTTCATCTAAAAAAGTGCGGTAATCCGCATCCGCAATCTGGCTGGTTTTTAATTTTAAAATATCCTCGTATGTCGGAATATGCTGCTCCTGATCTGCTGAGATTCCCCCCGCGCTGCCGACATAATAGTTCCGGGACTGATTATACCAGACGTAAGTCGTTTTCCCATCCGTGATTACATGGCGCACACGGCCGCTGCCGTCGTCTGTATCCGCGCGGGTAAACGTGTCACATACACAGGTCGTCACGGCAGTTGTCCCGCTGCCTCCGCTCCAAAAATCCTTCACCGTAAGGGAACGGATATATCTGGCAGGACGTTCCAGCGTAGAAATCGCGGTCTGCACGGTCTGCGGGGTAATCTCCACCAAATCGCGATCGCTCTGACGCCCCGCCGCATTGCTGCCGGAAGCCGAGGACGCCCCCTCAGGCAACACAATTTGGGAGGAACGGCGAAGGCTATTCGTCAGAAGCAACACGACGATCAGCGCAATGAGAATTGCAAACGCCGCCGTTACAGCGCGAAATTTCCGTTTCTCCATAGGGTCCTCCCTCTTGATTATTTACCGGAATAATCCTCCGGACGGCAATCCGTCCGCCGGAAATGCCACAAAATCGCATCGGCAATCCGGCGGCACGCATTCCCGTCGCCATAGGGATTCACCGCATGTGCCATCTGCGCATACGCCTTTTCATCCCGAATAAGCTCGTCAGCCATGCGGACAATTCGCGCCTGATCCACTCCGGCCAGCTTCACCGTTCCGGCCTCCACCGCCTCCGGACGCTCCGTTTCCCTCCGCATCACCAAAACCGGCTTGCCAAGCGCGGGTGCCTCCTCCTGTAGTCCGCCGGAATCTGTCAAAACCAAATAACATCTTGCCATCAGGTTGTGCATTTCATCCGCGGATAGCGGGTCAATCAGATGTACCCGGG
Source organism: Dysosmobacter sp. (assembly GCA_041859815.1). Classification (GTDB taxonomy): domain Bacteria; phylum Bacillota; class Clostridia; order Oscillospirales; family Oscillospiraceae; genus Oscillibacter. The sequence continues at coordinate 376 of JBFLFX010000025.1, read as the reverse complement.
GCGTACCCGCCAGGTATTTTGCGACGGACTCCCGTACCACAGGGCTGAGATGTACCGGATAAACCAGCTCTACATCCTCGTTTTCCTCCGCAATTTGGCGCAGCGCCAGCATAATGTTCTTCATCGGCTCCCCGTAATTTTCGCGGCGGTGGCAAGTCACGAGGCAGATTTTCTTTTCCCCGTAGGGCAGTTCGTTCAGTTCTCTTGTTGTAAAGTGGAAATCCTTGCGCACCGTTGTTTTCAGCGCATCAATCACCGTATTTCCGGTAATAAAAATTTCATCCGCAATGCCCTCGCGCAAAAGATTGTTCTTGTTGTTTACCGTTGGGCAGAAATAGAGATCCGCAATGGCGGAAACCAGCCTTCGGTTCATTTC
>JBFLFX010000024.1:0-22436 GCA_041859815.1 Dysosmobacter sp. | reverse complement strand
TTGATGCTGCCGGTGGGGTTGAACCACTCCGGCTTGGCAAACACCGAACGGACGGATTTGTCCGCTCTCCGGCGGAAATCAATCCGGATCAGCGGGGTGTTCCCCGCGAGGGATTCATAAGCTTGCATCATTTCATCGCTCCTTTAATATTCCAGCATATGTGAGAAATTCCATTCTGCCGCCGGCGCCCGCCGCGCCCCGTTCTCCGCTTCCGGGGGGAACCCGGCGTCCTCCGCCGCCCGCCGGGACGGACGGCGCGCAAAAAAGCGGGGCCGTATGCTTCCCGCATACGGCCCCGCGGCGTGTCGAAAAAGTTTTTTCGCCCCGCTGTGCAGGGGCGGAGGTTTTCAAGCAAAAGACACCTTTCCCGGGTTTCTTTCGCGGCTGTCTTCCTCCCCGGCGAACCGGGCTTTTCTCTCTTCCTCAACAAGCGCAAAGGCCGCATGCTTCCCGCATGCGGCCTTTCTCAGTAACACACTCTGTCCCCCGGGGGGAAGCTCTCCCCAAAGGCAAACGGTCCTCTGTCGGGCGGCGCGGGCATGACCTTGCAGGGCCGCCCGCGCGAAGGGGTGAAAGCGCTTACGCCTCCGCCGCCCCGGCAGCCGTCCCCCGACAGCAACAACACTCCATTTTAGCTTTCATTCCGATGAAATTTCTCATGTCTCGCATGATAGCACGCCCCGCCCGCCCTGTCAAGCCGGTTTTTCTCCGGCGGCACGCCGCCAAGGCTGTTAAAATTTTCACCCGTTTCCGAACTCCCTCTGGCACTTTGCGGGGAACGTGCTATAATCAATCCGGAAGGGCGGGCCGTCCGCCCCGGTTCCCCGTCTCTCAATTCTGAAATCTGGAGGAAATCGACATGAACACAGCGCATCTGCAATCCGTTCTGGCCAATCTGAAGGCCGCAAACCTCTCCCAGGTCGTCATCAGCGACCCGGATTCCATCTACTATCTCACGGGCTTTGACTGCAGCCCCGGCGAGCGCCTGCTGGCGCTGGTGGTGAAGGCCGACGGCACGGCCCGGCTGTTCTGCAACCGGATGTTCCCCGTCCCGTCGGACATCGACGCCGTGCTCTATGACGACGCGGACGACGCCGTGGGAATGCTGGCCGGGGAGCTTTCCGCCGGCGTGTGCGGCATTGACAAAACCCTGCGCGCCAGCTTCCTGCTGGGCCTGATGGATAAACGGCCCGACGTGCGCCCGGTGCCCGGCTCCGCCCCGGTGGACGACGCCCGGATGTGCAAGGACGCCCCCGAGCTGGAGAAGATGCGCTTCGCCTCCGCCCTCAACGACGCCACCATGGACGAAATTCTGAAGAATTTCCCAAGGGACAAGACCGAGGCGGAAGTCTCCCGCATCATCTCCGACGTGCATATGCGCCGGGGCACGGACTATCCCGGCGAGTACATCGTCTGCTACGGCGTCACCGGCGGCGAGCCCCACCACGTCAGCGACAGCCACCGGCTCCACCGGGGCGATTCCATCACGCTGGACGTGTTCGCCCCTGTGAACCACTACTGGTGCGACATGACCCGCACGGTGTTCTACGGCACGGTGTCGGACGAGCAGCGCAAAGTCTATGAGACGGTAAAAGCCGCCAACGAGGCGGGCATTGCCGCCGTGCGCCCCGGTGTGGAGATGCGCGACATCGACCGCGCCGCCCGCAAAGTCATCGAGGACGCGGGCTACGGCAAATACTTCACCCACCGTCTGGGACACGGCATCGGCCTCGCCTGCCACGAGTTCCCGGACTGCTCCGGCGTGTGCCGCACCGTCACCCGCCCGGGGATGTGCTTCTCCATCGAGCCGGGCATCTACCTGCCGGGCAAATTCGGCGTCCGCATTGAGGATCTGGTCGCCGTCACGGAGGACGGCGTGGAAGTCCTGAACCATTTCCCCAAGGATCTCATGGTTCTGCCCGCATAAGGCTCCGGCCTGTCCCGCCGCCGCCCCTGAAAATCAGGGGCGGCGGCGGTTGATCGGAAGGGCGGCGGGGACTTGCCCCCGCGCCCTTCCCCTTTCGGAAGTTCTCCGACACGCCGTGCTCCCCGGAGGCCGCGCCTCCGGGGAGCTTTTTTTCCGCCCCGTCCCGCCGGGGCCGCCGCCCCGGGAAACGGTTCCGGAGAACGGTTCCGGAGAACGGCAGCGGCCCGTCCCCGGGTAAAAAGGGACGGGCCGCTGTTCCGATGGTGTCCTAGAGAAAAGAGGGAGAAAAAATATCCTCGTCGGATGAAATTATCATACCTGCCAAGAGGACGATTGTCAACGTATCGGATACATCATTCACAGTTTGTTTACACCTTCCGGCATTGGCGGCCCTGCGCGTTCATAGTTTATTCAAAAGAGGGCGTTTCGCCCGGGGTGAAATTTTCCGGCTAAACTGTCACTGTTTTGTTTCCCTTTTCCCCTCCGCGCTGTTATAATGTAGCATGACAAATTTCGACAGAAAGGAACATTTCTCATCATGCGTCGTTTTCTCTGCGCGCTGCTGGCATTGTCCATGGCGCTGACCCTGACCGCCTGCGGCGGCGGAACCTCCAAATCCTCCGGTGCGAAGGCGGAGGCAAAGTCCGCGGCGGCGGAAGTCAAAAAGAAATCCCCCACCTCCTATTCCGGGGACGAGGACGCCAAGCCTTTCGACAAAAAATCGGTCAAGTGGGTCAGCTGGACGGGGACGGTGGAGCACCTGTTCTTCCATCCCGTGGTGGCCTATCCCTCCATGGCCTTCAACGGCGGCAGCGAGTCCAACGGTATCGACGATTTCATGGTCACGGCGGGAGAATACAAAAAAATGCTTCAGAGCATCTATCACAACGGCTATGTGCTGGTGGACATCAACCAGATCTGGCACGAGACGAAAAACGCCGCCGGGAAGCCCGTGATGGTGCGCAGCGAGCTGAAGGTGCCGGTGGGCAAAAAGCCCCTGGTGCTCTCCTTTGACGACGTGAACTACTATCCGTACATGATTGCCGACGGTTTCACCTACAAGCTGCTGGTGGGCGACAACGGCCAGATTTGGAGCTACGGAAAAGATCCCCAGGGCAGGCCCGTCTACTCACAGGATCTGGACGTGGTGACGATTCTGGACAAATTCTGCCGGGCGCACCCGGACTTCACCCCATACGGCGCCCGGGGCTGCCTGTCACTGACGGGCTACTGCGGCATCCTGGGCTACCGCACCCAGACGGAAAAGGGGCAGACCTCCGCCGCGTTTGAGGAACACCGCCAGAAGGAGATCAAGGCGGTAAAGCCGGTCATCAAGGTGCTGAAGGCCGAGGGCTGGACGTTCGGATCCCACACCTGGGGGCATATCCGGCTCGGCTCCAAGTCCCTTGCCGAGGTGCAGGCGGACACGCAGCGGTGGAAAAACGAGGTCGGCTCGCTGGTGGGGCCGACGGACATCCTGTTCTACCCCCACGGCGAGCGGCCCGACGGCGACGACTGGCACAAGACCGGCCCGATCTTCCGGTATTTGCAGTCCCAGGGCTTCCGGGTATTCTGCTCCGTGGGATCGCAGAGCTTCAGCTACATTAAAAAGGACATCTGCGCGGTGATCTGCGACCGGATGCACGCGGACGGCACCACGCTGCGGTACTTCCGCAACGACTACCTGCGGTTTTACGACGCCAAGAAAGTCATGGATTTGAAGGATCGTCCCAAGCGCGGCGTGAGCTGGCAGTAAGCCTTCCGTCCCCGGGCGGGACGGCTTTCCCGCCGCCGGGCTTGTCAGAAAAGTTCCCGCGGGCGTTCCCGCGTATGCTGCAAAGGAGGCATTTTCATGTTTGGAGGCCGTCATTCCTCCGGCATTCTGCTGATCACCGCGTTCTTCTGCGCCATTATCAGCATGATCACGGAATCCGGCACCGCCGCGCTTCTGGGCTGCATCCTCTTTGCCTTCAGCGCGTCCCTGAACGCCCGGGACAACAACCGGAAAAAATAAGCCCGGGGCGCGGGCCGGGGCGGCCGTCCCGGAACAGACGCTGCGGCGGGGCGCGGAAATTCCGCGTCCCGCCGTTTCGGGCTCTCCGCCGCCTGACGGCGGGGCGTTCTCTGCCGGATCCCGTTCCGGAGAAAGGAAAGTGGAAATGATGCTGCATATCGGCTGTCATCTGTCCAGCGCGGACGGTTTTCTCGCCATGGGGCGGGAGGCGCTGCGCCTGGGCGCGGACACGTTCCAGTTTTTCACCCGCAATCCCCGGGGCAGCCGGGCGAAGGCCGTCGTCCCGGAGGACGCGGCGGCGCTGCGGGCGCTGCTGCGGGCGCACAATTTCGCGCCCCTCATCGCCCACGCGCCCTACACCCTGAATCCCTGCTCCGCCCGGGAGGACCTCCGGCGGTTTGCCCGGGAGACCATGGCGGACGACCTGCGGCGCATGGAGTACCTGCCGGGGCAGTTTTACAATTTCCACCCCGGCAGCCACACCGGGCAGGGCACGGAGGCCGGCATCGCGGAAATCGCGGAGCTGCTCAACGCCCTCTTGCGGGAGGGGCAGTCCACGGTGGTGCTGCTGGAGACTATGTCCGGCAAGGGCACCGAGGTGGGCGGCCGCTTTGAGGAGCTGCGGGAAATTCTCGATCGGGTAGCGCTCCCGGACCGCATGGGCGTGTGTCTGGACACCTGCCATGTCTCCGACGCGGGGTACGATCTCATCGGGGATCTGGACGGCGTGCTGACGGAGTTTGACAAAACCGTGGGGCTGCGCCGCCTGCGGGCGGTGCATCTCAATGACAGCAAGAACGAGCCGGGCAGCCGGAAAGACCGCCACGCGCGCATCGGGGAGGGCTGCATCGGGGAGGCCGCTCTGGCCCGCGTCGTCCGCCATCCCGCCCTGCGGGGGCTGCCGTTCTGTCTGGAAACCCCCAACGACGCGGCGGGCTACGCCGCCGAAATTGCCCGGATGCGGGCGCTGGCGGGCTGACTCAGCGGTTCATCAGCCACGTCACGCAGTTGAGATACCCCGCGAAGCTCACCCACAGCAGATAGGGAAGCTGCATCCACGCGGCGCAGTCGTCCACCCTGGAAAAGGCGCGGATCATCAGCAGAATCAGCACCCATAGAAGCAGCAGCCAGAAAAACGCCGGGCCGTACGCCTGAAGATTGAAGTAAATCGGGCTCCAGAGGAAATTCACCGCCAGCTGCGCCGCGAAAAGCCCCAGCGCCCGGGTACGCTGCGGCGAAGGCGGCGCCAGGTAAATCCGCGCCGCCCCGATGCCCAGCAGGGCAAAGAGGATGGTCCAGACGATGGGGAACACCGCGTCCGGCGGCGTCAGCTGGGATTTCGGGACGGCGTCCACGGCTTTCACGCCCGCCCGCGTCAGCCAGCCGGACAGCGCGCCCGCCCCCTCCGTCAACGCGAGGAACAGCGCGTAGGTTTTCCATTTTTTCATGCCAAACCTCCCTTTCCGCTTCCGGTGCCGGAGAGGCGGCGCCCTCCGGGGCCGGAAGCAGGATCTGCGTTTTGCGGATTCACTGCGGGAACGCGGACGCATCCCGGTACGCTCCGCGCCCGTATGCAGGATATGCTGCTTTCCTGAAAATTATCAGGGTGAACCGCTTCCGGCCCCTCCCCGGAGCGGAAGAGGCGGGAACGTTTATGAAATTTTCAGGCTTAGGATCCTTGAGCCATGCTCTCCCGCCCGAAGGAGCCGGGCAGCAGATCGGAGAGCTTTCCCTTCCGCGCCTCGCCCCGGCGGTTAACGCACAGCACTTCCAGCGCCGGCGCGAATTCCGAGAGAAACTGGCGGCACATGCCGCAGGGCGTGCAGAACGCGTCCCCGGAGCCGGCGACGGCAATGCGGACGAAGTCCCGGTGCCCCCCGCCGACCGCCGCCGCGGCGGCGGCCCGTTCGGCGCACAGCCCCACGGGATAGGCGGCGTTTTCAACGTTGCAGCCGGTGTAGACCGTGCCGTCCGCACACTCCAGCGCCGCGCCCACGGCGAAGTGCGAATACGGGCAGTACGCCCGCTCCCGGGCGTACTGCGCCAGAGCAATCAATTCCTGGTCAGACATAAAGCTCCCCCTTTTTGAACCGGGCCGCGGGCTTTCCGCGTCCCTGATACCCCGATGATACCATATTTCTCCCGCCGCCGCCACTGAAAAAAGACCGCGCCCTCCGGAAAACCGGAAAAAGCCCCGCCGCCCCCCAAGTGTCTCCGCGCCGAGACGGGCGCGGGCCGCCGCATGGCCGCGGAGCGTGAAAAACCGGTTGCAATCCGGTAATTCCTATGATATAACTAGGAAAATAGGGGAAGGCACGAAAGGAGGGACGGGCGCATGAGGATTTCGACAAAGGGGCGGTACGCCCTGCGGCTGATGATTGACGTGGCGGAGCACGACGGCGGCGGGACGCCGGTTTCCCTGAAGGACATCGCGCAGCGGCAGGATCTGTCCGTGAAATATCTGGAGCAGATTGTGGGAATACTTTCCAAGGCGGGGTTTCTGCACAGCGTCCGGGGGGCGCAGGGCGGCTACCAACTGACCCGCCCGGCGGAGGGCTACACCGTGGGCGACATCCTGCGCCTGACGGAGGGCAACCTGGCGCCGGTGGCCTGTCTGGAGGGCGGGGAGAACCGCTGCGGGCGCAGCGGCGTCTGCGCCACGCTGGATTTCTGGACGGGGCTTTACGCCACGATTAACCGCTACATCGACCGCTTCACGCTGGCGGATCTGGTGGCGGCGGAAAAGCGGAAGCGGAACAGGCCCGGCGCGCACGCCGCCCGGGACTGCTGAAATAAGAAACCGGGAAGGGACTGCGGATTTCCGCAGTCCCTTTTTGTGCGCGCGTCACTCCAGATTTTTCAGCCCGCCGAAGAGGGCAATCCGGCCAAGGAGTCCTTTTTTGCACCTGTGCGCCCAACGGGTTTCCCCTACGGCCTCGCCCCGGCGGGCGCTTTTGTTTTCTCGCGGAGTGCCCCGCCCGCCGTCAGCACGCGGACGATCGCCCGCCGTCGGGGGCGGGAGAAACACCGCGCCGCTTGGCTTCGTCCGTCGGATTCACGCGGACGGCCGCCTGCCCCCTGTTTTGCAGCGTCAGGTTCAGGCCGCGTTTCAGGCGGATGAAGGCCCGGGCGGCCTTTTCCTTCGGCGTGGCGCGCCGGCGGGGAATCCGGACGCGGCGGATCCCCCGCCGGGCGGCGCCGCGTTTCCGTACGGCAGACGCCCACCGTCCCAACCGCGGGACTTCCGCCCGCCCGCCGGCGGTCAGGGCTGAACCCGCTTTTTCCGTCGTTTCAGCGGAATAGATTGGCCGGCTCCCGCCGGTCAGGGGCTGAATGCGCTTTTTCCCGCGGCCTTTTCCCCGCCGACGGGGCGGATTGCCCGGCTCCCGGCGCAGCCGCGCCCCGCCTCAAGCCCATGTACGCGCCTTTTTCAGCAATGCCGAACCAGAATGCCTGCGGCGTCTGCGTCCCGGATGGCGATGACCGCGCCGCGGATCAGATACGCCGCCGGATCGCCGCCGGGGCTGCGCCCCACGCATTCCACCTCGGTTCCCTCCACAAGACCGATATCCAGCAGGCGGCGGCGCATGGCCCCCGCCGTTCGCAGCGCCTGCACCCGCGCCTTTTCCCCGAGGCGCACCCCGTTTAAGCTCTCCCCCATGGATTCTCCTCCTCTGCTTTCGGGCGGATCTCTTCCCGCCCCGCCTTATTCTATTCCGCGGAAAAGGGAAGGTGACAAAAAAGGCGCCCGCCAATCGGCGGACGCCCTTCACGCGCTTTTTTACGATTTCAGCGGCGTTTCACAGACCGCTTTTCCGAAATTTCCCGCCAGATCAGCCCCAGTGCCACCGCGGCGTAGGCGATGGGCAGCGCCTGCGCCCCCGCCCGGAGCAGCAGGACAAGCCCCGCCGCGTCCCCGACGCCCGGCACGAACAGCAGCAGGAAAAACGTCCCCATGCCCGCCGTGCCGTACAGCGACGCCGCCATCCACAGATGCACGGCAAAGTAACCGATCAGGGCGGCCAGCGTCACCGCCGCGTTTCCCTTTTTCACCGCAATCGTCCCCCTTCCGCGTTTGCTTCATGGTAGCACACGGCGCGCCGATGCGCAAGGCCGGCCGGCGGCTTTTCGCCGGAACTTCCGGCGGCCGGTTCCCGCGCGGCGGGCGGGTTGCTCAGGCTTTCGTCTCCTCCGGCAGAATCAGGTGCGCCGCCGCCGTCAGCGCGGCGGCGGCGCCGAACCAGCTCTGCCGCGATCCGTAAGCCGGCGCGGGCGGCAGGCCCCTGGCCTTGACAATCACGTCCCGGGTGCTGCCCGTTCCGCCCGCCTCAGAACGGCAAAACCCGGAATAAACGTCTTTCTCCGCTGAACACGTCAAAAACAGGGGCCAGCTTTTGTCACTGTGCACAATTATCCGGAAGGGGTTTCCCCTTCCCGCAGAACCATTTCCCGGCGGCCCCCGGAAAGAAATTTACCGGAATGTCTCCGCAATCGTGCCCGCGCCCAGCACCGCGTCGCCGTCGTACAGCGCCGCAGTCTGCCCCGGCGTCACGGCGCGCTGGGGCGCGTCAAACTCCACCAGAATTTTGCCGTCCGGCAGGGGGGCCACCGTGGCGGGGCAGGGGGGCTGGCGGTACCTGGTCTGCACCGCCGCCCGGAGGGGCGTCCCCGGCTCCGCCATGGAAATCCAATTCACATCCCCGGCAATCAGCCGCCGGGAATAGAGGGATTCCTCCGGCCCCACCGTCAGGGTATTGTCCGCCGGGTTTCTCCCGCAGACGTACAGCGGCGTTTGAGAGGAAATCCCCAGATGCCGGCGCTGCCCCAGCGTGTAGCGGATGAGGCCCTGATGCTTGCCAATGATATTGCCGTTTTTATCTATTATATTGCCTTTTTCAGCGATTTTCCCCGTGAGCCGCTGACAGAATGCCGCGTAATCGCCGTCCGGCGCGAAGCAGAGATCCTGACTGTCGCGTTTGTGAGCGACGGACAGTCCGGCACGCTCCGCAAGTTTCCGCACTTCGGTCTTGGTGAAATTTCCCAGCGGCAGCAGCGTGCGCGCGAGCTGGCGCTGCGTCAGGCGGGAGAGAAAATAGCTCTGATCTTTCTCCCGGTCCGCGCCCCGCAGCAGCCTCCACCGCCCGGAAGCCGGATGGTACGCGATCCGGGCGTAATGCCCCGTGGCAATCGCGCCGTAGCCCAGCGCCTCCGCCCGGCGCAGCAGCGCGCCCCATTTGATAAAGCGGTTGCAGTCCATGCAGGGGTTGGGAGTCTCCCCCCGGGCGCAGCCCTCCGCGAACCGCCGCGCCACCTGCTCCCGGAACTCGGCGGCGAAGTCGAACACATAGAACTTCATGCCCAGCCGGTACGCCGTGTCCCGGGCGTCCTCGGCGTCGGACAGGGAGCAGCAGCCGCTCTCCCGCCCCGCGCCCAGATCCCCGTTATGCAGCAGCCGCAGGTGGACGCCGACAGCGTCAAAGCCCTGCTCCCGCAGGAGCAGGGCCGCAACGGAGGAGTCCACGCCGCCGCTCATGGCGGCGAACACCCTCTTACCCATTCTTTTTCTCGCCGTGCCGGCCCTTGAGCTCGCAGCCCTTGCTCTGCTCAGCCCCGCAGGGGATGCAGTGCTCCGTGTCGGGGTTCAGCTCGTCGCCGTAGGCAATGCCGTTTTTGTCGTAGTAATTTTTCACGGCGGCCTTCACCGCCTCCTCCGCCAGGACGGAACAGTGCAGCTTGTACGCGGGCAGGCCGCCCAGCGCCTCCACCACCGCCTTGTTGGACAGCTCCAGCGCCTGGGCCACGGGCTTGCCCTTAATCATCTCCGTGGCGATGGAGGACGTGGCGATGGCGCTGCCGCAGCCGAAGGTGTTGAACTTCACGTCTGAAATCGTCTGGGTATCCTTATCCACTTTAATATACATCCGCATGATATCGCCGCACTTGGCGTTGCCCACTTCGCCGACGCCGTCGGCGTCGTCCAGCTTCCCCACGTTCCGGGGGTTGCGGAAATGGTCCATGACCTTTTCACTGTAAAGTGCCATAGCTTGAATCTCCTTTTCTTTTTAGGCTGTTGTAAATTTCATTAAATCAGGTGCCTGCGCTGCCCCTTTTCCAGCTCGTCCCACACCGGGGACATCTCCCGCAGACGGGTGACGATGGGCGGCAGCACGTCCAGAATGTGATCCACCTCTTCGGCGGTGTTCCAGCCGTCCAGGCTCAGCCGCAGGGAGCCGTGGGCCACCTCGGGGGGCAGCCCCAGCGCCAGCAGCACATGGCTGGGATCCAGCGACCCGGAGGCGCAGGCGGAGCCGGAGGATGCCGCCACGCCCCGGTCGTCCAGCATCAGCAGCAGCGATTCGCCCTCGACGCCCTCGAAGCAGACGTTGACGTTGCCCGGCAGCCGCCGCTTCAGGTCGCCGTTGATTTTGGAGTGGGGGATTTTGCTCAGCCCCGCAATCAGCTTGTCCCGCAGGGGCGTCAGGCGCGCCGCGCTCTCGGACATGTGCTCGCAGGCCTCCTGAAACGCCGCCGCCGCGCCCACGATGCCGGGCATGTTCTCGGTGCCGCCGCGCTTGCCGCGCTCCTGCGCGCCGCCCTCGATTAAACTGGTCAGGGGAATGCCCTTCCGGGCGTACAGCACGCCCACGCCCTTTGGCCCGTGGAACTTGTGGGCGGAGAGGGAGAGCATGTCGATGCCCATCTTCTCCACGTCGATGGGCAGGTGCCCCGCCGCCTGCACCGCGTCGGTGTGGAAGATCACGCCCGCGTCGTGGCAGACCCCGGCGATCTCGGGAATCGGCATGATGGTGCCGATCTCATTGTTGGCGAACATGACGCTGACGAGACAGGTATCCGGCCGGATGGCGGCTTTCACCTGCTCCGCCGTCACCACGCCGTCGGGGGGGATGTCCAGCAGCGTCACGTCAAAGCCCAGGCGCTTCATGCGGTCCAGAGAGTGCAGCACCGCGTGGTGTTCAAACTTCGTGGAGAGGATGTGCATCTTCCCCTGCTTTTTGCCGATCATCCCGGCGGAGAGGATCGCCTGGTTGTCCGCCTCGCTGCCGCCGGAGGTAAACGTGATCTCCGAGGGTTTGGCGTTCAGGTACTTGGCAAAGATGTCCCGGGATGCGGAGAGCTTCTCCGCCGCCCGCTGCCCCACGGAGTGCAGGCTGGAGGGATTGCCGCCGCAGTCCGTCAGCATGGGCATCATGGCGTCCAGCGCCGTCTTGCTTACCGCGGTGGTCGCCGCGTTATCCGCATATACATACATGACCGTATCTCCTTTTCTCCTATGGAATTACTATGATTTGTCCTGTTTATGGAATACCACAATTTATCATAGTTGTCAAGTAGGATAACTGGGATTTATTAAAATTTTTTGAATCCCGGAAGGTTTTTGCTTTCCTGTGACAACGGCGGCGGCCGGTGCTATAATCAAACCGGAAAACAGCGCGGGGCGCCGCGCCGGGATCTTGCGGGGGACGCCTTTTTGCCGCGGGCCGGCATTGCCGGGCATTTCGCGTTCCGCCGCGCCATACGCATACGCGGCACGGCGTCGGGGGGCGGCGTCATCCGGGCATTGCGGCCGCGTCCGCCCGGGCGTTCGCGCGCCCAACGCCCGGATGACAGCCGAAAAAAAGCCGCCGCGCGGCTGGAGGGATAGCAATGGAACATCAAATCGTACTTCTCCGGGGGAACTCCGGCAGCGGAAAAACCACCACTGCCCAATTGGTGCAAAAGACGCTGGGCCACGGCGTCATGCTGCTGGGGCAGGATGTTCTGCGCCGGGAACTGCTGTACGTTCCGGACGGGCCGGACACGCCGGTGCTGGGGCTGCTGATCGCGCTGACGGAGTATGGCCGCGCCCACTGCGCCACGGTGATTCTGGAGGGGATCCTCCACGCGGACTGGTACCGTCCGCTTTTCCGCAGGATTGCGGAGCTTTATCCGCCGCGGGCAATTCACGCCTATTATTACGATCTCCCCTTTGCGGAGACACTGCGCCGTCACGCGGGCAAGCCCAACGCCGGGGACTTCGGCGAGGCGGAGATGCGCCGCTGGTGGAAAACCCGGGATTTTATCGGCAGCATCCCGGAAACCCCCATCGGCCCGGAGATCTCCCAGCGGGACGCGGCGGCGGAAATCATCGCCGCGCTGAGGGGAAAATCAGACAATCAAACGCAGGAGGGCAGACATGGAAGAACAGGAAATTTACCGGATTTTTGACAGATGGACGAAAAAACTGCGGGTGGTTCCCGCTTGGGATGTGCGGCTGGAATTTGTGGACGATCCGGCGTGGCGGAAAACCGGCGACATCAAAATCGACTGCGACGACAAAAAGGCGATTGTCCTGCTGAACCGGGCAAATCCCAAGCAGGAGAACCCGGAGGAGGTTCTGGCGCATGAGCTGCTGCACCTGAAGCTCTACCCGCTGGATCAGGTGACGGAGAATCTGATCACGGCGAATTTTCCGGAGGACAGCCCCGCCCGGGAGTTCGCGTACACCCAGTTTTTCACGTCGCTGGAGCAGACCGTGGAGGAGCTTACGAAGTGCTTTCTGCTGGAGTTCGGGGAAAACCGGCAGCTGTCCTTCGGCCGCTGCGCCCTGCAATCGTCTTTCAACGACCTCTTCGGCGGGCTGAAAAATCTGGAGTGACGCGCACACAAAAAGGGACTGCGGAAATCCGCAGTCCCTTCCCGGTTTCTTATTTCAGCAGTCCCGGGCGGCGTGCGCGCCGGGCCTGTTCCGCTTCCGCTTTTCCGCCGCCACCAGATCCGCCAGCGTGAAGCGGTCGATGTAGCGGTTAATCGTGGCGTAAAGCCCCCGTCCAGAAATCCAGCGTGGCGCAGACGCCGCTGCGCCCGCAGCGGTTCTCCCCCGCCCTCCAGACAGGCCACCGGCGCCAGGTTGCCCTCCGTCAGGCGCAGGATGTTCGCCCACGGTGTAGCCCCTCCGCCGGGCGGGTCAGTTGGTAGCCGCCCTGCGCCCCCCGGACGCTGTGCAGAAACCCCGCCTTGGAAAGTATTCCCACAATCTGCTCCAGATATTTCACGGACAGATCCTGCCGCTGCGCGATGTCCTTCAAGGAAACCGGCGTCCCGCCGCCGTCGTGCTCCGCCACGTCAATCATCAGCCGCAGGGCGTACCGCCCCTTTGTCGAAATCCTCATGCGCCCGTCCCTCCCCCGTATCCTGTCAGCCGCCCCTTCCCCGGCAGTTTCCCGGGGATGCGGAAACGCAGCCGGAACGTTCACTCGCCGTCCGCCATGCGGTAGCCCACGCCTACCTCGGTGTAGATATACTTGGGGTCGGCGGGGTTCTTTTCGATTTTCCGGCGGATGTTGGCCATGTTCACCCGGAGGATCTGGTTGTCTTTGCTGGCGCGGGGCCCCCACAGCTCCCGGATGAGAAAGTCGTAAGTCAGCACCTTCCCGGCGTATTTGCCCAGCAGTGCCACCAGACGGAACTCGTTGAAGGTCAGGCGGGCGTTTTTACCGTCTATCAGCACCTGATGCTTGTCGTAATCGATGGTCAGATCCCCCACGGTGAAGGCGCCGGTGCGGACGATTTCCTCGCAGCCGCAGATGGTGCGGGTATGGCGGATGGCGGTGCGGACCCGGGCCAGCAGCTCGTCTGTGCCGAAGGGCTTGGTGAGATAGTCGTCCGCCCCCATGTCCAGCGCCTGCACCTTGTCCCGCTCGTGGGTACGGGCGGAAACCACCACCACAGGAATGCTGGACCACGTCCGCAGGTTTTTCAGAATCTCCAGCCCGTCGCCGTCCGGCAGGCCCAGATCCAGCAGAATCAGATCCGGGCAGCGGGAGGAAATCATGCTGTTGGCCTCGGCGGCGGTGTGCGCCTGAATGGGATCGTACCCGTGGGCGCGAAGGATGGAGGAGATGAAGCGGGCGATGCTCAGCTCATCCTCCACAATCAGGATTTTCTCACGAATGACCATTTTTATTCTCCTCCTTCAGCGGCAGATAAAATGCGAACTCCGCGCCGTGGGGCTTCCGGTTTTTCGCCTCTACCGTCCCGCCGTGGGCGCGGACGATGGAGCGGCACACCGCCAGCCCCAGCCCCATGTTGCGCTTGCCGTCCACGGCGGCGTTCTCCTCGCCCCGCAGCGTCCCGCTGAAAATCACGGGCAGCAGATTTTGAGGAATCCCCCGGCCGTTGTCCGTCACGGCGAAGCGGGCAAAATCGCCCTTCCGATCCACGGACACGCGGATCGCCGTGGCGTCCACGCCGTGCAGCGCGGCGTTTTCCATCAGGTTTGCCAGCACCTGCTCAATGAGAACCGGGTCCATTGGCACCATCAGCAGCTCCTCCGGCGCCTCCACCGTCACCTCCGGAGCGGAGAAGCGCCTGCGGAATTTCCGCACCGCCTCGTCCAGAATCTCCTCCGCCGCCTCCGGTTCCTTGGCAAGCTTGGCGTCCCCGGCGTCGTTCATCCGGGTGACGGACAGCAGGTTTTCCACAATGCGGATGAGCCACTGCGCCTCGTCCCGCACGTCCTCCAGCATTTTGCGCTTGTCCTCCTCCGGCAGGGTATCCGGATTGTCCAGAATGGCGGCGGTGGATCCGACGATGCTGGTCAGCGGCGTGCGGATGTCGTGGGACACCGCCCGCAGCAAATCCGCCCGCATCTTCTCCCGCTCGTTCTCCATCCGCAGCTCCTGCTGCTCCTGGTTCTGGGTGGTCAGCGTGCAGGTGATGACGGACACGCCCAGCATGGTGAGAAAGGACAGCGGATAGCCCGGCACGCGAAAATCCACTTTCAGGTACGGATAAGTAAACATCCAGTTCACGCTCAGCGCGCCGGCGACGGATGCCAACAAGCCGAACACATACCCCCGGGTCAGCCGGGAGATCAGCAGCACCGCCAGCACGAAAATCAGCGGCGCGGACGGCCCCGCCGGATCGGCGGATCGCAGCGGCAGGCACACCAGCAGCGCCACCGCCAAAATTCCCAGCGTCACCGCCAAATCCCGCAGACTGAATGAAAACAGATCCCGCAGTCTTCGCTTTTCCCGCATCAGTTACCCTCCTTCGGACGGCACGTGTTCCGGCGCAAATGCCGGTACGCCCGCATTTGCTATGATTATAACATCTTTTCCCAGTTCTGAAAACAGCATCTGGCGAGAAACCGAAAAAACTTACAGGGCGGGACGAAGCTCCCTCGCGCCGTTCTTTCCGCCTGTCCCGCCGCGTAGGCTCTTCCGGGAGGGGTGCGGATGGGAACGGGGCTGAAAACCGTCCGGAATCTGGTGTGGGGCGCGCCCATGCTGACGTTGGTTCTGCTCTGCGGCGCGGTCTGCACCGTCCGGCTGCGGTTTGTACAGTTCCGCCGTCTGCCGGACGCCCTGCGGGCGGGCCTCGGGGGCGGCGCGCAGAGCGCCGGCGGCGGCGTATCGCCGCTGGCCGCCACCGCCACGTCCCTGGCGGCCACCGTCGGCACGGGCAATATTGTGGGGGTGGCGGGGGCGCTGGCGCTGGGCGGCCCCGGCGCGATGTTCTGGATGGAGCTCGCGGCGCTGCTGGGCATGGCGGTGAAATACGCGGAGGTGGCGCTGTCCGTCCGCTTCCGCCGCCGGGACGGCCGGGGCGGGAACAGGGGCGGGCCGATGTACTACATGGAAGCCCTGCCCCGTCCGCTGCAAAAGCTCGGGAAATTGTACGCCCTCTTCGGAATGCTGGCGGCGTTCGGCGTGGGGAACCTGACCCAGAGCAATGCCATCGGCACGGCGGCGGCCATCATGGCCGCACGGCTGTGCCCGTCCCTGAGCGGGGAGCTTGCCGCGCTGGGCGCGGGGCTTCTCACGGCGGTTCTCTGCGCGGGGGCATATCTGGGGGGTGCCAAACGGGTGGGACGGACGGCGCAGGTGCTGGTGCCGCCCATGGCGCTGGGATATCTGGCGGCGGCGGGGGCGGTGATCTGGGTCAACCGGCGAAACCTCCCCGGCGCGGCGGCGGCCATCTGTGCCGGGGCGTTCTCGCCCGGGGCGGTCTGCGGCGGCGCGGCGGGGCTGACGATCCGGGACGCGCTGTCCGCGGGGCTTGCCCGGGGCATCTTTTCCAACGAGGCGGGCCTGGGCTTTGCCGCCATTGCCCACGGCTCCTCGGCGGGGCGCGATCCGGCACAGGAGGGGCTGCTGGGGATTTTCGAGGTGTTCGCGGACACCGTTGTTCTCTGCACGGTCACGGCGCTGGCCATTCTCACCGGCGGCGCGGCAATTCCCTACGGGCGCCCGGCGGGCGCGGAGCTGGTCACCGCGTCCTTCGCGGCGGTGTTCGGGGCAAACGCCCCGGCGGTGACGGCGGCGGGCATGGCGCTCTTCGCCCTGACCACGGTGCTGACGTGCGGTCTTTACGGCGCGCGGTGCGCGGAATATCTTCTGGGCCGCGGCGCGGTGCGGCCCTATCTCGCCTGCTTCTGCGCAGCCGCGGCGGCCGGGACGGCCATGGATCTCTCCGCCGTCTGGACGCTCTCGGAAATTCTCAACGGGCTTACCGCCGTCCCCAACCTGCTGGCGCTGCTGCTGCTCACCCGCTCCCCCGGCCGGGAATTGCGTCCGGCGGCGCTTTGTGGTAAAATGGGCGGAAGCCGTCCGGAAAGGGCGGCGCAAAGGAGAACGCCATGACACAGACGGAAAAGACAGCGGAGAAGATCCTCGCGTTTCTGCGGGCGCAGAAAGCCCGGGGCGCGGCGTACGCGGATTTCAGCCCGGAGGACGTGGGACAGCTCATCGGCAAGCGGAATCACAGGCTGTGCGCGGACGCGCTGGCGCTTGCGGCGAAGCGCGTCCCGGCCGGGCGGATCCCCGGCGGGCGGCCGGAGGAGCTGCGCTTTCACCTCGGGCCCTGTTTAAAAACCCGAGGCGTTTAAAGCGCTCGGCGGATTTCGTGCCGGGCGGGGCCAATTCCCGCAGGCAGCCGAGGCTGCCTGCGGGGAAACGGAACGCGGAACGGCGTAAAAGCCGGCGAAAAGGCAGACGCGGCAATTTTTCAAACAGAAGCTGAGGAGACGAAGCGAACGGGCAGACGCGGGCAGCGAGACGCTGCCCGCGTCCGCGCGTTTCCGACGCGGCGGCGGGCGTTAAACCGGAGTTCCGGACGCCGCTGTCCCCGGCGCGCGCTCCCGCCGCGCCTTCGGCATCCGCGAACACAGAATCGGAGGCGGGAGAACGGCCTGTCGGGGCATTCTCCGGAGAAAAGCCGGCGCGCGCTTCCGCCGGCTTTTCCGGGCAGCCGTCCCCGGCGCTGTTTTCTCCGGACAGATCCCCAAAGCGGCTCCCCCGGGCGCCTCCTGCCTGCGGAAACCGGCCTTTTGAGGATGCATCCGCGCGCGGGCACTGCGTCTGCAGGCACCGCCGCATCTCCGCTTTTCGCGCAGGCGCGCGGCATGTGCGGCGGGAAAACGGGAAAAGCGCCGACAGAGCTCTGAAGATTCAAAAAAATCTTCCGCCTGCCGACGCTTTCAGCACATGGAAAAGCCGGGCATCCGGCGCTCCCCCGCCGCGTAAGCCGCAGGGTTCCGGACGCCCCTCGGGGATTCCCCCGGCCGCGGCCCGCCGGGGAAAGCAATCCCTGCCGGACGGGCGCCCGTCACAAGGGCCGCAGACCGGGACGCGCAATCACCACCGGATGGTGACAACGGGCTTAATGAGATCTCTGGGCTTGTCCTTCATCAGCATCAGCGCTTCCTCCACGCTCTCCAAGCCCTCAAAGCGGTGCGTGATAAGCTTGCTGACATCCAGACGGCCGGTTTCAACAAGGGAGGCCAGCTTCTCCATGCGCAGGCGCCCGCCGGGCATCAGGCCGCCCGCGATGATCTTATGTCCCATGCCGCAGCCCCATTCGACCCGGGGAATCCGGATATAGTCGCCCTTGCCCAGATAGTTCACGTTTCCGATGATTCCGCCGGGTTTGAGCATTCTCACGGCCTGGGCAAAGGTGTCCACATCGCCGCCGGCGATGATCACGCGGTCCACGCCCCTGCCGCCGGTCTTTTCCAGAATCTGGTCGGCAATGTCGCCGTCCCGGTAGTTGATAATGTCCGTGGCTCCGTATTCCCTCGCCGCCTTGACGCAGTTGGGGCGGGTGCCCACGGCATACAAATGGGACGCGCCGCGCAGCGCCGCCCCGGCGACCGCCATCAGTCCCACGGGCCCGATGCCGACGACGACGACCGTATCGCCGAACTGGACATTGGCCAGCTCCACGCCGTGGAACCCGGTGGGCACCATGTCCGCCAGCATACAGGCATTCGCCGGATCCATTCCCTCCGGAAGGTGCGCCAAGTTGCCGTCCGCGTCGTTGACGTGGAAGCGCTCGGCAAAGACGCCGTCTTTAAAGTTGGAGAATTTCCACCCTGCCAGCATTCCGCCGGAGTGCATCTGAAATCCCGCCTGCGCCTCCAGAGAGTTCCAGTCCGGCGTGATGGCGGGCACAATCACCTTGTCCCCCGGCTTGAAGTCCCTGACCAGCTCGCCGACTTCCATGACCTCGCCCACCGCCTCGTGGCCGAGAATCAGGTCCTTACGATCTCCCAGCGCGCCCTCCCACACCGTGTGGACGTCGGACGTGCAGGGAGCGAGCGCGATCGGACGGCAGACAGCGTCCATTGGACCGCACACCGGAGCATCTTTCTCAATCCAGCCCGTTTTTCCAATCCCCAGCATTGCAAAGCCTTTCATGATAGTGCCTCCTTGTAAGTTATATTGTTAATAAATTAACCATATGCTGATTATATCGAATTGTCAAAAATTTGTCAAGCGAAGATTTTAAGTTTATTCACAGAGCAGACGGGCCTTTTGCCCGCGTTTCCGGCGCGGCTGCGGGCCGGGGGCCGTCCGGCGCGGCGGTGAGCCTCGGGGAAATTGTGACGGAGGCGCGGGACGGACAGATCTCGCGGCGGGCCGCAGGCGGCGATCAACTTCGCATGGGCCGGCAAGATACGGGAAAAGCCCGGGAAACCATCCGTTTTTCGTAAAAGTTGGGACGCCGTTTTCCGGGGTTCCGGCGAATCGGCGCCCCCTCCCGCATTTTGCGGCCGGGGGCGTTTGCGCGGGCTCATCCGGCCCGGCGTTCCCGCGTCACGCCCCGCCCTCCGTCCCTCCGCCGCGCTTCCGCCCGCGCTCCGGGGCCGTTCGCATCAATTCTTTGACCAGATTCATGAAATACTGCGCATAGAGCGGCAGATACCGCCCTTTTTGATAAATGGCGTACAGGGTAATCTCCGTTTTCGGGTCTCCCACGGAGAAGCAGGCCGGCAGACGGCGGAACGAGAGCTTTTTGACATAGGATTCCGGCGCGAAGCAGACGGCGGCCCCGGTGGCGGCCAGCCGGATGGCCAGATCGCTGTTGCGGGTCTGCAGCAGGATTCTGGGGACAATGCCCGCGGCCTCCAGCAACCGCCGGGAGAGCTTGCCGGTCGTCAGCTCCGGCGGGTGCAGGATATACTGCTCGTCCCGCGCCAGAGCGAGATCCAGCCACGGATGGCGGCATCCCTCCCGGCGCGTCCCCCGCCCGGCCAGCGGGTGATCGTGCGCCATGACCAGGACAATCTCCTCTTTTCCCAGCTCTTCGCACATCAGCCCGGAAGGAGGCGTGACATCGCTGTAAATCGCAAAATCGATTTTTCCCGGGGCGGACAGGCACCTCTCCACCGCGTGGGACTCCTCCGTCAAATCGATCTCCACGTCGGGATACTTCTGATGGAATCTGAAAAGGACATCCGGGATGACGCAGGAGCCCCGCATCAGCGGGATCGCGATGGACAGCCTGCCCGTTTTTTCACCGAGCAGATCCGCGCATTCCGAGCTCCACGCGTTTGTGAGGGCATCCACTTTTCCGGCGTAGGCCAGATACCGCTCCCCAACGTAAGTCGGGATCAGATCGTTTCCCACCCTGCTGAAAAGCGGCGCGCCCACCTGCTTTTCCACATTTTTCAGAAATTTGCTGAGCGCGGGCTGCGTGATATAAAGCGCTTCCGCCGCCTTTGTAATGCTGCCGTACCGGTAGATGCCGAGAATGTAATCAACCTCTTTCAACGCCATTGCGCGCCCTCCCCATAACCGTAAGTAATGAATTTCATGATAATTATGAAATTGCTTTCTACCTAACCGCATTTTATAATGGCACTGTAAAAAGGTCAAGTCAATTTTTGACAGGAAGCTTGGGCCGCGTCCGGAAAGCCGGGCGCTTGGATTTTTCGGACGCGGCCCGGAAAGAGGGCGCTGCTTTGTATCGCGACAAAGTCGATTTACTGATCCGCAATTCCCGGGTATACAACAGCTACTTTAAAAAATTCGTGGACGCGGACGTCTGGATCCTGAACGGAAGGATTTTCTACGTTGACGAGCGGAAAACCGGCTCCTGCGACGCTTCCGAAGTGCTGGACGCCTCGGGGCTGTATATGGTGCCGGGTCTGGTGGACATCCACATGCACATTGAAAGCTCCATGATGACGCCCGCCGCGTTTTGCGGCCGTCTGGTCGGGTGCGGCGTCACCACCGTCGTGTCGGAGCCCCATGAAATGGCGAACGTCAACGGGATAAACGGCATTCTGGATATGATCCGCGCCGGTGAAAACAGCCCGGTGGACATTTTCTACGGGATCCCCAGCTGCGTGCCCTCGACCTCGCCGGATCTTGAAACCACCGGCGGACTCATCCGCTGCGGGGACATGGAGCGGCTCAAGGAAAACAGAAGCGTGGTGTGTGTCGGCGAGGTGATGAATTACCGGCAGATCATCCGGGAAAACCACCTGGAAATCTCCAAATTCCTGCGCAAGCTGCGGGCGCGGGATCCGATTTTCCCCATTGAGGGCCACTGTCCCTCCCTCGTAGGCCCGGATCTCGCGAAATTCCTGTATCTCGGAATCAACGGCGATCACACCGAGCACACCATCGAAGAGCTGCGGCAGCGGTTCGCGGGCGGCATGTTCGTGGAAATCCAGGAAAAAATGCTGCGCCGGGAAGTCCTGGAGTTCATTGCCGAGCACAACCTCTTTGAGCATTTCTGCTTTGTGACCGACGACGTCATGGCCGACACGTTTTATTATAAAGGCCATCTGGACGCCCTGGTGCGCCGGGCAATCGCGCTGGGCATGGCGCCGGAGCAGGCCGTCTACAACGCGACCTATACCGGCGCGCGGCGCATGAACCTGCTGGACCGGGGGACGCTGGCCCCCGGGAAGCTGGCGGACTTCCTCCTTCTGGACGATCTGGAGAAGTTCTCCGTGGCGGCCACCTACAAACGGGGGATCTGCGTTTACAGAAAGGGATCTCCCCTGCCCCCGGCAAAAGCCTCCCCGGGATTTCCGGAGGCGTATTACCACAGCGTCCGGCTCGCCCCCCAGGGGGAAGAGCGCCTGCGGATTCCGGTGGACGCCCCGGCCGGCAGCGTCCCCGTGCGGGTCATCGGGATACACGACGGCAGCACCCGGACCACGCAGGAGGTGCGGGAAATGCCCGTAAAGGACGGGCTGCTCCAATGGGAGGGGTCCGGGTGCCTTCTGGCGGCGGTGTTCGAGCGGTACGGAAAGAACGGGAACGTCGGGTACGGGCTGCTGACCGGGGACTGCCACAAGCGCGGGGCCGTCGCCACCAGTTACGCCCACGACTGCCACAACGTGCTGGTGGCGGGGGCGGACGTACCGGACATGCTTCTGGCGCTGAACCGGCTGATCCGGCTGCAGGGCGGCATCGTCGTGACGGACGGGGGAACGGTGCAGGCGGAGCTGCGGCTGAATATCGGCGGCATCCTGTCGGACAGCCCCGCCGGGGAAGTGGGCGCCGCCCTTGCCCGGGTACGGGAGGCGATGACCCGGCAGGGATACCGCCATTCCAACCCCGTGATGTCCTTCTGCACCGTCACGCTGCCGGTCAGCCCCGCCCTGAAACTAACCGACAAAGGGCTGATTGACGTGGGCAGTTCCCGGATCGTGCCGCTCGTACTGCGGGACAATCCGGGGGGACACTCTTAAAAACCGCCGTGCGGCGCAAACCCGGCCGGCTCCGCCGGGCCCCCATCTCACTTCCCATGCATTTCCCCGCGCCTTTTTCGGGCGGGAGAGCCCGGAAAAGGTCACAGACAACGGATTCCGATTCCTGTGAATCAGGCAAATTATGAGGAGGAGAACTATGCAAAGCTGGATTGAAAAAAGGTTCCGTCTGAGCGAGAACAACACGAATGTCCGAACCGAGATGCTGGCGGGCATCACCACATTTATCACGATGGTCTATGTCCTGGGTACCGTGCCGAATATGCTGGCAGGCGCCGGGCTGAATAAGAGCGTCATGCTGACGGCCATGATTCTGCTGATCATTCTCACGACGGTTGCCATGGCGCTGTTTACAAACCGGCCCTTTGTGCTTGCCCCGGGCCTGGGCAGCGTGGGAATTGTCGCGGGGATGATTGCGAACGAGGGGATTTCTCCCGCAATCAGCGCCGGCATTATTTTCTTGCCTACGTCGCCCACCAGAACCG
>JBFLFX010000023.1:0-22597 GCA_041859815.1 Dysosmobacter sp. | reverse complement strand
ATGGGGTATGCGATGAACATCGCTCACTGTATCGGACCGGAGTTTTCCCTGTATTCCGGCAACGACAATCTCACGGTGCCGCTGCTGAGCATCGGCGGCAGCGGTGTGGTCTCCGTTTTTGCCAACGTGATGCCCGAGACGTGCCACAGCATTGTCCGGGAGTATCTGGATGGAAACCGGGAACGCGCTGTCAAAAACCAACTGAAATATCTGAAGCTAATCAATCATCTGTTTTTGGAGGTCAATCCCATTCCGGTCAAGGAAGCGCTGAACCTAATGGGGCTGCACGCCGGCCCTCTACGCCTGCCCCTGTGCGGGATGGCGGAGAAAAACCGCGAGATGCTGCGAAAGACAATGCGGGAGGCAGGATTACTGTGAGAATTATTTTAACTGGCCATGGTAAAATGGGCCGCATGGTCGAGGAAACCGCCCTTGCCGCCGGCGATGAAATCGTAGCCGCATTTGATGCGGGCAACCTGAGGGAGCTTGCCAAACAGGGGAGAGCGGATGTGGTGATGGATTTTTCCCGCCCGGAGGCGCTTGATGAAATTTGCACCTACGTTCGCCGTACCGGCACGGCGCTGGTGTCCGGCACTACGGGATACACCGATGCGCAGATGAAGAAGCTGCTGGATCTGGGTAACTGCGCGCCGGTACTGTGGAGTGCCAAT
Source organism: Dysosmobacter sp. (assembly GCA_041859815.1). Taxonomy (GTDB): domain Bacteria; phylum Bacillota; class Clostridia; order Oscillospirales; family Oscillospiraceae; genus Oscillibacter. Next base: position 21,926 of record JBFLFX010000023.1, on the reverse strand, counting down.
TACTCAATTGGCATCGCGGTGTTTATCCGGGTGCTGTCCCGGATTTCCGATACGCTGAAACCAAACTTTGATATTGAAATTGAAGAGACGCATCACAACCAGAAAACCGACGCGCCCAGCGGGACGGCCAAGCTGCTGCTGAACGCGATTGACCCGAAGCATGAGCTGCGTCCGGTTTACGGCCGGGAGGGCAGCTGCGGCAAGCGGGAAAAGACAGAAGTGGGAATGCACGCGCTGCGGGGCGGCACCGTGGCCGGGACGCATACCGTCCATTTTTTCGGCGAGGACGAGGAACTGGAGATCACCCACCGGGCGGCCAGCCGCCGAATCTTTGCCGCCGGTGCGCTGCAAATGGCCCGCCGTGTTGCGGGGCAGCCTGCGGGCGTTTACGACTTGCAGAAACTTCTGTTTGGAGACTGATTTTAATTCATCATGGGAGGGAAACCCGAATGGACGCACAGGAACTTATCAGTTATATCAGCAATTCTGAGAAGAAAACGCCCGTAAAGCTCTATGTCAATACCACGGGAGCTGTGGATTTCGGCGGCGCAAAAGTTTTTGGACACAATGGCAGTTATATTGTATTCGGGGACTGGGGAAAGCTTGCCCCGATTTTAAAAGAAAACGCGGAAAAAATCTCTGCGCTGGAAATTGAAAACGACCGCCGGAATTCCGGCGTGCCGCTGCTGGACATCAAAAATATCAACGCCCGCATTGAACCGGGCGCGCTTATCCGGGAAAAGGTGGAGATCGGCGACGGCGCGGTGATCATGATGGGCGCAGTCATCAACATCGGGTCCGTCATCGGCCCGGATACCATGATTGACATGGGCGCGGTGCTGGGCGGCCGGGCGACGGTCGGCGCGCACTGCCATGTCGGCGCGGGCGCGGTGTTGGCCGGCGTGGTGGAACCCGCCTCTGCGACCCCTGTGATCATCGAGGACAACGTGCTGGTAGGCGCCAACGCGGTGGTAATCGAGGGCGTTCACGTCGGTAAGAATGCGGTGGTTGCCGCCGGCGCGGTAGTTGTGGAGGATGTGCCGGAAAACGCGGTGGTTGCGGGGTGTCCCGCAAAGATTATCAAGAGAAAAGACGCAAAGACCGAGAGTAAAACCGCTTTGGTGGACGCGCTGAGAAAGCTGTAAGAAAACGGCGCCGGGATTCCGGCGCTGTTTTGTGCAGTCGTATCTGAGAATATTTGTGAAAGATTGACAATTTTAAGGTTGTTTTTACATTTATATGAGAATATGGTAAAATACAGGACACGGAAAATGAATGACCGTCCCGTCTCGATGCCGCTTTTGGCAAACGGCGGCAGAACAGGAGGTACCAATGAGAAAAAGAACGCTTAGTTTATTTCTGGCAGTTTGTTTGCTTTCCGCAGCCTGCCTGTTTCCCATGACGGCGAAGGCGGATGGGCTGGATAATTTTTCCGCAGAAAAGACCTATGTCAGAGGACAATTTTCGGATGTGTCCCCGGCGGATACGTTTTCGGACAATATCGAAACGGCCTACGAACTGGGACTGATGCAGGGAGAAAGCGCCAATTATTTCGGCGAGAAGGCGAACCTGACCCGGCTGGCGGCGCTGATTATTGCGTGCCGGATTCATACGATTTACAACACCGGCAGCGATCAAATTGAAAGCACCTATCCCGGAACGACACAGGAGCGCTATTTACAGTACGCAAAGGCGAACGGCATTTACACACTGTTTGCCGACTGGTCGGCCACGGCAACACGCGCGGAGTTTGCGCTGATTTTCAGCAGTTCCCTGCCGGACGCGGCCTTGCCGGAGATTAACTCCATTGCGGACGGTGCCATTCCCGATGTGTCCGCTTCTTCCGCCGCCTATCAGGCGATTTATCGTTTGTACCGGGCCGGCGTGCTGACCGGTACTGATTCCTCGGGTACATTTGAGCCCACGTCGAAAATTACCCGCGGCGCGGCGGCGGCAATCGCCACCCGCATGGTCAGTTCCACCCTTCGGCGTTCCGTGACGCTTGGTTCTGCTTCGGGAACGCAGACCTCTGAAAAAATTTATGCCGAATGCTCTCCGGCGGTGGCGTATATTGAAGTGCAGAACAAATCCGGTACGACGTATGCCAGCGGCAGCGGGTTCTTCATCTCTTCAGCAGGGACTTTCGTTACCTGCTACCATGTGATTGAGGGAGCGTATGGGGCGACAATAAAAACCACGGATGGCGTCACGCATCCGGTTGCAGGGGTGTATGATTACAGTAAGACAAATGACTGGGCGGTTTTGAAAGTAAACGGTTCCAATTTTAAATATCTCTCGGTTGCCTCTTCAGCCGAGAAAGTCGGCGGTGCGGTGGTTTACGCCATCGGCAGTCCATTGGGGCTGGATAACACGATTTCCCAGGGGTTGATTTCCAATGTCTCTCGTGCGGAAAGCGGAACGAATTATATTCAGACAACGGCCGCGATTTCCAGCGGGAGCAGCGGCGGTGCGCTGCTTTCCTCCAGCGGCCGTGTGCTGGGTATTACCAGCGGATCCTATGAGGATGGTCAGAACCTGAACCTGGCGATTCCCATGTCTTATGTGACGGGATATTCGTCCTCCGCAGTTGTTTCGCTGTCTGCGCTGGCGGCAGAGACGGCGGCAGCAGCCGCCGCCAGTCCATACGGAACCCTGGTTGATTATTTGAAGAAGCAGGGGACTTACGATCAAAGCTATAACAGCTATCTGATTTCCGCTGAGGACGCGGGGAATGACGGCGGAAAATATGTGGGCTATTTGGCGTATGATATGGATTCTTCCAATTTAATTTTCGGTTATATCTATTATGACAGCAGCGGCGGCGCGGTGGAAACGCAGATCATTGTGCCGTCCGTTTCCAGCCAGTATGCGGTTTACCTGGTCAGCGACGATTACGATTTTGAATGCGGGGGGGAGATCACTGCGGCGAATTTTACCCAGAATTCTGTATTTACCGCGACTTCCTATAGTGGCGCTCAATCGAAATCCCAGGTGGAGGAAGCGGCGCCTACGCTGCTGGCCGGCGCGCTGGTGTATGCCAATGTGCTGATGGAGGACTGCAACCTGACCATCCGCGATTTTGGTTTTGCCAGTATGTATCGCGTGATTTCGGCGGCTTCGGCGACATAAAGAAAGCCGGCAGAGACAATTCCTCTGCCGGCTTTCTTTTAGGCGCTGTTTGAAAAATCCCCGCGCCCATCTGATTGCTGATTGCCAATTTTGTATCGGACTTCCTTGAATTTCCCTGCCATAGACCAATGATGCCTGCGGAAATTCGCCTCGGCCGACGCAAATTCGTCAGATCATCCGAACACGTTGATTTTTCAAACAGAGCCTAGGATTCAGGTACGGTGGTTTAAATCGATCCAATACCTTTGCAGATGTACGTTTTCGTCCGGCTCATAAACGGTGGATTCATAGACGCCGCCATTGGCGAGGATGGTCCGGCGGCTGCCCTCGTTATTGTCGAGGCAGGTAATCAGAACCCTGTCCAGTCCGAGTTTCCGGCAGAGGGGGAGACAGTCCCGGAGCATCCGGACGGCGTAGCCCTTTCGCCGCTCACCGGGGCGGACGGAATAGCCGATATGACCGCCGAACTGCCGCAGATAGTCATTGAAACAGTGACGTACCTGAATCATGCCGAGAATTTTACGATCCGAAGCGCGCAAAAAAACGTATTGTGTGCTGACCACCCGTTTTTCCGGAACGGTGGCCTCGTTTTCCAGCAGTGCGTTATTGTCCAGCCAGTCCTGCGGGTCGGCGTGCCGGCGCAGGGAACCGCAGCCGTCCATAGAACTGCCGTCGTCCAGAAATTCCTGCCGGTAAGCGGCAATTTCTTTAGCCAGAGAGCTGTCCGGCTTTACAAGAATTAGATCTTCTTCCATTAAAATGCGCTCCTCCCCCTGCGAATTTTGGAATATTAACGATTACTATACCGCAGCATTGCCGAAAAAGCAAGGAAAAAGAATGGAGATTTGTGCGCGGGATCCGGTCTCTCCGTGGCCTGCCGGCAGGAGACGAATTTGTTGCGCTGCTGGGCGGCACGGGGGATCTGATCAGATCTTGAAAAACATGTACAGTCGGTAAGTGGCCGTCTTACGGGCGGGCGGCGGCCCGCCGGGTTTCCTATTTTAAAATCTGAAGCATATCTTCCGGCAGGGGCGCTGTCAGGTGAAGCGCATTGCCGGTTACGGGGTGCGTCAGCCACAGTTCGGCGGAGTGCAAGGCCGGACGCGGAATCAACTCCCGGTTTTCTGTGCCGTACAGCCAGTCACCCGCCAGGGGATGCCCGATGGCGGCGCAGTGCACCCGAAGCTGGTGGGTTCGTCCGGTTTCCGGCAAAAGAGCGAGCAGCGTCAGTCCGCCGTGGCGTTCCAGCACACGATAGCGGGACAGCGACGGCGCGCCGTCCGCCCGGATACAGCGCTTGACGATGGATCCGTCCGCCCGTCCGATGGGGAGGTCGATGACGCCCTCTTTCGGCGTTGGACAGCCAATGCAAACGGCTTGATAGCCCCGGTAGAACTGCGGCGTATGCAGCAGCTTTCGCAGCAGGTTGTGGACGTAGCCGTTTTTGGCAACAACCATCAGCCCTGTGGTGCCCTTGTCCAGACGACTGACAATATGAAGCGGCGTGTTCTCGCCGAGATGACACACCAACGCGCCGGGAACCGACGGCGTTTCCGGATGGGACTGAGAGAACAGCGATACCATGCCCGCAGGCTTGTTTATGACGAGCAGGTATTTGTCCTCATAGACGATTTCCAATGGGATGTCACAGGCTGTTGGTTTACTGCGGGGTGGCTTTCGGTCGCTGATTTGCACCTGAAGCAAATCACCGGCGTGAAGAACGATGTTGCAGATAGGCCGACTGCCGTTGACCAGGATTCCACCCTTCGTATGCACCAGACTGGAGATGGCATGGGAGGAGAAGCCGAGAGCGCTTTTCAGATAAGTGCGGAGGTTACTCCCCTGTTCTTTTTCGGTGATGGTTACGCTGATTGTCTGCATAAATTTCCCTCGATTTCAATCTTCCTATCAGGTTATCACAGATTTTCAGTTTTGCATAGAAAGAGAGACGATTTTGTGGTAAAATGATAAAGTATTTAAAGAATGTCAGGAGGATTTCATGCTGCTGTCTGCGGAACATCTTTCCATCAATTTTGGGAGCCGTCAGCTTTTGACGGATGTGAATTTTTATCTGAATTCCGGCGATAAAATTGGAATTATTGGCATAAATGGCACCGGAAAATCTACGCTGGTCAAGGTACTGGCGGGGTTGCAGGAGCCGGATGCCGGAACGATTGCCAGAGATTCTGGCATACGCATCGGCTTTCTGCCCCAGAACCCGGAGATGCGGGAAGATGCCACGGTATTGGAGCAGGTGTTTTTCAGCTGCCCCACGGAATTCCGGGATTTGAACGAATACGAGGCCAAGGCCATGCTGGGCCGCATGGGAATTGCAGACACAAATCAGAAGGTGGGAACGCTTTCCGGTGGCCAGCGTAAGCGTGTGGCACTGGCTGCCGTGCTGATTCGCCCGGCGGATATTTTGATTTTGGACGAACCAACGAACCATCTGGATATTGAAAGTGTGACGTGGCTGGAGGAACGGCTGCGGAAATTCAGGGGCGGACTGATTATGGTTACCCATGACCGTTACTTTTTGGAGCGGGTGGTCAACCACATCACCGAGCTGTCCCGGGGAAAACTGTACCACTACGCGGCGAACTATTCCAAATATCTGGAGCTGAAAGCCCAGCGGGAGGAAATGGCGGAAGCCAGCGAGCGCAAGCGACAGTCCTTCCTGCGGACGGAGCGGGAGTGGATTCAGCGGGGGTGCCGTGCGCGCACGACCAAGAGCAAGGACCGTGTGGCGCGGTATGCGATGCTGAAAGATGAGTCCGCCCCGGAGACGGATGACTCCGTTCAAATGGCGGCGGCCGCCAGCCGTCTAGGGAAGAAAACCATCGAACTGCGGGACGTGTCCAAGGCATTTGATGGGAAAACAGTGCTGTCTCATTTTTCCTATGGTGTGCTGCGAAATGACCGTATCGGCATTGTGGGACACAACGGTGTGGGTAAGTCCACACTTTTGAAGATTCTGGGCGGTGAACTGATACCGGATTCCGGCGAGGTGGAGATCGGCGCCACGGTGAAAATCGGCCACTTCTCGCAGGAGGGCAGAGAGCTGGATCTCAAACAGCGGGTTTACGATTTTATCCACGGAATTGCCGACGAGGTAAAAACCGACGAGGGGACGTTTACCGCCAATCAGATGATGGAGCGGTTTCTGTTTTCCGGCGATTTACAGTCCCAGCCCATCGGACGGCTGTCCGGCGGAGAGCGGCGGCGGCTTTACCTGCTGTCCATCCTGATGACCGCGCCCAATGTACTGCTGCTGGACGAACCCACCAATGATTTGGATATTACCACGCTGGCGATTCTCGAGGAGTATCTGCAGAGCTTTCCCGGCCCGATCATTGCGGTGTCTCATGATCGCTGGTTTTTGGATAAGCTGGCAAACTTCATTTTTGAGGTGCGGGACGGCGGCGAGGTGCTCCGTTACACCGGAAACTGGTCGGACTGGGAGGAAAAACGGCAGGAGAACCCGGCGGAAGAACCGGAGGCAGGCGAAAAGCCGAAAGCGGAGGCTGCGCACACCAGTCGGCGAAAGCTGCGCTTTTCCTATAAGGAGCAGATGGAGTTTGACACCATCGACGGGGAACTGACGGCGCTGGAGGAAAAACTGGCGGCCTGTCAGAGAGAATCCGAGCGCTGCGGCAGCGATTATGTAAAGTTGCAGGAACTGATGGATCGGCAGAAGAAGCTGCAAACGCAGTTGGACGAAAAAACCGACCGCTGGGTTTACCTGAACGAACTGAAAGAGAAAATCGACGCACAGGCGTAGAAAAAGAGCCGGACAAAAAGTCCGGCTCTTTTCCTCAATTGTTGCGGAGACTCTGCATTTTTTCTTTGATTTCCTTGCCGAACGGCGTAGCCGCCAAACCGCCCAGCGCGGTTTCCCGAAATTCCACCGGCATCCGCTGTCCCACGTCGCCCATGCAGTCGATGACCTGATCCACGGGAACGCGGCTTTCAATGCCCGCCAGCGCCATATCCGCACAGCTGACTGCGTTCACTGCGCCGACAACGTTCCGTTTGACGCAGGGAACCTCCACCAGGCCTGCAATGGGATCGCAGATAAGGCCCATCAGGTTGTTCAGCGCCATTGCCACGGCGTTGCTGACTTGCTCCGGCGTTCCGCCGCGCAGCGCGGTGACAGCGCCCGCAGCCATGGCGGAGGCGGAGCCGATTTCCGCCTGGCAACCGCCGGAGGCGCCGGCGATACAGGCGCGGTAGCTGATAACGGCACCGATGCCCGCCGCAACATAGAGCGCCTTTACCATGTTATCCTCGTCCATGGGATTCTTCCACCACAGAGGAATCAGGACGGCGGGAAGGACGCCGCAGGCTCCGGCGGTGGGCGCGGCGACGATGCGGCGCATACAGGCGTTGGATTCTCCCGTGCAGAGCGCTACGGCGATGACCTCGGCGATATACTGCCCGCAGAGGGAGTGATCCTCTGCGGCGTAATCCCGCATTTTTTTGCCGTCGCCGCCCACCAGGCCGCTGACGGAGTGTTGATCGCCCCGATAGGTAATGTCGGTATCCAGCATCGCGTGCCATGTCACCCGCATTTTTTCAAAGGATTGGTCGGGCGTTACTTCCCGCTCGTCCACGTCGGTCTCCAGAACTACCTGCCAGAAGGGTTTATTTTCCCGCTTGATTGTATCCAGAATTTCCTGAATGGAATCCAGTGCCATAATCAGTCGGCCTCCCTTTCATAATAAGTCAACCCGAGGATTCCGGGAAGTTTGGAAATCAGCTGTCTTGCCGCGAGAGGCACAGTCTGATCCGTTTCAATCACCATCAGCACGTTGCCGCCGCGTTTGCTGCGGCAGAGGCTCATGTTGGCGATATTAATCTGCGCCTGAGAAATCTGACGGGTCACTTCCGCCAGCTCGCCGGAAATATCCCGGTTATTGATAATCAGTGTGTTGTAGGCGCCCGTAAAATTGACCTCCACATCGTTCAGGCGATCCACACGAATCCGCCCGCCGCCGGTGGAAGATGCCTGCATCCGCAGCTCGTGTCCATCGGCGCCGAAGATGTCCAGCACGGCAGTATTGGGGTGCGCATCCCGCAGGGCAACTTCTCCGAAGTCGAAAGCAAGCCCCTTCTCTTTCGCCAGCGCGAAACTGTTGGGAATCCGCAAATCGTCCGGCTTCATCCCCAGCAGTCCGGCCACCAGCGCACGGTCCGTACCGTGTCCCTGCCCGGTCTCCGCAAAAGAGCCGTGGAGCAGAATATGCGCGGTTTTCGGCGTTTCGCCCAGAAGCGTTTTTGCCATGTTTCCGATGCGGACGGCTCCCGCGGTATGGGAACTGGAGGGGCCGACCATAATAGGGCCTAAAATATCAAAGATGTCGAGCATTGCTGCGATACCTCCCTTTTATATCCGTATTGAATCAGCCTAGCATATTCGTGTTCATTCCGCAAGGCAATATTTCAAAAAATGACTGATTGCAAGAGTTTTGATTGCATTTTCAATGATTTCTTTCTATACTGAAAGAGAAGAAATTACATCGGAAAGGAACGTACAATATGGCATCTATTCTGATTCGGAATCTTCATACGATTGTGACTTGTGACGACGAAGATCATGTTTTCAAAAATAGCGACATGTATTGCGACAACGGCGTGATTTGTGCGATTGGATCCAATCTGCAGCAATCCGCCGATACGGTGATTGACGGGACGAGCGCTCTCTGTTATCCCGGTCTTGTAAATACACACCATCATCTTTATCAGACGTTTTCCAGGAATTTGCCGCAGGTGCAGAATCTGGAACTGGTCGACTGGCTGACCGCACTGTATGAGATATGGAAGAATCTGGATGAAAAAACGATCCGCTTTTCCACGCTGATAGGGTGCGGAGAGCTTTTAAAGCACGGCTGCACCACTTGCTTTGACCACAACTATGTGTTTCCGAGGGACAGCGGCGATCTGATGGGCGTGCAGTTTGCCGCGGCGGAAGAACTTGGAATCCGTTTCCATGCCTCCAGAGGCAGCATGGATCTGTCCAAGAAGGACGGGGGCCTGCCGCCGGACAGTGTGGTGCAGCCGGTGGATGAAATTATGCGGGATTCCATCCGCTGCATTGAGGCATACCATGACCCGTCCTTCGGATCCATGCGGCAAGTTGCGCTGGCACCGTGCTCGCCGTTTTCCGTTTCCCGGGAGCTGCTGCGGCAAAGCGCCAAGCTGGCGCGGCAATACCATGTGCGGCTGCATACGCACGTGGCGGAGACAAGGGATGAGGAGAATTTTACGCTGGAAAAATACCGGATGCGGCCGCTGGAATATATGGCGTCCGTCGGCTGGACGGGGCCGGACGTCTGGTACGCGCACGGCATTCACTTCAATGATGAGGAACTGCGGGAACTTGCGCGTACCGGAACCGGTATTGCACACTGCCCCATTTCCAATATGAAGCTGGCGTCCGGCGTTGCCCGGGTTCCCGAAATGCTGGAACTGGGCGTTCCCGTGGGACTCGGGGTGGATGGCTCGGCGTCCAACGACGGATCCTCCCTCATGGAAGAGCTGCGCGTGTGTTACCTGCTGCACCGGCTGACTTCCAGCGGCGCTGCACCCAGCGGGTACGATGTGCTGAAAATGGCGACGCGCGGCAGCGCGCGCCTTCTGGGCCGGGACGACATCGGACAAATCGCGGTGGGGAAATGCGCGGATTTCTTTCTGGTAGATTCCCGCCGATTGGAACTGACCGGCGCACTGTATGATCCAAAATCCGTTCTGGGAACCGTCGGCCTGCGCGGCCCTGTGGACTGCACGGTCGTCAACGGCAAGCTGGTGGTGCGGGATCGGCACCTTGTCAGTGTGGATGAAGGACTTCTGGCCGAACTGGCACAAAATGTCTGCGATGAATATCTGAAGAAAGCGTGAGGAAACTAATGCCGCGATTTGAAGTATTGGCCGCAGCGCCGGCCTGTTCGGATGCCGCAGCTGTTGTGCGGGTCAGGAATATTTTACCGGATGGAAGGGAAATTTATCCGGGACAGGCCGCTTTTTTTGAAGAGAAAAATGAAAATACGCCGTGTTCGATTTATACGGCCGTACCGAGATGGCGGGGCGGCACGGAAAATGAAGCGGCGGCACTGGCATCCTGCTGCCGATCCTGTTTACAGCTGGCGGCGAAAAACCAACTTTTGACGGTGGATTTTCCTTCCGCCGCGGCCGAAACCGGGTATCCGGTTTCTCAGGCCGCGACAGTAGCCGAGCGGGCGATCATGGACTTCCTGCGCGGGCATACGGACTTTCTGCGCGTTCGGATGATCTGCGGTTCCGAGCAGGAAGCGGAGATTTACCGGAGAACATACAACCTCTGGTATGCGGAGACGAAGTCGGAACGGCTGTGAGGGTTCCGCAGGATGATGGAAGGGGAGAGGGGATACTGCCTGCCGTTTGGCTTGTACGGAGCCATGTTTTTCGGATAAATTTTTTTAATCACATCACAGAGGTTTTTCCATTTTTATATTTTCCATCCTGCGCATTGCCGCTTTTAGGTTTGCTCCGGATTGCAGGGATGGCGCGGCAAATGAAAAGAATCTCCCGCCGGCAGGCGGGAGATTCTTTTCATTAATGCTTACCGCTCCTCGCGGAAATAAGAGAGGCCAAGACTTGCGGGAGGCTGATTTTCTTCACGGTTGCGGAGAGAAATGACAATTAGCACGATAATGGTGACCACATAGGGGAGCATCTTAAACAGTTCAATAGAGCTTCTGGTCAGATGCGGGATATACAGGTAGACCCAGAACAGAATACCAAACAGATAAGAACCCCAAATGGCGTTGATAGATTTCCATGTGGCAAAGATTACCAGCGCTACTGCCAGCCATCCAAGGCTCTCAATCCCGCGGTCATTTGCCCAGGTGCCGTTGGTGTAGTCCATGACGTAATACAGCCCGCCAAGTCCGGAAATTCCGGCGCCGATACAGGTCGCCAAATATTTGTTTTTGGTGACATTGATACCGGCGGTGTCCGCCGTGCTGGGATTTTCGCCGACCGCGCGGAGGTTCAGCCCCGCACGGGTTCTGTTCAGAAACCATTGTATGAAGATGGCGACAGCAATTGCGACGTAGACCAAAAAGCCATACGAGAAAAACAGTTGCCCGACAACACCGAGCTTTGCCAGCGCCGGAATGTTGGCGCAATAGCCGCCGGAAGTAATTGCCACGGAGATCTGCCCAACGCCGCCTGCCAGCTTGTCAAGGCTTCCGCCGAAAAAGTTGGCCACGCCGCCGCCGAAGATCGTCAGCGTCAGACCGGTGACATTCTGGTTGGCGCGGAGGGTTGTGGTCAAAAAGCTGAAAAGCAGACCGCCCAGCGCCGCCGCCGCAAACGCACAGATCAGGGAAAGAAGGATCGCTACGCCTGCGGTGGGATGGGCTGCTTTGGCCTCATAGAAAAACGCGGAGATAAGGCCGGCGATGCCGCCCAGATACATGATTCCGGGGACACCCAGATTCAGGTTACCCGACTTTTCAGTCAGAATTTCGCCGGTGGCACCGAATAAAATAACGGTGCCAAAGACGATTGCCGCGTTAAAAAGGGCTATAAATTGTTTCATATCAGTTCACCCTCCCCTTAGTTGTGCTTCCGGCGGAAGTTGACCTTGTAATTGATAAAGAACTCACTGCCCAGGATGAAGAACAGGATAATGCCGGTGATAATACTGGAGGCATATTCGTTCAAGTTGTACCGGGAAGCAATTTCAATAGCGCCTTTCTCCAGGAAAATCAGCAGGAAGGAGAACAGAATCATTACAAAGGTATTGAAATGGGAAAGCCACGCCACAATGATAGCGGTAAATCCGCGTCCGCCCGCCGTAGCGGTGGAGATGGTGTGGGAGGATCCGGCTACGGTGATAAATCCCGCGATGCCGCAGATTGCTCCGGAGAGCGCCATGGTGCGGATATAGACTTTTTTTACGTTGATGCCCGCATACCTCGCGGTATTTTCGGAATCGCCGACCACGGAAATTTCATAGCCGTGCTTGGAATACTTCAGATAAATGTACATTAGAGCGGTGAGAATCAGGACAATCAAAACGTTCAGGCCATATTGCTGGCCGAGGAACGGGGGAAGCCAGCCGTTGGGGATAATGCCGACGGAGTTGGATCCCGGGGGGTTCTCCCACTGTGCCACGGAATAACTGGTCAGCTGAATTGCGACATAGTTCATCATCAGAGTAAACAGAGTCTCGTTTGTGTTCCAATTCGCCTTAAAAATGCCGGGAATTACGCCCCAAATGGCGCCGGCGACAATGCTGGCAATCAGCATTACCAGAAACAGCAGGGGAGGAGACATGGTTGCGCCGAATTTAATCATGCAGAATGCGGTGACAATGCCGCCGACCAGAACCTGACCTTCTGCGCCGATGTTCCAGAACCGCATTTTGAACGCGGGAGACAAACCGACGGCGATGCACAGCATCATCATGGTATCGCGGATGGTTGCCCATAGGCGCCTGGAGGTGCTGAACGTTCCGTACACCATGGTGGCGTAAACTTTTAGGGGACTCATTTTGACAATGACAAAAATGACAAGGCCGGCTACGATCAATGCCAGAAAGAAAGAGATGATTCGGATTCCCCATGCCTTCCAGGCGGAGATTCCCGTGCGCTTGGAAATATGAATCAGAGGTTCTCTGTGTCCGCTGAGGTTGCTCATGCTTGTTCCTCCTCGCTTTGAAGCTGGGTCATCATCAGGCCGAGCTGCTCTTTCGTCGCAGTCCGGCCGTCCACGATGCCGCTGACTTGGCCGCCGCAGAGGACCAGAATTCGATCGCACAGCTGAAGCAGCACGTCCAGATCCTCGCCGACGTAAATAACGGCAACGCCCTTCATTTTCTGTTCCGTCATCAGATTATAAATCGTATAGGAGGTATTGATGTCCAGCCCGCGAACCGCATAGGCAGACATCAGGACGGTGGGATTCATGGCAATTTCACGGCCCACCAGAACCTTTTGCACATTGCCGCCGGAGAGCTTACGGACTTGCGTAGCGACGCTTGGCGTAACGACCTCCAACTCATCGACTACATTTTCCGCCAGCTTCTTCGGACTTTTCCGATCCGCGAAGACCCCGCGGCCGGTCAAATAACTTCGGAGCAGCATATTATCGGTCAAATCCATGTCGCCGACCAAACCCATGCCCAGACGATCTTCCGGAACGAAGGAGAGGACGACGCCCATTTTCGCAATGTCCAGCGGATTCTTGCCGATAATGTCGCATTCTTTTCCGTTTTCATCCGTATAAATAATCCGGCTGCCGGGCTCCGCAATTTGAAGGCCGGCGATCGTCTCCAGCAGCTGTTTCTGGCCGGAACCGGAGATACCGGCGATTCCGAGGATCTCGCCGCCGTAGGCGGTAAAGGACACGTCGGTCAGCCGGTTGATTCCCTCCTCGTCCTTTACGGTCAGATGCTGCAGCTCAATCCGCTTGGTTAGGGTTTCATTTTTTGGGCGATTGATGTTCAAGGTGACGGCGTGTCCTACCATCATATCGGTCAATTTTTGAGGGCTGGTGTCCTTGGTAGCGACATCCCCGATATATTCTCCCTTGCGGAGAACCGCCACACGATCGGACACGGCCATCACTTCGTTCAACTTATGTGTAATGATGACAATTGCCTTGCCGTCCGCCTTCATATTCTGCATGACGGCGAACAGTTTTTCGGTTTCCTGAGGTGTCAGAACAGCAGTGGGTTCATCCAGAATCAGGATATCAGCGCCGCGGTAAAGCACTTTTACGATTTCAACAGTCTGCTTTTGAGAGACGGACATATCGTAGATTTTTTGATTGGGGTCAATATCAAATCCATATCGGCTGCTGATTTCACGGACTTTGGAGGCAACCAGCTTCCGATCCAGTTTTACTTTTTCATCAAGCCCCAACACAATGTTTTCAGCTGCAGTGAAGACATTGACCAGCTTAAAATGCTGATGAACCATGCCGATCCCCAAATCAAACGCATCCTTCGGAGAGCGGATGGAAACCTCCTTCCCGTTTACGAGAATCTGACCGCCATCCGGATAGTAGATTCCGGCCAGCATATTCATCAGAGTCGTTTTGCCGCTGCCGTTTTCACCCAGAAGGGAAAGTATTTCGCCGCGTTTCAAATTCAAATTGACTGCGTTGTTGGCAATTACGTTTCCAAATCGCTTGGTGATATTCTTCATTTGAACTGCCATTCCAGTTTCCAAGAAGATCATCCTTTCCTGTCCAATTCACGGAAATTCCGGCACGCCGGCCGGAAAATTAGAAGAGAAATGCAAAATTCAGCAATGCCTTAACATGGATTCAGTATATCATGATTCATTACAAAAGTAAATCATAAAAGACAAAAAATTTGTTAGGGTTGTACACAAATCGTTTTATATCATCCGCCTCCGGAATACAATCCTTTGCGCCGTGTAGAATGAGACAAAAAAGGGGGGACTACCGATTGGCAGTCCCCCGTAAAAGCGGTGATTATTTCTTAGCGTTCAACTCAGTAATGCCATTGATGTGCAGAATGAAGGAAGGCGCGGACTGGAAAACGGACTCCTGATAATAACCGTCCTTGATTGCCTCGTCCGCATCATACACATGATCCCCGTTGGTATCGGTTGCGTATGCGTGCGTTACTTTACCGGTAGAATCCACAGAGTAGGACTTGTCACCGGCCTTCGGGGCGGGGCAGGTAAAGGTGGAAGTATCAAAGACATGCAGAGTGCCGGCCTTGATAGCGGCGATTGCCTTATCAACCGCTGCCTGGGTGCCGGGAGCGCAGGCGGTGCCCAGCGGGGAAATCTGAACGCCGTTTTCAGCATAGCCGTTGCAGTAATCGGTCTTCAGCTTGCCGCCCTTCATGGCGGTCTCAATGATTTCCTTGTAAGCGACGGCCCAGTTATTCTGAGAAGAGGTCAGAGCCACATCGGGAGCGACCTTCCGCATATCGACGTTATAGCCGACAGAGAATACAGCCTTGTTTCCTCCCTTATAAGCTTCTTCAACAGCGGAGGGAGCGCCGGTGGAATCGGCATGCTGGCCGATAATCACACAGCCCTTGGCTATCAGAGCTTTTGCAGCCTGCGCCTCGTCGGTGATGGAGAACCAGGAGTTGGTATACTGG
This sequence comes from Dysosmobacter sp., assembly GCA_041859815.1. Classification (GTDB taxonomy): domain Bacteria; phylum Bacillota; class Clostridia; order Oscillospirales; family Oscillospiraceae; genus Oscillibacter. The sequence continues at coordinate 6,667 of JBFLFX010000023.1, read as the reverse complement.
ACGCTCATGACCACGTTCTTCACCACGGATTTAATGCCCAGATAGAAAGCGGTGTAGCCGGAAACCACTTCGGCGTACGGATAAGCGCCGACATAGCCGATTTTTACATTGCCTTTGGAGTCGAAGTTGTCACTGCTCAGCTTATTCTCGGCCAGCAGCTGCTTAACTTTCATGCCGGCGACAATGCCGGAGACATAGCGGGCCTCATAAATGTTGTCGAAGAAATTGCAGAAATTCTTCTGCTTTGCGCTCTTTGCGCGGTTGCCGGTGGCATGTGCGAAGTAAATGTCAGGATATTCCTTCGCGGCCTGCAGCATATATGTTTCGTGGCCGAAACTGTTTGCGAAGATGAGGTTGCAGCCGCTGTCCGCCAACTGCTCCGCCGCATCCAGGCAGGTCTGATCCTCGCCGATATTGTACTTGAACGTAATGTTTTTGGTGCTGATTCCAAGCTCTTTGCAAGCCTCTTTCAAGCCGTCAATGTGGGCGGCGGTGTACCCCTCGTTTTCATCGCCGACCATAATGGCGCCGATTTTGAAAGGTTTGGAACCGCTCTTGGATTTAGAGCCGCTGCTGGAGCCGGAAGATGTTGATCCGGAGCTGCCGCAGGCAGCCAGGCTGACAATCATCATGGATGCCAACAGCAGTGCAAGTAACTTTTTCATTCCTGTTTCCTCCTTAAGATTTTGTTTTTCATTTTGCAACGAGTCCTTTGCCGTGCATGTGTAAAATACTACCTTTCCGGTCTGCCTCTATCATACAGGTGTGATCTAAAAATTTCAACTGAAATCTTAAAATTTTTTTAATTTTATCGATAAAAGTTGGATGAAATGCCAAAGAAATTATGCTGGTTCACGAAAAGATCCTCCATATTCAATGATTGTTTGGTTATAACGGAGAGGTATCATGAGAAATTAGTCGATCCAACCTTTTTGGCGGGACAGACGGAAATGGGAGCACAAAATTAGGAAAGCGCACGGAACCGCAAAAGCTCCGCCGTCCCGTTTCGGGACGGCGGAGCTTTCACACTGTAAAGAGTAGAGGCCGGTTATGAATGGATGGCCGTGCCTGTTTTTCCGGCGATTCCATCTTTGGCCTTTTCCAGCAGTGTAATCAGCGCCGTCCGTCCGGGTTTTGACTCGGCAAATTTCACAGCGGCCTGTACTTTCGGTAACATAGAGCCGGGAGCGAACTGCCCTTCAGCCTCATAACGGCGGGCGTCTTCAGGCGTCAGTTCGCTGAGCCACTTCTGGTTTGGCCTGCCGAAATTCACGGCGACTTTTTCAACTGCTGTCAGGATAATCAGGGCGTCCGCATCCAGCTCTTCTGCCAGAAGCTCGGAGGCGAAGTCTTTGTCAATGACTGCGCCGGCCCCTTTCAGTCCGTGTTCGGGAATGCGGAAAACGGGAATTCCCCCGCCGCCGCAGGCAATGGCGATTTGTCCGGCGTCCAACATGGTGCGGACAGTATCGATTTCAATAATGGAAATCGGCTTGGGAGAGGCAACGCAGCGGCGCCAGCCGCGGCCTGCATCTTCCATTACGGCGTTGCCGCGCTTCCGCATTCCTTCCGCTTCTTTTTCGGTCATAAACGCGCCGATGGGCTTGCTGGGATGTTCGAACGCGGGATCTTTCGGATCTACCTCCACCTGGGTCAGAATTGTGGCCACCGGTTTATGAATGCCGCGGTTAAGCAATTCTTCTCGCAGGGAGTTCTGCAAATCATAGCCGATATATCCCTGACTCATGGCGGTGCAAACCGACATCGGTGCGATGGGATTGCTGGGATCTTCCCGGGAGAGCGTTGTCATAGCGACGTTGATCATGCCGACCTGAGGGCCGTTTCCGTGGGCAATGACCACTTCGTGCCCCTCCTGAATCAAATCCACAATCGCCTTCGCCGTCTCTTTGACGGCCACGCGCTGTTCCGGCAGGTTTTTGCCAAGAGCGTTGCCGCCCAAAGCAATGACAATGCGTTTTTTCATAAACTTTTTCCCCTCTCAAAGTGAAATTGTTGCTTGATTCTTTTCTTCGCAGTTGGGCGGGGATTTCAGCCGAACGCCCGCCGGAATCAAGACAGAACGGACTCCGTCCGGGATATGTGATTAGAATTCCCTGCGCTTATTGCCGCGGCGATCCAGCTCCATCAGGGCGCCGGCAGGATCCTTCACCTTGGACATCATGATCATGGCCGCGATGATGTACGGCTTGAAAGAGGCCTGCTTGTAGAGAGGTACCAGATAGCGATCAAATACGGAGTTGTCCACTTCGCCTGCCGGGCAGGAAAGGCCGCTGATATCGGCGGGCAGGCAGTGCAGATACAGGGCGCTGCCATCCTTGGTTTTCTTCATCATTTCTTCGGAGCAGGTCCAGTCTTTATGCTCGGCGTTTTGTGCCAGCAGCTTCTGTTCCAGCTTGTCAATGCCGTCGCTGTCGCCTGCCTGATACAGTTTTGTGCGCTGTTCCATCGCGGCAAAGGGCGCCCAGGACTTGGGGTACACGATGTCGGCGCCGTCGAAGGCTTCCGCCATGGTGTTAACTTTCTTGAAAGAACCGCCGGTGGCCTGCGCGTTCTTGCGGGCGATTTCCTCAACCTCCGGCATGACGTCATAGCCCTTGGGGTGTGCCAGCACGACGTCCATGCCGAAGCGGGTGAACAGGCCGATGACGCCCTGCGGGACGGACAGCGGCTTGCCGTAAGAGGGAGAATAAGCCCACGTCATGGCGACTTTTTTCCCTTTCAGATTTTCAACGCCGCCGAACTGATGAATCACGTGCAGCATATCCGCCATGCACTGCGTGGGATGATCCACGTCGCATTGAAGGTTCACCAGCGTGGGTTTCTGCTCCAGAATACCGTCGCGGTACCCTTCGGACACAGCATCCATGAAGGTCTTCTGATATTTGTGGCCTTCCCCGATGAACATATCGTCGCGGATGCCGATGACGTCGGCCATGAAGGATACCATATTTGCGGTTTCACGGACGGTTTCACCATGGGCAATCTGAGACTTCTTTTCGTCCAGATCCTGAACTTTTAAGCCAAGCAGATTGCAGGCGGAAGCGAAGGAGAAACGGGTGCGGGTGGAATTGTCGCGGAAAATAGAGATTCCGAGGCCGGAATCAAAAATTTTCGTGGAGACATTGCGTTCACGCAGATCGCGCAGCGCATCCGCCACGGTAAAGATGGCTTCCAGTTCTTCGTCGGTTTTATCCCACGTCCAGTAAAAGTCATTTTTATACATATCGTTGATATGAAGTTTTTCCAGATGCTTTGCAAGTTCAATTGTCTTAGACATATCAGTACTCCTTTCCGGCTGTGCCGGTTCAATTTCTTTCAAATCCGAAGTGAGGTTTACGGGAACTCTCCTTTATTATTTAATGTCGTTGTTGGTTTTTCCGCCGCGATATTCACAGACGTCCTCGCCGTTCTTTCCCTTGTACAGGGAGGGAACCGCCGCGTAGACGGCGGCACAGGCGACCAAATCCTCTTTCCAGGTGATCTCATTGGGGGCATGCGCCTGAGATTCGGCACCGGGGCCGAAGCCCACGCAGGGAATGCCATAGCGCCCCTGAATGGAGACGCCGTTGGTAGAGAACGTCCATTTGTCAATCAGAGGAGCCTTGCGCTTTTCAATCGCTTCGGAAGAGGTGGGGGCGCCGACGCGCTTGTCGCCGTAAAGTGCCTTGTGCGCATCTACCAGCGCCTGTACATGCGGTGCGTTTTCCTTGTTGATCCAAGTGGGGAAGTAGCACTCGGTCTCGTATTTCAGGCCGGTCCATGCGGGACGGTCGTACATGTACATGGAGACTTTTACGTCCTTGGCATATTTCTTGCAGAACGGCAGATTTTCGATTTCCTTCAGGCAGGAATCCCAGGTTTCACCGGCGGTCATGCGGCGATCCAGAGACACGGCGCAGGAATCCGCCACCGCGCAGCGGGAAGGAGAGGTATAGAAGATTTGGGAAACAGTCACCGTGCCGCGGCCAAGGAACTGGGCGTCCTCATAATGATCCGGGTTGAACTTCGGATTGAGCATCTTGACAAGGCCCTTCACTTTGTAAGAATCGCCGTCGCCGTTTTCGTTCAGCGCGCGGACATCCTGCAAAATATCCGCCATTTTGTAAATTGCATTGTCGCCGCGCTCCGGCGCGGAACCGTGGCAGGATACCCCGTGGACATCCACGCGGATTTCCATACGGCCGCGGTGCCCGCGGTAGACGCCGCCGTCGGTGGGTTCGGTGGAAATGACAAATTCCGGGGTTATTTTGTCTTCGTTGTGAATGTACTGCCAGCAAAGGCCGTCGCAGTCCTCTTCCTGAACTGTGCCGGTGACCAGAATGGTGACATCCTGAGGGATCAGCCCCAGATCTTTCATGATCTTCGCGCCGTAAACCGCGGAGACAATGCCGCCTTCCTGATCGGATCCGCCGCGGCCGCCGATTTCAGTCTCGTTTTCGTAGCCCTGATAGGGAACAAATTTCCAGTTGTCCCTGTTGCCAATCCCGACGGTGTCGATATGAGCGTCATAGGCGTAAATCTTACTTCCGCTGCCCATCCAGCCGAGAACGTTGCCTTCCGGGTCGATGTCGACTTTGTCAAAGCCGACTTTTTTTCATCTCGGCGGCGATCCGCTTGATAACGCCCTCCTCCCCGCAGCTCTCGCTGGGGATGGCGATCAGATCCCGCAGGAATCTAGTCATAGCTGCTTCATAACCTTTTGCTGCACTCTTGATTTCATCAAAATTCATGTCGCTGCCCCCTGTTGTATTTTTGAAATTTAACATTCAATTGTTTTGATTGACTATCCCTATCCTAGCATAAGAACGCAAGATGTCAAACAAAAAAGAAGAAAACCTAAATAATTTTTTTGGCAAGTGATTGATTTATCTAAAAAGTATGGTATGATAATAGTAATTTATTAGGGAGTATCCACTAAAAACGGGGCTCCAAAGAGGAGGGATACCGCACGGAAACCGGAAAACTGGAACTGCTCAGGCAGATAGCGGCAGGCATCGCCGCACAGTTTGGCAGCAGCTGTGAAGTTGTGGTGCATGATTTAAGCAAACATCCGGATCATTCCATCGTTTTTATCAAAAACGGCCACGTTAGCGGCCGCAAGGTCGGTGACGGCGCTTCACATGTGGTCATCGATCAGCTGCAAAGCCATGAAAAAGATCCGAAGGATCATCTCTGCTACCTGACAAAGACGCCGGACGGCAAGATTCTGAAATCATCAAGCATGTATATCCGCAACAACCGGGGCAGGGTATGTGCAATTTTGTCCATTAATTTTGACATTTCCAAGCTGCTGATGGTGGAGAGCGCAGTGAATGATTTGATTGCCACCAAAGAACCGCAGCAGAGGGAGCCGGAGAAAATTGTGAATATCAGCGATTTGCTGGACGATTTGATTCAGCAGTCGGTTGCCCTGGTTGGAAAACCGGTTGCCCTGATGAACAAGGACGACAAAGTGAAAGCCGTTCGATTCCTGAATCAGAACGGCGCGTTTTTGGTGACCAAATCCGGCGATAAGGTTGCCCGGTATTTCGGCATATCCAAGTATACACTGTATTCCTATATCGATTTAAAACAAAAAGATAAACAACAGGAGGGTAAATCGTAATGATTGATTTGACAATCAACAAAAAGGGTCTGGAACATAACATTCAGAAAGCCAGGGAAAACAACGTCATTATTCCTACTTTTGCTCAAATGCAGCATCCCGAGACGATTCCCGCGAAAATTCAGGACAAGCTGAAGAAGGTAGGACTGTGGGATGTAAACCCCCTGAACCTGTTCCGGATTACCTGGAAGAACGAGGCCAAGGAATTCGGCGGCCTTTACCAGGCGGTTCCGAATTATATTGAATTCCCGTCTGAACTGACCGGCGTACCCTGCCGCATTGTCGCCATGGTTGGCAAATGGTTCCCCACTGGCTGCCATAAGGTTGGCGCGTCTTTCGGCTGCCTTGCTCCCCGTTTGGTAACCGGACAGTTTGACGCCACGTATCACAAGGCCGTGTGGCCCTCCACCGGCAACTACTGCCGCGGCGGCGCGTTCAATTCCAAGCTGCTGGCCTGCGACTCCATTGCCATTCTGCCCGCCGAGATGTCCAAGGAGCGTTTTGACTGGCTCAAGAGCATTGCCGGCGAAGTGATCGCCACGCCGGGCTGCGAGTCTAATGTCAAGGAGATCTTCGATAAGACGCACGAGTTGGAGAAACGCCCCGAAGTCATGATCTTCAACCAGTTTTCCGAGATGGGCAATCCTCTCTGGCACTATAACGTCACCGGCAATGCGCTGGCCGATGTATTTGAAGACATGAAGCGCCCCGGCGACAGCTTCGCAGGCGCATGCTTCACCTCCGGATCTTCCGGAACCATGGCTGCGGGCGACCGCCTGAAAGAGCTGTATCCGCATCTGAAACTGGCCGTGGGCGAGGCGCTCCAGTGCCCGACGCTGCTGGAGAACGGCTTCGGCGGTCACAGAATCGAAGGGATTGGCGATAAGCATGTGCCTTGGATTCACAACGTGAAGAACACCGACATGATCATCGACATCGACGACGAGGATTCTCAGCGTCTGCTGCGCCTGTTCAACACCGATGCCGGCAGGGCGTATATGAAGAATACCCTGCACATGAGCGAGGAGATGGTCGAAAAGG
>JBFLFX010000022.1:0-23059 GCA_041859815.1 Dysosmobacter sp. | reverse complement strand
ATAACGGATAAGAGCCATTTTGCTGCGCCAAATCTTTTAGATGAAAGACAAATCCGAACCCGTCTCCTATCGGAAACAAGTTCGGATTATGCCGTTTTGGTGGAGACTGGGAGACTCGAACTCTCGACCTCCTGCGTGTGAAGCAGGCGCTCTAACCAGCTGAGCTAAGCCTCCACATCGAATATGCACTTTTAACCCTTCCGTCAGCCTTGCGGCTTCTTTCAGGTTTGGTGACCCGTACGGGATTCGAACCCATGTTACAGCCGTGAAAGGGCCGTGTCTTAACCACTTGACCAACGGGCCGCGTCCGCAGGGACTTCCACGGGACGCATGCGCCCCGTGGAAGATGGTAGCGGCACCTGGATTTGAACCGGGGACACTGCGGGTATGAACCGCATGCTCTAGCCAACTGAGCTATGCCGCCAAATCAATCTCTCCAAAACGGGCAGATTTAACTATAACAGGACGAGAGGTATTTTGTCAAGATATTTCTTGAAATTCCAAGGAGAAAATGTGGGAAAAAATGCCCCGGCCGGGGAAAAATAAGATTCCCCGGCCGGAAACATCAATCAAAGAGAGGAAATAGGAATTTCTGAATTAATACATGCCGCCGCCCATGTCGGGAGACGCAGGCGCCGCGGGCGCTGCGGGCGGCTCGGGCTTGTCGGCGACCAGAGATTCGGTGGTCAGGATCATGGAGGCGATGGACTCCGCGTTCTCCAAAGCGGAACGGGTTACCTTGGCGGGGTCGATAATGCCGGCCTCGACCATATCGCAGTATTCTTCCCTGTAGGCGTCAAAGCCATAACCCTTCTTGCCGGATTTGCGAACCTGCTCCAGAATCACGGAGCCGTCCAGCCCCGCGTTGGTGGCAATCTGACGGATGGGAGCTTCCAGCGCCTTGGTGACAATCTGGACACCGGTCTTCTCGTCGCCCTCGACAGTGGATTTCACGGCTTCCACAGCGGGAATGATGTTGATGAAGATGGTGCCGCCGCCGGCAACCACGCCCTCTTCCACAGCGGCGCGGGTGGCGTTCAGGGCATCTTCAATGCGGAGCTTCTTATCCTTCATCTCAGTTTCGGTGGCTGCACCGACCTTGACAACGGCTACGCCGCCAGCCAGCTTGGCGAGACGCTCCTGCAGCTTTTCCTTATCATATTCGGAGGTGGTACTGGCAATCTGCGCGCGAATCTGGGCAATACGCTCCTTGATTTTTGCGGAATCGCCCGCGCCGTCCACAATTGTGGTGTGTTCCTTGGTGACCTTGATCTGACGCGCGCGGCCCAGCATGTCGACAGTGGTGTTCTTCAGTTCCAGGCCGACTTCCTCGGAAATCACGGTGCCGCCGGTAAGGGTTGCGATATCCTGCAGCATCTCCTTGCGGCGATCGCCGAAGCCGGGAGCTTTCACGCAAACGACGCTCAGCGTCCCGCGCAGACGGTTGACAATCAGAGTGGACAGAGCCTCTCCCTCCACGTCGTCGGCGATGATCAGCAGTTTCTTGCCCGCCTGCACCAGCTGCTCCAGCAGGGGCAGGATGTCGGCGATGACGGAGATCTTTTTATCGGTGATCAGAATATAGGGATCATCCATGTCGGCTTCCATCTTCTCCGTATCGGTAACCATATACGGAGTGATGTAGCCGCGGTCAAACTGCATGCCCTCGACCACTTCGCTGTAAGTTTCGGCGGTCTTGGATTCCTCAACGGTGATCACGCCGTCGGCGGAAACCTGCTCCATTGCGTCCGCAATCAGCTTGCCGATTTCCTCATCACTGGAGGAGACGGCGCCGACACGTGCAATGTCCTTGGTTCCGTCCACAGCCTTGGACTGCTTCTTGATTTCAGCCACGGCTGCGGCAACGGCCTTATTCATGCCTTTTTTCACAATCATGGGATTTGCGCCCGCCGCCAGATTCCGCAGGCCCTCGGTAACCATGGCCTGTGCCAGCAGGGTTGCGGTGGTGGTGCCGTCGCCGGCAACGTCGTTAGTCTTGGTGGAAACTTCCTTTACCAGCTGCGCGCCCATGTTTTCAAACGGATCGTCCAGTTCAATTTCCTTGGCGATGGTCACGCCGTCGTTGGTGATGAGGGGAGCACCGTATTTTTTATCCAGAACCACGTTCCGGCCCTTGGGGCCCAGCGTGACCTTGACGGTATCGGCCAAAATATCAACGCCGCACTGCAGAGACTTGCGGGCATCCTCGCCGCGCTTAATCAGTTTAGACATTTCAATTACCTCCAATTAGTAATTACGATGAATTTCGCCGCAGACAAAATCAGGATCGGATTTGTCAGGCTCGGAACAGATACCCGGACGGGACACCCTACCCTGTATTCAGCGCGGCCGCCCTTGCTGCGCAAAGGTGAGAAGGTTTTCGGCAGATCCGGCGCGCCGGATTTGCGCCTTTGGGGCACAACGCCCCGCTTAGAAGTGTTTAGTCGACGATGGCCAGAATATCATGCTGACGGACGACGACATATTCCACGTCATCCAGCGTGACCTTGGTGCCGGCATACTTGTCGGTAATCACCTTGTCGCCGGGCTTTACGGTCATGACGACGTCCTTACCGTCCACGACGCCGCCGGGGCCGACGGAAATAACCTCTGCCACGGTGGGCTTTTCCTTGGCGGAACCCGTCAGGATGATGCCGCCCTTGGTAGTTTCCTCAGATTCAATCATCTTCAGAATAACACGATCAGCAAGCGGGGTAAGTTTCATAATAAAGAACCTCCTTATGGATATAGAATAAACGAATTCAGCGTTAGCACTCCAACTCTTTGAGTGCTAACGCTGCTATCTTAGTACATCCGTGCGGATTTGTAAAGGGGGTAACCCCCGAATTTCTGTGAAATAATTATGAACTGAAACAAGCGGCGGACGGCGGGCAAATTATAAAAAATTCTTTCCGTACATAAATGCGTCGCATTTGATCATCCCGTTGTAGAGCTTGCGCCGTTTATCCGCCTGCCGGCCGAAGGTGCGTTCAAACTCCGTATGCGAGGACAGCACCAGAACGCGCCACTTGGGCGGCAGCGTCCGGCAGGCCCTGCCGAAGGCGCGGTAAAGCGCCTCGGCCGCGTTGCGATCCAGCAGGCGCTCACCGTAGGGCGGGTTGGTGACTACCTGGCCGTATTCGCTGTCCCGGTGGAAAGAGCCCGCGTCCGCCGTTTCAAAGCGGATACAGTCGTCCACCCCGGCCAATGCGGCGTTGTGCTTCGCCAACGCCACTGCATCCGGGTCGATGTCGCCGCCCCAGATGTCGTAAGCGCCGTGAAATTCCCTGTCCATGGCCTCGCCGCCGGCATCCAGCCAGACGGAGGAGGGCAGCCACTTCCATTTCTGGGCGGCAAAGCTGCGGTCCAGCCCCGGCGCGCGGTTTTTGGCAATCAGCGCCGCCTCGATGGGAATGGTGCCGGAACCGCAGAAGGGATCGCAGAACGGATCTTTGCCCCGGTAACGGGACAGCGTCACCAGTGCGGCGGCCAGCGTTTCCCGCAGGGGCGCGGCGACGCCCTGCGCGCGGTAGCCCCGCTTGTAAAGCCCCTCGCCGGAAGTGTCCAGATACAAGGTTGCCACGTCCTTGATGATGGCAAATTGAATTTGATAGCGTGTTCCCGATTCCGGCAGCACGCCGCAGCCGTAATGCTCGCCCAGACGCTTGGCGGAAGCTTTTTTCACGATGGACTGGCAGGCGGGGACGGAATGCAGCTGAGAATTAAGAGAGTAGCCTTTGACGGGAAATTCGCCGTCCTGCGGAATGTACTCCTCCCACGGAAGGGCGCGGACGCCCTCGAACAGTTCGTCAAAGGTTGCGGCGGGGAAGTGCCCCAGTTCCATCAGCACCCGGGCGCCGCAGCGCAGACTGATGTTCAGCCGGGCGATGTCCGCCATGCCGCCCTCACAGTGGACGCGGCCGTTTTCCGCGCGCACGTTTTGCAGATCCAAGCGTTTCATTTCATCTGCCACCAGACCTTCCAGGCCCAGCAGGCAGGGAATTGTAAAAGTCATATTCAAACTCCCTTGCGGCAAAAATACGATTTACTGAGCCCCTTTTAAAAATTGCGGTATTTGAATTTTCTGAAAATTTTGTGTCAGACGGGGAAAACTTCTGCGGGCATCCCTGGCTGATGGCAAAGAAATTGAACGCAGCCGCGGCGCAGAATTCAGCGGAAAGACGGACACGGCAATTTTTCAAACGGGGCTTAAATAAGGTGCCTCAGATTATAACAGATGCGGTTGATTTATGCAATGAAAGGAAGGAAAGTATGGGAAATCTGTTACCGGAATGAGGTGGAAAACTGCGGAGAAGTATGATACACTCCTACTATCTCTCAAAACCCGCAGAGGTATGGAGGAAAGGAGCGCAGAATGGGCACAATGATCTGGGTGTGGCTGGGCGCCGTGGCGGTGTTCGGCGTGCTGGAGGCGGTGACGGTGCGGCTGATTTCCGTATGGTTTGTCTGCGGCGCGGCGGCGGCCATGATTGCGGCGGTGTACGGCGCGCCGTCGACTGTGCAGTTTATTCTCTTCGCGGCGGTTTCCGCAGTGACACTGGCGGCGACCCGCCCGCTGGTGAAGCGCCTTTCCCGCGGACACGCAGCGCGCACCAACGCGGATCGGGTCATCGGACGGGAGGCGCGGGTGACCGAAACGGTGGATAACGACGCGCCCTCCGGCGCGGTGTATGTGGACGGGAAAACCTGGACGGCACGCAGCGCGGACGGAGCGGTGATTCCCGCCGGCGCGCTGGTGCGCGTGAGGGAAATCTCGGGTGTAAAGCTTATGGTTGAAGAAAAGAAGGAGGTTGTGTCATGACTTTTTTACGGTGGATTCCATGGGCGATTCTGGTAGTCTTGCTGCTGATACTGATCGTTTCCAACATCCAGATTGTTCAGCAGTCCCGCGCCTTTGTGGTGGAGCGTCTGGGGGCGTTCCACACCGTTTGGAACGTGGGCCTGCATCTGAAAATTCCGTTCATTGAGCGGGTGGCGAAACGAGTTTCCCTGAAGGAGCAGGTGGCGGATTTTGCGCCCCAGCCCGTGATTACCAAGGACAACGTCACCATGCAGATCGACACGGTTATCTATTTTCAGATTACCGATCCCAAGCTCTACACTTACGGCGTGGAGCAGCCCATGAACGCCATTGAAAATCTGACGGCAACCACCCTGCGTAATATTATCGGCGATATGGAGCTGGATCAGTCCCTCACGTCCCGGGATACCATTAATTCCCGGATGCGGGTAATTCTGGATGAGGCGACCGATCCGTGGGGCATTAAGGTCAACCGGGTGGAGCTGAAAAATATCATTCCGCCCAAGGAAATTCAGAACGCCATGGAAAAACAGATGAAGGCGGAGCGGGAGCGCCGCGAGGCCATTTTGCAGGCGGAAGGACAAAAGCAGAGCCAGATTCTGGTGGCCGAAGGCGAAAAGCAGTCCGCCATTTTGCGGGCGGACGCCGAAAAGCAGGCGGCGATTATGCGCGCCGAGGGCCAGGCGGCGGCAATCATGAAGGTACAGCAGGCCACCGCAGACGCGCTGAAACTGCTGAACGACGCCAATCCCAGCGATCAGGTTATCAAGCTCCGGGCGCTGGAGACCATGCAGAAGGTGGCGGACGGGCAGGCGACAAAGATCATTATTCCCTCGGAACTGCAGGGATTTGCGGGTTTTGCCGCCGGAGCCAAGGCAATCTTCGCGGACGAAAAGCCAGTGGAAAAAGTGCCGCAGGCGTAACCGGACAAGGAGAAAAAGCACGATGAAAAATTTAGTTCTTTATTCCAGCTCCCACTGCTCCGACTGCGCGGCGGCGATTGACGCGCTGAATAAGAGCGGGCTACCTTACGCCAATGTGGACATCACCTCCGGAATGTTCCAGCTCAAGCAGTTTTTGAAACTGCGGGACAACCGACAGGAGTTCGCGGAGGTTCGGGCGGAGGGGCGCGTGGGCGTCCCGTGCCTTGTGGTGGATCGGGGAGAGAAGATTTATTTTGATCTGCCGGAAAATCTGGATGAGCTGAAATAAAAAAGCGGAAGCGGAACAGGGGGCGGCGCGGGAATTACTCTCCGTGCCGCCCCTGTGGATTTGATGCGTTGGTTTATTTTACGCTTACCGGATAGGTAATGCTGCCAACCGTAACGGAGGCCACATTTTTCAAATCCAGAATTTCCGGGAAAACGCCGCCTTTACTGCACTCGGTTTTCCCGTTCTTGGGGGAAATGCCGCCGCCCGCATTTGTCATGTCGATGACATGGCCGTCGGTACAGTGGACGAGAATTTTTACGCTGTCAAAATAGCGCTCGCTCGTTTTTTCATCCTGTTTGGAAACCTTGCCGCTGGACTGATTGCTCCATTTTGCCTCGCTGTCCACGCTGTAAGCAACACGCACCGCCACCGGGGAGATGGATACGGACTTTACCGTGAAGGTCATGCCGCCCTGTCCGAACGTATTTTGTCCGCTGTGCAGGGAGACGGAGGAATCCTCATAGTTGACGTTGAAATGGAATTTCCATGTGCCGCCGGACAGAAGGGTATCCTTCCCCGTTTTGGGGTCAGAGCAGACAAGATTGTGGAATTTTGCGGTTACATTGCCCAGTTTCAGTCCGTCCCGGCTGTCCGTTGTAATAGATTCCACATACTGTACGGCATTGCCCGCGGGAGCGCTGTCGGTGAACCCTGCAGAGCCGGAAACGCCGCCCAGGCCCGCCAGGTTACAGCCGCCTTCATCAAAACGCAGATTGGCGGGCAATGCGTTTTCGGGCAGCTTCAGCGCCGAACCGTCCGTCTTTTTTACCGTATAGACGATACAGGCGCTGTATTTGTCGCCCACAATGGCGTCGGCGGAGATTGTGATGCCGTCGCTGCTGGCGGACGCGCCGATTGGCTTACCGATTCGATTGACAATTTTTGTCTCGGTTTCAGATGATCCAAAGACGCCTGCAAAGGCCTCGGCGGCGGATTTCAGTACGCCGGACGCGCCGGCTCCAATGGCCAGCGCCAGAACAGCGGCAACGGCGACAACGGCAATCCGGCGGATGGGACGCCGCGGGATCGCCGGGCGTTGTGCGGCTTTTGCCACCCGATCCGACAATGCCTGTTTCTGTGCCTGTGTAAAACGCAGCGCATCCAGTTCGCGCTGATATTCAAGCTCGTTCATGTTCATAGTTCATTCCTCCCAGCATTTTTTTCAACTGTGCGCGTCCGCGGGCCAGCCGCGTATTGACGGTGGCGGCGGGCAGCCGCAGAATCTGTCCGATTTCAGCGGCGGAATATCCCTCATAATAGTAGAGATAAATCACCGCGCGGTATTTTGGCGGCAGTTGGTTGACCGTTTCCAGCAACTCACCGTCCGGTTCCTCCGGCACGGCGGTTTCGGGGCAGGTATCCGTCACGCAGACCCGCTTCCGCCATGCGCTTTTCAGAAGATCCTTGCAGGCATTGGAGGTGACGCGCAGTACCCACGCTTTTTCGTGCGCGGGACTTTCAAAGGTGCGGTTCTCCATTACCAGTTTGATAAGGACCTCCCCTGACAAACATCCTGCGCATCGGCGGCGCTTTTTAAATAGGTGTAACTCAGGCGGAGAATGGTGTCTGCGTAATACGACACCAGCCTCCCGGCCCGTTCGTTCTGATTCAAATGCTTCAACTCCCTTTGGGACGGCGGAGACCGCGCATGCCGGCAATGCGCGGCGCGTTCCGCTCTCATTTCTAATACGAGCGGGAGAAAAAAAATCTTTCAAAAAAGCCGTGCGGAAATTTTGTTTCCGCACGGCTTTTATCCGGTTTTGAATTACAGGCGCGTTACCACGGGAATGACCATGGGATTGCGTTTGGTGGTTTTAAAGAGATAGCTGCTGACGGCGGATTTCACCGCGCCGCGCATTTCGCTGTCATCCCCCTTGCTGCCGCGCTTGTGGGAGGCTACGCCTTCGGCGGCGGACTGCGCCACGCCCTGCAGCTCCTTCATCATATCTTCGGATTCTTTCACGTAGATGAAGCCGCGGGTGACAATTTCGGGAGCGCTGATCAGCTGCCCGTCGTGGGAGGAAACCGGCAGCACCACGACAACCATGCCGTCCTCCGCCAGGCGCTTGCGGTCGCGCATAACCACCGCGCCGACATCGCCCACGCCGGAGCCGTCCACAAAGACTTCGCCTGCGGGAACAGAGCCGTTGAGCTTTATGGTTTTGGCGGTCATTTCAATTACGCTGCCGTTTTCGGCAATCACGATGTTTTTCGGATCCATGCCCATCTGTTCGGCAATCCGCTTGTGGATTTGCAGCATCCGCTGCTCGCCGTGAAGCGGAACAAAGAAGCGGGGCTTCGTCAGGGCGTGGATAATCTTCAGCTCTTCCTGACAGGCATGTCCGGAGACGTGCAGCATATCCGCGCGATCGTAGATGACGTTGGCACCCTTGCGGAACAGCTCGTTAATCACGCGCCCAATTTCCACTTCGTTGCCGGGAATGGCGGAGGCGGAGATGATCACCTTGTCGCCCGCACCGATTTCAATCTGCTTGTGGGTGGAAAACGCCATGCGGTACAGGGCGGACATCTCCTCGCCCTGGGAGCCGGTGGTGACAATAACCTGCTTGCTTTTCGGCAGACCCTTGATTTTCGTAATGTCCATCAGGGTGTTCTTGGGGACTTTCATATAGCCCAGCGCCGTGGAGACCTTCATCATGTTTTCCATGGAACGGCCGGTGACGGCCACCTTGCGCCCGCAGGCTGCCGCAGCGTCCAGCACCTGCTGGATGCGGTGGACATTGGAAGCGAACGTGGTGACGATGATGCGGTCGGGGCAGTTGGAAAACTGCCGCATGAAGGTTTTTCCCACCAGCTTTTCGGACGGCGTATACCCCGGGCGCTCCACGTTGGTGGAGTCGCTGAGCAGCGCCAGAACGCCCTCCTTGCCCAGCTCGCCGAAGCGGGCGAGATCAATGACGTCGCCGTCGATGGGGGTGGAGTCGATTTTGTAGTCGCCGGTATGAATCACCGTGCCCAGGTGCGTGTGGATGGCGAACGCCACGGAATCCGCGATGGAGTGGTTCACATGGATGAATTCCACCTGGAATTTGCCCGCCCGGACGGTTTCGCCGGGCTCCACGGTGATGAGACGGGTGGACTTCACCAGCCCGTGTTCCTCCAGTTTCAGTTTGACAAGTCCTGCCGTAAAACGGGTGCAGTAAATAGGCATATTGACCTGCTTGAGAACGTAGGGGATTGCGCCGATATGATCTTCGTGCCCGTGAGTCAGAAACAGGCCGCGGATGCGGCTGCGGTTTTTAATCAGGTAGGTCACATCGGGAATGACGGAATCGATGCCGTACATATCGTCCCCGGGAAAGGCAATGCCGCAGTCCACAACGATGATCTCGCCGCCGAATTCGTAGACGGTCATATTTTTGCCGATCTCGTCAAGACCTCCCAGGGGAATCACTTTCAGTTTTTCAGCCATAAATACAGTTTCTCCTTTAACAAACAACATATAAAATATGGAGTGATAGGGAAAATTTCAAAGCTGAAAAAATATACCCAAAGAAGATGCGACAGGGCATACCTCACCAGAGGATGTCCACCGTACTGCCCGGCCCCGTTTCGCCGTCAGAAAAAGTGGAAGCGTCCACGTTCAGCTCCTGAAATTTTCGATTATTAAACCGGAAAGAAAACGCGTTCCACCCGGTGAAATACAAAATATAATAATTATATTATACCACGGGAAGAGCGCTTTGTATACATATTTTCGCGGCAAATAATCCAAAAAAAACTATCGGGAACGGTGAAATTACAGGAGATTTGACCGCTTCCAACTTGCGCGGGGGTTAAAAACCTGTTATACTGAATCAACACGCGGGGGCAGGCCGCTGCAGTCAGGAAACGGCGGCGTGCCTGCCTGAGGATCTCACGGGAGGAAGTCATGAATAAGAAGCTGTCCGGGCTGTTGGAGCCGAATTTGAAATTGTATTTTCTGTGCCTGATGGTGTTTTCGCTGGCGGCTATCCCTTTTAAGCTGGCTCTGGCGCTGGCGGAGGGCGGCGTGACCGTCGTGCTGTATATTGCCTTTTCCCGGGCGAACAGACGGCGCCGGCAGGGTATTTTGCAGTATATTGACAATCTGACGGGCAGCGTGGATTCCGCCAGCAAATCGACGCTGATCAATTCTCCGCTGCCGATTATGGTATTTCGTCCCGACACCGGAGAGGTGATCTGGAGTAATGAGAATTTTCTTCAGCTGGCGGGCGCCCGCGATCATCTCTTTGAGATGAAGGTGGAGGACGCCGTACCGGAACTGCCTGTTCAATGGCTGCTGGAGGGAAAGCAGGAGTGCCCCGATCGCGTGCAGATGAACGGACGCCGCTTCCGGGTTTACGGCAGTCTGGTGCGCGCCAAGGCGAAAGACGGCGGGCAGAACCTGGTTGCCACAACTTACTGGGTGGATACCACGGATGCGGATAATCTGCGGGCGGCATACGATGCCAGCCGTCTGGTGGTTGCCATTTTGGAAGTGGACAATTATGAGGAGCTGATGAAGTCCTGTGCGGACAGCCAGCGCAGCGCGCTTCTGGCGCAAATCGATGAGAAACTGAACCTGTGGGCGGAAAATACCGGCCTGCTGATAAAAACCGATCGCGATCATTATCTGTTTATTTTTGAGGAACAGCACTACGAACACTTCGCGGAGGAAAAATTCTCCGTGTTAGATGCGATTCGCGCCGTTACGGTGGCCGAGGGGGTGCATCCTACGCTGTCTGTGGGTATCGGCAAGGACGGCAAGGACATTGCGGAGCTGTACAAGAGTGCCAACCTGTCCCTGGAGATGGCGCTGAGCCGGGGAGGCGATCAGGCGGTGGTCCGCAACCGGCTGGACTTTGAGTTTTACGGAGGGCGTACCAAGACGACGGAAAAGCGCACGAAAGTGAAATCCCGGGTCATGGCCAGCGCCTTGGGCGAGCTCATGGAGGATGCCGACCAGATTTATATTATGGGCCACAGCTATGCGGATATGGATTCCGTCGGCGCCTCCGTAGGGCTGATGTGCATTGCCCGCAAGCGCGGGAAAAAAGCCGCCATTGTCATTGACCTGCAGAAGAACGCGGCGGGGCAGGTGCTGCAGACGCTGCAGACGCTGCCGGAATACGCGGGCGCCTTTGTTACGCCGGGGGAGGCGTTTTTTGCGGATGCAGCCCGGCGCGCTGCTGATTGTGGTGGATACCACCCGGCCGGATATTGTGGAATCCCGGCAGGTGCTGGAGGCATGCAACCGGGTGGCGGTCATCGACCACCACCGCCGATCCGCAACGTATATCGAGAATGCCGCGTTGAATTTCCATGAGCCATACGCCTCCTCCACATCGGAGCTGGTGACGGAACTGCTGCAGTATCTGGTGGAACCGTCCGATTTGCTGCATGAGGAGGCCGAGGCGCTGCTGGCGGGCATTGTGCTGGATACGAAGCATTTTACCATGCGCACCGGCGCGCGCACCTTTGAAGCGGCTGCCTTCCTGCGCCGCGCGGGCGCGGACACTTCCGACGTGCAGCGCCTGTTTCAGAACGATTTGTCCGAGGTGACAACCCGGTACGATATTATGCGCCGGGCGCAGGTGGTGCATGACAGCATTGCCGTGGTGACGGTGGAGGAGGACGGCGTGGATCGCGTCGCCGCCGCGCAGGCGGCGGATGAATTGCTGACGCTGAAGGGCATTCGGGCCTCTTTTGTCCTGTTCCGCATGGGAAAGGACGTGGCGATGTCCGCCCGCTCGCTGGGCGACATCAATGTGCAGATGATTCTGGAGGCGCTGGGCGGCGGCGGAAATTCCACCACGGCGGGCGGCCGTGTGGAAAACGGCGATCCGGACGCTGTCCGCGATCAGCTGCTGAAGGCCATTGACAAGTATTTGGAAAAATAACCGAAACCCGCAGAGGATCAATTTGAGGAGTGTACAAGATGAAAGTGATTTTACTGAAGGATGTCCGCGGACAGGGTAAAAAGGGACAGATGATTGAGGCTTCCGAGGGATATGCCCGCAATTTTCTGCTGCCCCGCAAGCTGGCGATTCCCGCCACGACGGATGCCATTAACACCATGAACCTGAAAGAGAAGGCCCGCCGGGCGGAAGAAGCCCGGCAGAAAGCGGAGGCGGAGGCCGCCGCGGAAAAACTGAGGGAATGCAGGGTACAGCTGACCGCCAAGGCCGGAAACGGCGGCCGTCTGTTCGGCGCCGTGACAACCAAGGAAATTTCCGAGGGCTTGAAAAAGCAGTACGGCATGGAGATTCCGAAACAGAAGCTGGTTCTGGACGAGCCAATCAAGGCATTCGGCACCTATCGGATTAAGGCAAAGCTGGGGTTTGATGTCACGGGAACGGTCATTGCCGTGGTTTCGGAGGAGGCCTGATCCGTGAAAGAGCGTCCGCCGCGGGCGGATTACCCGGGAAGGAGGGATCGGGAAAATGGCAAATGAAGATCTGCTGATCCGACAGATGCCGCATTCGCTGGAAGGCGAACAGGCGGTTCTCGGTTCCATGCTGATTGACGCGGATTGTATCAAGAATGTCATGGAAAAACTCCAGCCGTCCGATTTTTACCTTCGCCAGAACCGGGAAATTTTTGAGACGATTTATACCATGTTTACCTACGCCAAGCCCATCGACGGCATTACCGTGGCGGAGGAGATGCGGATAAACGGCGTTTATGATGAAAATACGACCCGCAGCTATCTTGCCCAGCTGATGGAGATTACGCCCACCTCTGCCAACGTGATGGAGTACGTTAAAATCGTGCGGGACAAATCGCTGCTTCGCGCCGTCATGCAGGCGGCGGAGCAGATCACTGCGCTGGTGCAGGAGGGCGTCGGCGAAGCCGGCGAAATTCTGGAGGCGGCCGAACAGAAAGTGTACGCCATCCGGCGGGGGCACAGCGCGCAGGACATGGTGCCTGTCCGGAATATCCTGCCGGATCTGCTGGACAGCTTGTCCGAACTGTCTGAAAAAGACAACAGCCTGCCTGGAATCTCCACGGGGCTTTCCGCCGTGGACGCGAAGATTGCGGGGCTGAACAAGTCCGATTTGATTCTGCTGGCGGGCCGCCCCGGCATGGGGAAAACCTCTCTGGGGCTGAATATCGCGCTGAACGTGGCAAAGGCCACGGATAAGACCGTAGCTGTATTTTCCCTGGAAATGTCCAGGGAGCAGCTGGTTTCCCGTCTGCTGTCCGCAGAGGCGTTGGTGGAGAACAACCGCTTGAAAACCGGAAATTTGCGGGAGACGGACTGGGAAAAAATCGCCGCCGCTTCCGCAACATTGAACCAGACGGATATCCGCATTGACGACAACCCGCTGCTCTCCGTGGCGGACATGAACGCCAAATGCCGCCGTCTGGATAATCTTGGCCTTGTGGTCATCGACTATCTGCAGCTGATGACCTCCGCCGGAGGCCGGGGATATGCGGGCGAAAACCGCCAGCAGGTGGTGTCCGATATCTCCCGAATGATGAAAATTATGGCAAAGGAACTGGATATTCCGGTGATTTGCCTTTCTCAGTTGTCCCGTGCAAATGAAAAGCGTGACGATAAGCGTCCCATGCTGTCGGACCTGCGTGAGTCGGGTTCCATCGAGCAGGACGCCGACATCGTGCTGTTTTTGTACCGGGACGATTATTATAATGAGGACTCTGAAAAACACAATATTGCCGAGTGTATCGTGGCCAAAAACCGCCACGGCGAAACTGGGAAGGTGGAGCTGCGCTGGATGCCGGAATACACTTCCTTCGGCACTCTGGAAAAACGGTATGACGAAGAAGAATAGAACTTCCGCGCTGCAAAGTGCAAAAAAAACGCTGCGGGTTTGGTTTCCCCACGGCGCATCGGTTTTGGCCGCCGTGTCCGGCGGCGTGGACTCCATGTGCCTGCTGCATCTGCTGACGGACTGGGGAGCGGAGTGGGGCTTTCGGGTGACTGCCGCGCATTTCAATCACCGGCTCCGCGGCGCGGCGGCCAGCCGCGACGAGCAGTTTGTGCGGGAGTACTGCCGGGAACACGGCGTCCCGTTTCTCTCCGGCAGTGGCGACACCCGGGCGCTGGCGGCAAACGGGGGAAAATCCCTGGAAGAGGCCGGCCGGACGCTGCGCTATGCGTTTTTGCGCTCTGCGGCGAAACAGGCGGGTTGTCCGTGGATTCTCACCGCACACCACGCCGACGACAATGCGGAGACAATGCTGATGAACCTGATTCGTGGAACCGGCAGCGCAGGACTCGGCGGAATTCCCGCCCGGCGGGACGGCATTTGCCGCCCGTTTCTGAACGTGACCCGCGGGGAACTGCTGGAATATGCGGCGGAAAATAAAATTCCGCATATGGAGGATGAGACCAACGAGGCGGACGAGGCTTCCCGGAATGTGATCCGCCACCGGATTCTGCCGGTGCTGCGGGAGCTGAACCCCCGGGCTGTGGAGAACATGGCGCGGACGGCGGGAATCCTGGGGGAGGAGAACAGGCTGCTGGAAACACTGGCGGAGCGGGCGGTTGCCGCGGCGGATCAGATGGAAAACGGCAGCGTCCGGATTCCCTGCAGAACTCTAGCACAGATCCCGGATTCTCTCGCGGGACGTGCCGCGCTGCATTTGATGGAATGCGTCTGCGGCCGCCGGAAGGATTTGACCGAAAAGCACGCCGCGGCGGTGATTGCTCTGGCGTCCGGCGGGAAAGACGGGCAGATCTCCCTGCCGTATGGGCTGCTGGCGCGCCGGGCAGGCGGCACCCTGCTGATAGAACGGCGAAGACAGCCGCCGGAGGAAACGGTTCTCCGGGAAAACGCGGCGGTTTTGTTTGGAGACTGGACGGTGCGGCTGGGAGGTGGGCCGGAGAGCGGCGGGGGAACGGTGCGCCTGCAGTTAAAAAAAGAGACGATGACGCAGCCCCTGCGGATTACCCGCTGGCGCACGTCCGACTGCTTAAAACTGCCCGGTGCACGGGGCGCGCGGAGCCTTAAACGATTGTGCACGGACTGCCGGATTCCGCCGCCGGCCCGGGATGGGCTTCCGGTTGTCAGAATCGGCGAAACCCCTGCGGCTGTCCCCGGAATCGGCGTAGACGTCCGGTTTATGCCGGCCCCCGGGGAGGACGCCGTACAGCTGCTGTTTCAGAGAGAATCAGGATACAGAGGAGTAATATCATGAAAAATGAACTGGAAAACGACATTTTAAAGGTTCTGCTGACCGAGGATCAGGTTAAAGCGCGCGTTACGGAGATGGGGGAGGTGCTGACAGCGGAATTTTTCGGGAAGAATCCGCTGTTTCTGGGCGTGCTGAAGGGCTGCTTCGTGTTCATGGCGGATTTGATTCGCGCCTGCCCGATTCAGAGCGATCTGGAATTTATTGCGGTTTCCTCCTATCAGAATTCCACGGTTTCTTCCGGCCGGGTGCAGATTACCCACGATGTGCAGCAGGACATCACCGGACGGCATGTCATTATCGTGGAGGACATTCTGGATTCGGGCAACACGCTGGCGTTTTTGAAAGATTATCTGCTGACCAAGGGCGCGGCATCCATCACCATTGTGGCGCTGCTGGATAAGCCCGCCCGCCGGACGAAGGCCGTCAAAGCGGACATGGCGGGCTTTACGGTACCAGACGAGTTTGTGGTGGGCTACGGGCTGGACTACGCCCAGCATTACCGCAATCTGCCCTATATCGGCGTATTGAAACCGGAGGTCTATACCGCCGCCAAATAAACTTCCCGCAGACGTTTCTGAAACCCGTGCCTTTACGCAAGGAGGAATCGTGAAAGTGAAGCAATCCGGAAAATTTAACATCGGCATTCTCCTGCTTCTGCTGATCGTTGCGCTTTGCTGCTCCTATCTGTGGCAGAGCTCCCAGCAGCAGGACAAACTGAACTATTCGCAGGTGCGGCAGCTTTTTCAACAGGAAAAGGTGGAGAGCTTCACTATTTCCGACCATACGCTGACGATGGACTTGCGCGAAGCAGTCAATGGGAGCAAGACCGCTACCTATGATTTGTATGACTTTGATCTGTTTTACGATGATTTGAACCCCCTTGTGCAGCAGCAATACGCCAGGGGAATTATCAAATCCTATGATTATCACGCCAGTCATTCCTCCGGTTGGACGCGGACCGTCCTGCCGTATGTCGCAATCGCGCTGGTATTCGGCGTCTTCTGGTATGTGATTTTCCTGCGCACCGCGGCCAACGGGGGCGGCACGGGGCCGGACAAAATGGCAAAGTTCGGATCTGCGCATGTGAGGACGCTGAGTGAAAAAGACAAGACCGTGACGTTTGACGACGTGGCCGGGGAGGATGAGGAAAAAGAAGAGCTGCAGGAGATTGTGGAATTCCTGCGGAAACCGGATAAGTTTATTTCCCTCGGTGCGCGGATTCCCAAGGGCGTGCTGCTTGTCGGCCCTCCGGGCACCGGCAAAACTCTGCTGGCGAAAGCGGTGGCGGGAGAGGCAGGCGTGGCGTTTCTCTCCATCTCCGGATCTGATTTTGTGGAAATGTATGTCGGCGTGGGCGCTTCCCGTGTCCGGGATCTCTTTGAACAGGCCAAAAAGCAGTCTCCTGCCATTGTGTTTATTGACGAGATTGACGCCGTGGGACGCCAGCGGGGCACTGGGCTTGGCGGCGGACACGATGAGCGGGAGCAGACGCTGAACCAGCTGCTGGTGGAGATGGACGGCTTCGGCCGCAACGAGGGCGTAGTGGTTTTAGCCGCCACCAACCGTGCGGATGTGCTGGATCCGGCGCTGCTGCGGCCGGGCCGGTTTGACCGCCGGGTTTATGTCGGCCTGCCGGATATCAGGGGGCGCGAGGAGATTTTAAAGGTTCACGCCCGGGATAAAGTTCTGGCGGAGGATGTGTCCCTCGGTGAAGTGGCGCGCGGAACCGCGGGATTTACCGGCGCGGATTTGGAGAACCTGCTGAATGAAGCGGCGCTGCTTGCCGCCCGGCGGAGCGCGCAGTTTATCACGAGAAAAGATTTGAAGGAAGCGGAAATGAAGATCATCGCAGGCCCCGAAAAGCGCAGCCGTGTAATTCCGCAGCATGAACGGGAGCTGACGGCATATCATGAGGCGGGGCACGCCGTGGTGATGCATGCGCTGCCGAATCACGATCCCGTGACGCAGATCTCCATCATTCCAAGGGGACAGGCGGGCGGCATGACGGTTTCTCTGCCGGAGGAGGATCGCTCTTTCCTGTCGAAGCGTTATATGCAAGATCAGATTGTGGCGCTGCTGGGCGGCCGGGTGGCCGAGCAACTGGTGCTGGGCGATATTTCTACCGGCGCGTCCAACGACATTCAGCGGGCCAGCCAGATTGCCCATAAAATGATTGCGACTTACGGGATGAGCGACCGTTTAGGGTCGGTTGCCTTTGAGACCGGACATGACGAGGTGTTTATCGGCCGTACAATGGCACAGGGACGCAGTTATTCCGAACAGGTGGCCGCTGAGATTGACGAGGAGGTCAAGGCTTTGATTGCCAGGGAGTATGGGCGCTGCGAGAAAATTCTGAAGGACAGCCGCGATAAACTGGAAACGGTTGCCCAGTATCTTTTGAAAAACGAAACCATGGACGCTCCTGCCTTTCTGGCCGTGTTTGGAGAGCGGCCGGAGGCAACTGAGCCGCTAAGACTTGCGCCTGAGGAAACTTGAATGGGGAAGGAGGATCCTATCGAACAGCTCGATGGATTTTCAGAATGCGCATGAGAGATGTTTTGATGTTTATGCGGAGAAACGGCGGGGTCAGATAAAGATCAAAGGAGATCAAAAGCGTGAGCGCATTTTGGAATCCATGATGCACAATAATTCGGAAATCGGAAAACTGAAACGGATTCTGCTGCGCCGGCCGGGAGCTGGAAAATCTGATGCCGGATTATCCGGATCGTCCGCTGTTTGACGATGTCCCTTTTTGGCGAAGCCCGGCGGGAACACGGCCTTTTTGCCAATTGCCTGCGGAAAGAGGGCGCCAGAGTGGTTTCCCTGATGGCTCTGGCGGCGGAGAGCCCGATCAGCCCGTAGGTCCGCAAGCGGTTTACCGCGAAATTTCTGGATGAGGCGGATTCAATGCGGCAATTTGAAAAACGCCGCGCGGGCATTGACGATCCGACCATGAAGGGCAAGCATATTGTCCTGCTGTTTGAAAAAACCTCCACCCACACCCGCTGCTCTTTTGAAGTCGCGGCGACGCAGGAGGGGGCGCATGTGACGTTTCTGGACGCAAACAGCTCTCAAATGGGGAAGAAGGAGAGCATGGAGAATACCGCAAAGGTGCTGGGCCGCTTCTTTGACGGCATCGAGTACCGCGGCTTTGATCAAAAGGTGGTTGAGGATTTGGCGAAAAACGCCGGCGTCCCCGTCTGGAACGGCCTGACCGACGTGGATCATCCCACGCAGATTCTGGCGGATATGCTGACGATTGAGGAGCATTGCGGCAAGCCCCTGAACAAGGTGAAGGTGGTGTTCCCGGGCGACGTGCGGAATAACATGTGCTATGCCTGGATGATCGGCGCCGCCAAGAGGGGAATGCACTTTGCGGGCCTTGCGCCCAGAGAGCTGTGCGATCAGGTTGATTAGCGGGTTTGGAAGGATGCGCAGGAGATTGCCGGGGAGACCGGCGGCTGTATTGAGATCACCAGCGATCGCGCCTGCCTGAGGGGTGCCGATGTGGTTTACGGCGATATCTGGGCTTCCATAGGCGAGGAGGCACTGATTCCCGAGCGCGCGAAACTGCTCGGCCCGTACCGCGTGACGATGGAAACGCTGGAGGCGACGGAAAATCCCGACGTGCTGTATATGCGCTGTCTGCCCTCCTTCCACGACTTCGAGACAAAGACGGCCGGGGAATGGCATGAGAAGGGTGTGGACATCCGCGAGGTTTCCGACGAGGTATTTCGCAGCAAACACGCCGTCGTGTTTGACGAGGCGGAAAACCGCATGCATACCATCAAGGCTGTCATGGTCGCGACCATCGTCCGGTAACTGCACACAAAGGGGGAGACGCCGCAAGGCGTCTCCCCCTTTTGCTTATTTTATCGCTTTGGTTGCCAAAAAAGTCGGCACGTTGTATTCGTGGAGCTTTCCCATGCCGCTGGTATCCTGATAGATATCCAGCAGGGTGAATCCGGCCCGCAGCTGTCCGCCGACCTGCTCTTCCAGCGTGTGAGAAAATTGAATGCCCCAGTCATTGCGGATGGAGGTTTCATACAGTTCCCTGTCCTTCAGCGGATTGAAGGGCAAACGGTATTTCAGCGCGGATTCCTCCTTGTTGAACGCATAACCGATTCCATTATCCAGCCCGGAGAGCAAAATGCCGCCTTTTTTGAGAATTCGGCAGCACTCCCTCCAAACAGGCGCGACGTCCTCCACGTAACAATTGGAAACCGGGTGAAAAATCAGGTCAAAACTCTCCTCCGCGAAGGGAAGCGGCTTTGTCATGTCCGCCTGTATGAGATTGATGGAATAATGCTCCCGCTGAGAGACCATCCGCTCCGTTTCCAACTGCGCGGAGGAGAGATCCAGAACCGTGCATTCCGCGCCCAGCGCCGCAAAGATCGGCATCTGCTGCCCGCCCCCGGAAGCAAGCCCCAGCACTTTGGCGCCCTTCATCGGGCAGAACCAGTCCCTTGGAACCGGTTTTGTGGGCGTTAACAAGACAGACCAGTCGCCCTTTTTGGCGCATTCAAACAAATCGTGGCCGATGGGAGTACCCCACTCCCATCCTCCGGCAACCCACCTGTCAAAAAAGCTGGAATTGATTGCCTGGTAATTCGTCGTTTCGGACATCCGTCAAACCTCCCTGATAAGCAGCATTGCCGCCGCACACAGATTTCAGCCGGCTGCGTCTGATTCCCGGCGCATTCAGCCGGGGTATGCAGGAGAAACGGCCTGAATCAGTATCCCAGAATCAGTCCGCCGCGCATGGCATAAAAAGTGGTCAACCCCCGGCAGGAGTAAATTGTGACATCTTTCACGGGGAGCTCGCTGAGAATCAGCTCTTTCAGGCGCAGAGCGCCTGAAAGATTCTCACAGTGGGAAAGCACCACCCGCGCGCCGGTGCAGTCCTTGCTGCTGCGCATCTGCGATACGATTTCCTGATAAGTTTTTACCTCGCCGCGCGCCTTTCCGGACACGTGAATGGTGCCCGCGGGGGTTGCGTCGGCAATAATCCGGATACCCAGCGTGTGCAGCAGGCTGCCCACCAAGGGGCGCATCCGCCCGTTTTTAATCAGATTGTCATAACACTCCAACGTGAAAATGGTGCGCAGGGATGCCTGATAAATCCGGAGCGTGTTGCAGATTTCCTCAAAATCCGGATCATCCGAGCCCTCAATCAGTTCCTGCGCCTTCCGGACCAGCAGCACCATGACGCCGGCGGTGCTTTTGGAGTTGATGACGCAGATCTTTTTCTCCGGATGCTCTTCTAGCACCATATCCCGCGCCAGAACGGCGGAATTGTAAGTGCCGGAAAGATTTCCGGAAATTGTAAAGCAGAGGGAACAGTCCGCCGCCTCAAATGCCTTGGCAAATGCTGCAGGAGAAGGGCATGCGGTAGAGGAGACGTTCTTGTCCTCCTTCATGGCGTCCAGCAAAGCGGCAGTTACCAGCGTTTCGTCATCCGCCCAGTCTTTTCCGCCCACGCTGATTCGCATGGGAATGACTTCCAGCCGCAGCCAGTCCGGCTGCAGAACCGCGCCCTTCAGGTCGCAGCTGCTGTCACATACAATGTTCCAAGTCATTTCAAACTCCTTAAAATATAATATATAATATCGTATTAAACCACATTGGAGATACTTTGTCAATGCCGTTTTCGCGCGGGAAAAAATTTGGTGGGAAGATTTGTGAAGAAGCACGGGGAAGAGATCCGCCGTTTGCCGGATAATCGAAAAAGTTCATCCTTCGACTCTTATTTTTATTCTACTCACTTTTTAATGACAATGAGGAACAATTTGTGAATTTTTTGAAACATCACCGCGGCGATTGACCTTGAGAAGTGCTGATTTATAAATCTAAAATTTCAGCTAAATTATTTCTAAAGCACCTGCTTTTTCCCATATTAGCAAAGGATATCAGGTATAATCTCCATAAAATTCAAAAAAATAAAGTAAATTTGTAAGAAAATGTATAAATACGTATTTATGATAGATATAAGAAGAGATAATTGAAATAGATATGAAAGTAAAATTGAATAAAAAAATGGGAAAAAAGTTTAGTTTTCTATTGCTTTTGAAACAGGAATTTAATATAATTGTAACATAATGATGAAAAGACTTCGGGGGTGGACTGATGACGATTACAGCAAAAGAAATTGCAGAAAAGCTTCGGGTATCTCCTTCGGCGGTTTCGCTGGCAATGAATGGAAAGCCTGGAGTCAGCGAGGTTACGCGGGAGAGAATTTTAACGGAAGCTGTGCGCACGGGATATTCTACTCACAAAAAAGAAGTCCCGTCTTCCATACGAAATATACGGTTTGTCATTTTTCTTGCGGGCAGGCAGAATATGGAGGAGGAGTCCCTGGCGCCCGAGATCCTGCAGGGGATTGAAGCCCGGGCACGGGAATACGGGCACAATGTACTGGTGAGCTATTTCCATGCCGGCGGCGATTGGGCGGCGCAGGCACTGAATATTTGCCGCGATACATCCGGCCTGATTATTCTGGCGCCCGGCGTGGAGGAGCAGCATGTGGAAAAAGCACGGACTCTGCTGGAACGCCAGAAGATTCCGGTTGTCCTGGTGGGAAACACGACTGAATTTCCCGATGTGGACTGTGTTTCGGCCGATAACCTGCAGGGAGCGAGTCTTGCGGTGCGGTATTTGCTGGAGATGGGACACCCCGATGTGGGCTATTTCCGGGCGAGACCCCGCAATGACAGCTTTGAAGAGCGGCAGGCCGGCGTGCTTCATGCCAGGCGGAGATTCGGCATGAACGACAAGACGCTGCTGCAATATGTCGATGCCGGAATTACGTCTGAACAGGCTTACAGGGATATTTGCCGCTGGCTGGATCAGGGCGGCCGTCCGCTGTCCGCTTATTTTGCGGATACCGATATACTTGCCGCCGCCGCTGTCCGGGCGCTGACTTCCCACGGATACAGAGTTCCGGAGGACGTATCTGTGGTGGGTTTTGGAGATCTCCCCATCTGCATGATGATGGATCCTGAATTGACCACGGTGCAGGTCATGCGCGAGCAGATGGGCGTTGCGGCAATCGATCGGCTGTGCTGCCGCCTGCGGGAGGAGCAGGGAGACCTGTCCGGCGGAGATCCCGGACACTGCCGCATGATTATGTCGGCCAGACTGGTCAAGCGGGGCAGCGTTGCGCGATATGCGTTCGGCATGGAAAAGAACCTTCGCACGGGAAATCTGATGCATATGTAAACGACTGATGGATAAAATCCACGGCGGGATCAACCTGCCGTGGATTCAAATATCTGCTTTTTAATCCGTTTTGCGGAGCTCTTTAATGGAGAAATCCACAAAATCATCCGCGGAGCGGTTGACGGTTTTGGAACGGACAATGCCGATGGTGCGGTGAAGCGGCGGCTTCAGGTTCAGGACGCGGATTTGATCGGAATGTCCCTTCAGGGAGCACTCCGGTAAAATGGTGATGCCAAGCCCCTGCTCGACAAGACTGAGCACGGCGGTATCGTCCGAGGCATTGACGTGAATCTGCTCCCGGAATTTTCCAAGACGGCCCAAGGGTTTAAGCTCGTTGATTTGCGAGAGGATAAACGCCTGATCGGTAAGATCCTGTATGGTGACGGAGACTTTGGAACTCAGCGGAGAGTCGGCGGAAACCGCAACAAAATAGGGATCGTGAAAAAGCGGAAGCCAGTTCTGCTTCTCTCCCAGCCCCTCGTCTACAAACGCCAGATCCACCGTACCGGAAGCCAGCCATTCACGGATATCATAACCGCTGATTTGAATTTCCAACGTAATATTGGGATTCCGCGCCTGAAATTTCTGAATCAGGGAAGGTAAAATACTCTTTGCCACGCTGGGATAGGAGGCAATCCGAATTACCTGCCCGCTGCCGGCGCG
>JBFLFX010000021.1:0-23637 GCA_041859815.1 Dysosmobacter sp. | reverse complement strand
GGGCACCGGTTTGACCGCCTATAAGAAGTTTGCCGAGGAACTGGTTCCGGGGAAAACTGCGGAAGAGAAAGAACTCCCCGCGTCTCAAGAGTAAGCCGGAGGAAATCCCGCTCCGCTTTATATTGAGAAAGGGCGCTTTCCCGGCCGGGAAAGCGCCCTTCTTGCCTGAGACGCCGCCGGAATCGTTTCTGAATTGGCAGCGTCTGAAAATTTTCAGAAATGCTTGACTCCAATTTTACCGTATGATATAATATAAAAACGCGCGGATCTTCTCCGCGAAATTTGACATACCTTGCAGGAGGGATATTTGTGCTGACGGAACTTGCTGCTTCCAACAAAGTTGTGGGCGTGAAGCAGTCCCGGAAAGCGATCCGCGAGGGTCGCGCCCTGCGTGTCTATATTGCCTGCGATGCCGACCCTGCCATTACCGCTCCCCTGTCCGATACCTGCGCCGGGCAGAATGTTCCGGTGGAGCAGGGAAACACCATGGCGCAGCTGGGAGCCGCCTGCGGCATCCCCGTTGGGGCGTCCGTGGTTGCGGTGCTGCGGTAAACTGGTTTTTTCGGAATAGTCTTCGGGCGTTCCGTAAAAAATAGATCGAATCCGCTTTGTACGGATTCCAAAATTTTCAAAGAAAGGAGAACAGTATGCCTACTTTTAATCAACTGGTCCGCAAGGGAAGACAGCAGGCTACCTACAAGTCCAATTCTCCCGCGATGCAGTTTGGTCTGAATACTCTGAAAAACAAGGAGACCGATCTGCCCTCTCCTCAGAAGAGAGGCGTTTGCACCGCCGTCAGAACCGCGACTCCGAAGAAGCCGAACTCTGCACTGCGTAAGATCGCCCGTGTGCGCCTGACCAACGGCTATGAAGTTACCGCTTACATCCCCGGCGTGGGTCACTCCCTGCAGGAGCACTCCGTCGTGATGGTTCGCGGCGGCCGTGTGAAGGATTTGCCCGGCGTTCGCTATCACATTATCCGCGGCTCTCTGGACACCCAGGGCGTTACGGGACGTATGCAGGCTCGCTCCAAATACGGTGCCAAGCGTCCCAAGTCCAAGTAAGGACTGGTTTTTGAAAGCTTTGCCGAATAGGTTTATATAGATAGGATACGGACCTCTTTGGCAGGCATTCACGGAAGGCTGCAAGACGCCTTTTGAGTACCTATGAGATCATAGAATAATTATGAAGGAGGGAAGCATAGTGCCCAGAAGAGGTAATGTTCCCAAGAGAGAGGTTCTGCCCGATCCCGTATATGGTTCTACCATTGTGACCAAGCTGGTCAACAGCGTCATGCTGGACGGCAAAAAGGGTGTCGCGCAGAGAGTGGTTTACGCCGCCTTTGATCAGATTAAGGAAAAGACGGAAAAAGACCCCATTGAAGTATTTACCCAGGCGTTGGAGAATATCATGCCCAGCTTGGAAGTGAAGGCGCGCCGTGTCGGCGGCGCTACCTATCAGGTTCCTATGGAAGTTCGCCCCGCACGCCGTCAGACTTTGGCTCTGCGCTGGCTGACGACTTATGCGCGGGCTCGCAGCGAGCGGACGATGGCCGATCGACTGGCCGGTGAACTCATGGATGCTGCCAACAATACCGGCGCAGCCGTGAAAAAGCGCGAGGAAACCCATAAGGCTGCCGAAGCCAACAAGGCTTTCGCGCACTTCCGCTGGTAAGTTAGGAGTAAAACAGTATGCCGAGAGAAACACCGCTTGAAAACACAAGAAATATCGGTATCATGGCCCATATCGACGCAGGAAAAACGACCACAACGGAGCGTATCCTGTACTACACGGGCGTCAATTATAAGATCGGCGAAACCCATGACGGCACTGCCACCATGGACTGGATGGAAGAGGAACAGGAGCGCGGCATTACCATTACGTCCGCTGCGACCACCTGCTATTGGAAGGGTTCCAAAAATCAATTTCCCAAGACCCGCATCAACATTATTGACACCCCGGGCCACGTCGATTTCACCGTCGAGGTGGAACGCTCCCTGCGTGTTCTGGACGGCAGCGTAACCGTCCTCTGCGCGAAGGGCGGCGTGGAGCCCCAGTCCGAGACTGTGTGGCGTCAGGCCGACAACTACAAAGTTCCCCGGATGATCTATGTCAATAAGATGGATATTATGGGCGCCGACTTTTATCACGTTCTGGACATGGTTGCGGATCGTCTGAAGTGCAACGGCGTCGCCGTTCAGCTCCCCATCGGAAAAGAAGAGACTTTCAAGGGAATCATCGATCTGGTTGAGATGGATGCGGATATCTATTACGATGATCTGGGCAAGGATATGCGTGTCGAGCCGATTCCCGATGACATGAAGGAGCTGGCCCAGAAGTACCATGAGAAGCTGATGGATGCGGTTTCCATGCTGGATGACACCGTGATGGAGGACATGCTGGAGGGGAAGGAAATTACCGCCGACAGAATCCGCGCCGTTATCCGTAAAGCATGCATCGCCAACGAACTGGTTCCTATTACCTGCGGTTCTTCTTATAAAAACAAGGGCGTGCAGAAGATGCTGGATGCTATCGTTGACTTTCTGCCGTCTCCGCTGGATATTCCTCCCGTCAAGGGCGTGAATCCCAAGACGGACGAAGAGGAAGAGCGCAGGGCTGACGACAGCGAACCGTTTTCCGCGCTGGCATTTAAGATTATGACGGATCCGTATGTGGGCCGCCTGAGCTTCTTCCGTGTCTATTCCGGTACGCTGACCACCGGGTCCACCGTGCTGAACAGCACCAAGGGCAACAAGGAGCGGATTGGCCGTATTCTGCAGATGCACGCAAACCACCGCGTGGATATTGATCAGGTTTACTCCGGCGATATTGAAGCCGCCGTCGGCCTGAAGCACACCACCACCGGCGATACGCTGTGCGATGAGAAGCACCCCATCGTGCTGGAGTCCATGGAATTCCCCGGGAATTCCCCGATCCCGTGATCCGTGTCGCCATCGAGCCCAAGACCAAGGCCGGTCAGGAGAAGATGGCGTTGGCACTGGTCAAGCTGGCGGAAGAGGATCCGACCTTTAAGACCTGGACCGACGACGAGACGGGCCAGACCATTATCGCCGGCATGGGCGAGCTGCATCTGGAGATTATTGTGGACCGCCTGCTGCGTGAGTTCAAGGTGGAAGCCAATGTCGGCGCGCCTCAGGTTGCCTATAAGGAAACCGTTAAAAAGGCCGTCGATCAGGAGACCAAGTATGCCCGCCAGTCCGGCGGCAAGGGCCAGTACGGCCATGTTAAAATTCATCTGGAGCCCAATGAGTCCGGCAAGGGCTATGAATTTGTCAATGCCGTCGTGGGCGGCGCCATCCCCAAGGAATATATCCCCGCGGTTGACGCGGGAATTCAGGGGGCGATGAATTCCGGCATTGTCGCCGGCTTCCCCGTGGTTGACGTGAAAGTCACGCTGTATGACGGCTCTTTCCACGAAGTTGACTCCTCTGAAATGGCGTTTAAGATCGCCGGTTCCATGGCGTTCAAGGAAGCTATGCGGAAGGCGGATCCGACTCTGCTGGAACCCATCATGAAAGTCTGCGTTACCGTCCCCGATGAATATATGGGCGACGTCATCGGCGATCTGAACGGCCGCCGCGGACAGATCAGCAAGCTGGAAGCGCGTTCCGGCGCACAGCAGATCGACGCATTTGTGCCTCTGGCCGAGATGTTCGGCTATGCAACCGATTTGCGCTCCCGCACGCAGGGCCGCGGTCAGTATACCATGGAGCCCAGCCACTACGAGGAGATCCCCAGAAATATCCGCGACAAGATTGTCACGGAACGGGGAAAAGGCAAGGAATAATTGGGGATTGATTTTCCCGAAATTTTACGGTAAAATATGCTTTGCTGATTATTCTGCATGGCGGGAAACCGGATTTTGTAATTTGATTGGAGGATTTTCAAATGGGTAAGCAGAAATTTGAAAGAAACAAGCCCCATGTCAACATTGGAACCATTGGCCATGTTGACCACGGCAAGACGACTCTGACCGCTGCGATCACCAAGTGGCTGTCTTTCCAGGGCAAGGCCAATTTTGAGGCGTATGACGCGATCGATAAGGCTCCCGAGGAAAAGGCCCGCGGCATCACGATCAATACCGCGCACGTTGAGTACGAAACCGATAAGCGGCACTATGCCCACGTTGACTGCCCGGGACATGCCGACTATATCAAGAACATGATCACCGGCGCTGCGCAGATGGACGGTGCCATTCTGGTGATCGCCGCCACCGACGGCCCGATGGCGCAGACCCGTGAGCACATCCTGCTGGCGCACCAGGTCGGTGTGCCTGCCATGATCGTTTTTCTGAACAAATGCGATCAGGTGGATGACCCCGAGCTGATTGAGCTGGTTGAGATGGAAGTCCGCGAGCTGCTGAGCAAGTATGATTATCCGGGCGACGACGTCCCCATTATCAAGGGCTCCGCTCTGAACGCGCTGACCTCCGAGTCCACCGATCCCAATGCCCCCGAATATGCCTGCATCAAGGAACTGATGGACGCTGTTGACAACTATATCCCGACTCCTGTCCGGAATGATGATCTGCCCTTCCTGATGCCTGTGGAGGACGTATTCACCATCTCCGGCCGCGGCACCGTTGCCACCGGCCGTGTCGAGCGCGGCGTTGTCAAGATGTCCGATGAGGTTGAAATTGTCGGTCTGAGCACAGAGAAGACGAAGACTGTTGTCACCGGCCTTGAAATGTTCCACAAGACGTTGGATTATGCGGAAGCTGGCGATAATGTCGGTGTTCTGCTGCGTGGTGTTGATCGTACCGGCGTTGAGCGCGGCCAGGTTCTGGCGAAGCCGGGTTCCATTCATCCCCACACCAAGTTCAAGGGTCAGGTTTATGTCCTGACTAAGGACGAGGGCGGCCGTCACACTCCTTTCTTCAATAACTATCGTCCCCAGTTCTATTTCCGTACGACGGACGTTACCGGTGTCATCACTCTGCCTGAGGGCGTTGAGATGTGCATGCCCGGCGACAACGTCGAGATGAGCGTGGAGCTGATTACCCCGATCGCCATCGAGAAGGGCCTGCGTTTCGCTATCCGTGAGGGTGGCCGTACCGTTGGCTCCGGCGCTGTTACCGAGATCGTCGAGTAATTTTTCCCAATAAAAAATCCCCGGATTTCCGTCCGGGGATTTTTTGCGTTATTATTTGCCGGGGTATGCCAGCCCGGCCCGGAATCCTTTTTCGCCGGTCAGAACAACATCTCCCGCCACCGGGACGTTTTGGCAGAGATAGAGATTTACCTGTACGCCTTCCGGATGCCTCGGGTAATTCGTGACCGCATAGGTACAGCGCAGCAGTTGTTTTCCGCAATAGTTTTCCAGGTTGAAGCCCTGCTTTTTTTGCAGCTGATTGTAACTGAGGTACGGTTCCGTCAGGGGAGTCGGAAGGAGCAGATGAAATGTTTCAACCGGACTGGGCTGGACTTTCCAGCCGAGCTTCCGCAGATAGGCGACACGGGCTTCGTTTGTCGGAAGTTCCGCGGAACGGGAGGCCACCTTATGGGGTGAATGACAGAACAGGAGTACCAGAAAAAGCAGGATTGCGATGGCCGCCGCGATGCAGATGAGTCTCCGGCGGGTGATATGTGCGCTGCAGATGAACATTTTCATTCCTCCCGATGCTTTTTTAATTCATTCCCTACAAGAGTATGACGGGAGAAACCGTACCTAGAACTTCCGGGGAGGAGAAAATATGGAAAAGCAGAGACTGGATAAAATACTGGCGTCCACCGGAAGGTGGTCCCGGCGCGGGGCGAAGCTTCTTGTACGGGAGGGAAAGGTGCTGGTGAACGGCGTTCCGGCGGCTTCTGCGGAAGATAAATATGATCCGGAGACAACGGACTTTGCCGTGGAGGGAATGCCGGTGGGGTATCGGCGCGTTACCTGGATCGTCATGAATAAACCCGGCGGCGTGCTGTCCGCAACGGAGGACGGCCGCGGAAAGACCGTTTTGGATCTGCTTCCGCGGGAATACGCGCGGATGAAGCTCTTTCCGGTGGGAAGGCTGGATAAGGACACGGAGGGTTTGCTGCTGCTGACCAATGACGGAGGGACGGCGCACCGCCTGCTCTCCCCCAGGCACCATGTGGACAAGGTGTATTTTACGCGGGTGGAAGGCTGCCTGACGGAGGAGGACTGCGCGGCGTTCCGGCAGGGGATGCTGCTGGGCGACGGGCTTCGGTGCCTGCCGGCGGAGCTGGAGATCCTGCGCTCCGGGGATGTGAGTGAGGCGTATGTGACGCTGCGGGAGGGAAAATTTCATCAGGTCAAGAGGATGCTGGCCGCCTGCGGAAAACCCGTGGTGTATCTGAGGCGTGTACAAATGGGCAATTTGACATTGGATCCGGAATTAAAGCCCGGGGACTTCCGCCTGCTGACGCGGGAGGAAGTTGAAAAATTATCTTCTGATGGTACATTTATGGCAGAGCGCTCAAAACATTGACAAATTTTGAGTGATATTTTTGTGAAAAAAAGAAAAAGGATCTTGCATTTTGGAGAAAATGCCGATATAATATGGACATTGACATTTTGCACAAACAGGGAATTAAATTCTGAACGAGGAGGGCCATGATGTCTGGAAGAATTTTTCAGAATGTTGTGTTGCAGTTAAAGGAGAACACGGATCGGACCGTTGGGGTTATTGACGGTGAGGGGATTGTGATTGCGTGCAGCGAGCTGCCCATGATTGGCCAGCGCTGGGCGGAATATGTCGTTACCGTGAATAATGCCGCAGGTGCGCTTGTTTGCTCCGATGGCAAGACATTCAAGGCATTGAATGGCTGGGGAACGCAGTTTGACTATGCCGCTTTTGTATCCGGCGATAATGAAATCAGCAAAACGGTTTGCGCGCTGGCGACGGTGGCGTTGAATTCTGCAAAGACGTATTACGAAGAGAAGCACGATCGCGGTTCTTTCATCAAGGACATTATTTCCGACAATATTATGCTGGGGGACATTTATATGCGCGCCAAGGAGCTTCGGGTGAGCGCGGATGTTTCCCGCAGCGTATTCGTAATCCGCGCCTTGAAAAAGGGCGAGTCGGTTTCCATTGATGCCATTCAATCCCTGTTCCCGGATCGTCAGAATGATTTTGTGCTGTCTGTCGGCGAGGGCGATGTGGTGCTGATCCGCCAGCTGGCGGATGTCGCCGGCGCGAAGGATTTGAATCGAATTGCCTGCTCTGTGGAGGAATCCCTGCGCAGCGGTTCCGAAAGCACGGTTGTCGTGGGGATCGGCACCGTGGCAACCCATCTCCGCGATTTGGCAAAGTCCTATAAAGAAGCGCAGATTGCCATTGAGGTGGGCAAGGTTTTTGACACGGAGAAGTACGTGATCAACTATGAAAACCTTGGCATCGGAAGATTGATTTATCAGCTTCCGACCACGCTCTGCGAGATGTTCCTGCAGGAGGTTTTCAAGAAAAATCCGATTGACGCGCTGGACAAGGAAACGCTGTTTACAATCCACAAGTTTTTTGAGAACAACCTGAATGTCTCAGAAACGGCCAGAAAGCTGTTCGTCCATCGGAATACGCTGGTTTACCGTTTGGAAAAAATCAAGAAAATTACCGGTCTGGATCTGCGGGAATTTGATGACGCCATTACCTTTAAGGTTGCGCTGATGGTCAAAAAATATTTAACTTCCCGCGGAATCAACTCCTGAGCTTGTGCAATGAACGCCTCCGAGTGATCGGGGGCGCTTTTCTTGACAAACTGTGAAAAAAGTGTGAATAAGGTTGCACATCGTCAGAAACACGGTTATAATAAGTAAAATATTAAAATTATGTCTACTTCGGTCGATTCGGCGCGAAGGGGATAGCGTATAAAAAATGTGAGGTGCCCGCATGATCCGCTTAAAAGACGTGGAGATGGAGTATGAGAACGGAACGGAGGCCATCCGGGGAATTTCTCTGGATGTTCAGGACGGTGAATTTGTATTTCTGGTCGGGCCTTCGGGCTCCGGGAAATCCACCATTATCAAGCTGTTGACCGGGGAGGTGGTTCCCAGTGCCGGCCGGATTATGGTGAACGGTTTTTCAGTCAGCAGTATTTCCGAAAAGCAGCTTCCGCTGATGCGGCGGACGCTGGGGGTCATTTTTCAGGATTTTCGCCTGATTGGGAAGAAAACGGTATATGACAACCTCTCCTTTGTCATGCGCGCGGTGGGGGCGAGCCCAAAGACGATTCGGGAGAGAATTCCCTACGTTCTCAAATTGGTGGGGCTGGAAAATAAGACAAAGTCCTATCCGGACGAGCTCTCCGGCGGCGAGCAGCAGCGCGTCGCCATTGCCCGGGCGCTGGTGAATAATCCGGCCACGATTATCGCGGATGAACCGACGGGCAATCTGGATCCGGAGCGATCGCTGGAGCTGATGGCGCTGCTGGTGCGTATCAATGAGCTGGGGACCACGGTAGTGGTGGTGACCCACGAAAAGACGCTGGTGGATCGCTTTTCCAAGCGCGTGGTGACGATTAGTTCCGGCAAAGTGGTCAGCGATCAGATTGGCGGTTACGTGGGAGGGAATATCCATGCATAAACACAATTTCGGATATTTCTTCCACGAGGGGCTGGCCAATATGTTCAGTCACGGCTTCATGTCCTTCGCGGCGATCGGCATTACTGTGGCCTGCCTTGTGATTATGGGAACTTTTACGCTGGTGGCGGTGAATGCCAATGCCAATTTGAGGGATATGGAAAAGAAAAATGAGGTTTTGGCGTATGTGGACGACAGCTATTCGGCTGCCGAGGCCAGGGCGCTTCAATCCCAGCTGGAAAAGCTGCCAAATGTCTCTTCCGCAAAGTACATCAGCAGGACGCAGGCCATGAAGTCGTTTCAAGCCCAGTATTCCGACGAGACGATGTTCAAGAATCTGGATCCAACGATCTTCCGGGACCGTTATGCAATCCACCTGAAGGATTTGAAAAAGACGGAGAGCACCGTCAAGGTGATCGCCTCTGTCAGCGGAATCGCCAAAGTCAATGCCTATGAGGACATTTCCAACGGGTTTATCACGGTGCGGAATATTGCGACTGTCGTTTGTGTCGCGCTGATTGCGGTGCTGTTCGTAGTCTCCGTGTTTATTATTTCCAACACGATTAAGCTGACCACCTTTGACCGGCGGGAAGAGATTGCAATCATGCGAATGGTGGGCGCGACCAATGGGTTTATCCGGTGGCCGTTCGTCTACGAGGGTTTTATGATCGGCATTCTTGGCGCAGTGATCGCGTTTTTCCTGCAATGGGCGCTGTATGAGGCGGTGGCCCGCGGAATTGCCAACAGCGATACGCTGCAGCTTGTCCGGGTCGTTGCATTCCATCGGCTGTGGGCGCCCGTGGCAGGCACTTTCGCCGCAGCGGGCATTCTTGTCGGCGTGGGCGGAAGCTTGTCCGCAATCCGTAAATTCCTGCAGGTGTGAGGAGGAGAGCATGGGAAAACGGTTGAACAGGAAAAACGTGCTTCGGATCAGCCGGATGCTGGCGGCTGTTTTGCTTGTGGCCGCGATTGCGACTCCCTACCTGGCCGTTCCGGCGCAGGCGGTGACCAGAACGCAGATCCAGAAGCTGAAAAAAAACGCGGACAGCCTGTCCGCGAAGAAGAAGGATCTTCAGAAAAAGCTGAACGCCCTGTCCGACAGCAAGACGAGCACGCTGGAGCGGAAAAAGCTTCTGGATGAAAAAATTGAGGTAATTGCCGCGCAGATTGCGAATTCCGAGGCGCAGGTTTCCAAATATTCCGGATTGATTGACAGAGAACAGTCCCAGCTGGATGACGCGCAGAAAAAGGAAGCGGCGCAGTATGCGCTCTACCGCAGGCGTGTCCGCGCCATGGAGGAGCGGGGAACCATCAGCTATTGGTCGGTTCTTTTCAAGGCCAGCAGTTTTACCGATCTGCTGTCCCGTCTGGATTTCATCAATGAGATTATGGACTCCGATCAGAACGTGATTACCCGGCTCCAGCGGCTGCAGGAGCAGATTAAAACGCGAAAGGTCAGTTTGGAGAGCAACCGTGCGGCGTCGCTGGCGGTAAAATCCGATCTGGTTGCAAAGAAATCCGATTTAAGCGCCCAGCAGCAGGAGGCCGACAATTTGGTTGCCCAGATTGATCAGGACTCCAGCGACTATCAGGATACGTTGGACGCCCTCTCCAAAGAGGAGGATGAAATCCAGGCGCGGGTCGTAAAGATGAGCGAGGAGCTGGCCGCCAAGGAAGAGGCGGCGCGCAAAGCGCAGGAAGAAGAGGCCAAAAGGAACGGCGGCACTTTCGGCGGTACGGCGGTGCCTCCTGCGACTTCTTCGGAGGGCTATATCTGGCCGGTTTCCAGCCACAGGATCTCCTCGCCCTACGGCTATCGTCCCGCGTCGGCGACCAACGGCATCGGCAGCACGTTTCACAAGGGCATTGACATTGCCGGCGTGGGCTACGGATCTCCGGTGCACGCCGCCAAATCGGGTACGGTGCTGCTGGCGCAGTATTCCAATTCCTACGGTAATTTTGTCGTGATTTCCCACGGCAGCGGCAATACCACGCTTTATGCGCACATGAGTTCCCTGGCCGTCAGCGCGGGGCAGTATGTGAAGCAGGGAACCGTCATAGGCTACACCGGATCCACGGGACATTCCACCGGTCCGCACCTGCATTTTGAGATTACGATTGGCGGCTCCCGGGTAAATCCGGCGAATTATCTGCCCTGATTGTTTTGCGAAACATGCTACATAAAGCTACCTCCCACTCCATAGGATGAGGCGGGAGGTATCTTCGTTATGACGGGTTATGTGGAATGGAGCGGGGAACCCGGCCGGGGGCGGATTGCCTGCTGTGACAGAAAAATTTTTGATGTGCGTTTTTGCGCGGCTGCGATCTGCCGGACTGAAAGGACGCCGGAGTTCCTGCTCCGCCGCCGGCTGGCAGGCGCCGCCAGGGTACTGCGCCGCTGCGGCGTCAGCACTGCGGTTTTTCCGGAACCGTTTGCCTATGCGCAGATTTTTATGCGGCGGGGGATTTTCCCGGTGGAAGTGTGCCCGCTCCTGCGCGCGCTGGCGCCGGAGCTTGTCCAGTCCGCGGTAAAGAACCGCGGGCTGGATATGCGGACCGCGATCATCGCCGTCTGCGGCGAGCGGATCACGTCGGAGCTGGCGTGGACGGCGACGCGGCTTTGCCGGCAGAGCCGTTACGTCCTGTTGGCGGCTCCGGATCCGGACGGCGCATTCTGCCGCCGGATTCGCCGGGAGTACGGTGCGGCGCTGGTGCAGACGAAAGATTCCGGGCGCATTGCGGGCGCCGATGTCTGCGTTCAGTTCTCGCCTGAATGCGGGCCGTGTCCCGGCGGGGTGGTGCTGCCGCTTTATCGGGGGGCCGTGCTTCCGCCGATCAGGCTGCGCCTTCGGGAGGGCGAGGAACGGCTTATGGGAGTCTGCAACCGGATGCAGGTGCTGGCGGCGCTGTATGCCGAGGGGGCGGTTCGGCCGGAGCAGATTGCGGCGGAGATACTGCCGAAGGTGCCGGAGGTGGGCGGCACGGCTTGACATTCTGAAAATGAGACTTTATAATACTAATTTATGGTTTAATAGAAAACAGGGATGCACTGTAAAAATCTTTCACATATAGAAGGCAGAAAGGAATGCAATTGGCATGGAAAAAGAATATAAAATGAGTCAGACTCGTTTTGACGAGCTGAACAAGGAACTGAATTATCTGAAGACCACCCGCTCCGACGAGGTGGCCGAACAGATTAAAATTGCGCGTGGTTTCGGAGATCTCTCTGAGAACAGCGAATACGACGAGGCGAAAAATGAGCAGGGCAAACTGTATTCCAGAATTGTGGAGCTGGAGGAAATCCTTCAGCACGTTGTGATTTTGGATGAGAGCAATGCGCCCACCGATGCGGTGACGATTGGCTGCCGGGTGATTGTTGCGGATGGGAAGGGCAGCGAGCTGCCCGCTTTCAAGATTGTGGGCTCGCAGGAGTCCGACCCCATGCACAATATTGTTTCGGAGGAATCCCCCTTCGGCAAAGCGCTGCTTGGGGCGAAAGAGGGCCAGCAGGTTACGGTGGAAGCTCCCCGGGGAAATCTGACTTATACCGTTAAGAAGATCGAGCATTAAAGGAGTTAAACAGGATGGCTGAACAGAAGAATTTGGAAAAGCAGACCAGCCGGGATGTCGGCGACATTTTAAAGATCCGCCGCGACAAGCTGGCCGCGCTGCAGGCGGAGGGACGGGATCCCTTTGAGGTGACGCGGTTTGACTGGGACGCGACTTCCCAGAAAATCAAGGACGACTTCGACGCCATGGAAGGTCGGCCGGTGAAAGTGGCCGGGCGCCTGATGAGCAAGCGCGGCATGGGGAAGGTCAGCTTTTGCGACCTGCAGGATCGGGACGGCCGGATTCAGCTCTATGCACGCCGGGACGAGATGGACGCCGACTGCTATGATCACTTTAAGAAGTACGACATCGGCGATATTGTGGGCGTGGAGGGGACGGTGTTCCGCACCCAGCGCGGCGAGATGAGCGTCCGGGCGAAGAAAATCGTTCTGCTGTCCAAGTCCCTGCTGCCCCTTCCGGAGAAATTTCACGGCCTGCAGGATCGGGAGCTGCGCTATCGCCAGCGGTATGTGGATTTGATCGTGAATCCCGAGGTCAAGCGCACCTTTGAGATCCGCTCCAGATTTATCAAGCATCTGCGGGACTATCTGGATGCGCGGGGGTATATCGAAGTGGAGACGCCGGTGCTGAACACGATTTCCGGCGGCGCTGCGGCGCGCCCTTTTATCACGCACCACAACACGCTGGACATTGACATGTATATGCGGATTGCCACGGAGCTGCCCTTGAAGCGGCTGATTGTGGGCGGGATGGATCGCGTATATGAGATTGGCCGCATTTTCCGCAACGAGGGGATGGACCCGAAGCACAACCCCGAATTTACCACGGTGGAGCTGTATCAGGCGTACACCGATTTTCACGGCATGATGGACATTGCCGAGGGGGTGCTGTCCTCCGCGGCCAGGGAACTGCTGGGCACTTATGAAGTGGAGTGGATGGGCCGGACGATTGACTTGACCCCCGGCTGGCGCCGCATGACCATGATTGAGGCTGTCCGGGAATACGTGGGCATTGACTTTGACGCGGTTTCCGGCGATGCGGAGGCGGTCGCCGCCGCCAGAACCAAGGGAATTGAGCTGGCGGATACCGCGGAAAAAACCTGGGGCAACGCTCTTTATGCCTGCTTTGACCAGAAGGTGGAGGAGCATCTGGTGCAGCCTACCTTCATCACGCACTATCCGGTGGAGGTTTCCCCGCTGACCAAGCGCTCCCCGCAGGACAAGCGTCTGACCGAGCGGTTTGAGTTTTTTATCAACTGCAGCGAAATGGGCAACGCCTATTCCGAGCTGAACGATCCCATCGACCAGCGCCAGCGCTTTGAAAAGCAGGCGGAGCTGCGCAACCGGGGGGATGACGAGGCGGAGATGCTGGATGAGGACTTCATGAACGCCATGGAGTACGGAATGCCTCCCACGGGCGGCATGGGCATCGGCATCGACCGCTGTGTGATGCTGCTGACCAATTCGGACTCCATCCGGGATGTCATTTTGTTCCCCACCATGAAGCCCGTCGAGGAAAATTGACGGGGAAAGTGGGAAGATGCATGCGGTGTGCCGCATTTTTCAGGGAGGGCCTGGGCTCTCAACATAAGCGGGGCTATCGCAGCATTCAGAACAAAAATACAGGAAAGATCGCCGTTCACAGCCCTTTCGTCAAACGCGAAGGGGCTGTTTTTTTCTATGTGCGGCCGCTCAGCGCGGTGCCCGAACGGCGGATTCTTCCGGTATTTCCGCTGTCCCGAACCAAATAGAATTACTTTACGGCCGCACACCAACCATTCCGTCTCTCCTGCGTATAACAGGTATCGGATCATACGGTGCGGAAATAATAGGAAT
The DNA here is from genome assembly GCA_041859815.1 of Dysosmobacter sp. Lineage (GTDB taxonomy): Bacteria > Bacillota > Clostridia > Oscillospirales > Oscillospiraceae > Oscillibacter. The sequence continues at coordinate 9,678 of JBFLFX010000021.1, read as the reverse complement.
CCCCTCCCGTGAGCCGCAGCAGGCCGACCAATTCACCCCTGCGTGCAATCAAGCAAAGAAGGAAGGCGGAGAAAGAGTTGAATGAAAAAGCTCTGATCAAAGCCTGTCAGGCGGGGGAAAGGCAGGCGTTTGAAGAACTCATCCGCATATTCTACCCATATGTCACCAAATTTCTTCTGAAGATGACTTGTGACGAGTCCCTGTCGGAGGATCTGACGCAGGAGACATTTTTGAAGGTGATCCGCAGTATCGAGAAGTTTGATCTGAACGGCAGCGCCCGCTTTGGAACGTGGCTGATTGCCATTGCGAAGAACTGTTATGTCGATGATCTGAGACGGAACAGAGTCAGCATGGAGAATATAGACGATTTGCAGCTGGACGATCCGTCCGACGTCGCGTCCGGCGTTGTTCAAAAGCTGCAATATGAGGAGATCCTGCGGGCAATCGAGAAGCTGCCAAAGGAACAGGGGCTTGCGATTCGACTCAGATACGAGGAGGATTTGACGCTTGCTGAAATCGCCGGGCGGCTTGGGGTGCCGTCCAAAACAATCAAAAGCCGGATTCATGACGGTATGGTGAAGCTCCGGCGCGCGCTGAAAAGGGGAAGGGATGGAAATGATGAATGATGACGCCGAAGAGATGATTGCCGCGCTCGCTCCGGAAATCGACCGGAAGTGCGCCGAAATCAACCAGACCCGCAGAGAAAGACGCCGTTCAGGGCTTTTTATGCTGCTTTGCGCGGCGGTTGTCGCGATCCCCACGCTGTTTGTATATTGGGGGATCAGCCTGACTGGGCTGGTGATCCCGGTGGTTTTTACCGCCGCCGCATTTTTGCTCCTCTCCCCCATTCTGATGAACCAGCAAGGAGGCCGTACCGGTGAACAAATTTGAAGAAAGACTTTTGCGGTGGAATTTTAAGAAAATCGCAAAGACCTATATCATTGTGACCGCCGCCGCTATCGCCTGCGCCGCAATGGCCGGAATCATTTTCAGAAACCGCATCGCCTTTGCGTGGCAGTATTCCCGGGTAAATGAGGCCATCGAGGAGCATAACATCAATATTCTGCCGCAAAAAGCGGCGAAACTGGCGGCCTCCTCCTCCGATGTGGTGGATATTCTGATTCTGGACAGCAGGAATCATGTGCTCTATTCGGCCAAGAATTCCGCTTTTGGCCATGGGCAGCTGAATCTTACGAAATCGGAGGAGGATGGGAATTATTTTGTAAGCGATGCCAACCCCAATGTTGTGTTCAAATATGTCAAGGGTGACGAGTTCATGCTGGACTCCGTATTCAATACGGATTTTGGCCTTATCAAGAGCCATTACGACGACGATGCTTTCTATGAGCGGGGGTTCAGCGACAAGACGGTGTATATGCTCAGCTACCTCAGAGAGAGGAACAGCGGCAACAAGCTCTACATTATTAATGACCCCACGTCCGTGGTGGGGGGAAGGGCAACACTGACGGCTTCGGCAACCATCGCGGTGCTTCTCTTCATGATTTACTGGGTTCTGCTGGCGCTGTGGGCGTATCAAAACGCCTTGAAGGCAAAGCTCTATCCGCTGTTCTGGGGACTCATCGTCCTGCTGACCAATATTGCCGGGGTAATCGTCTTTCTGCTCTATAAGCGCGGGAACGCGACGTGCCCCGCGTGCGGCGCATCCCAGAGCAAGCTCCACCGATACTGCACCAGCTGCGGCGCCCAGCTCGGCGCGACTTGCAAAACCTGCGGGGCGCACATTGAAAAGAGGGATCTCTATTGCCCCAACTGCGGTAAGAAAATTGAATAGAGGGCGTTGATTCTTTGAAGGCTCCGGCGTTTGCCGGGGCCTTTTTCCCGCTTTTGCCGCCGATTGCATTGCGGTCTGTGCCCGCGTCCAAATTCTTTCGACCTTTTTACCAACCATTCGCGCTATCCTGCGTGTAATGGGATGCACGGAAAAAGGGAAAGAGAAATATTCCGGTGCGGCGGACAGGCGCTTCCGGGGCGCGCGGGAGTCATCAAATCCGTTTTTCCGCCCGGTTGGAGTTGCGTCCGTACATAAAAAAGCGTTTTTTCCGCGCCGCGGAGCCGGCGACATGCCGGCTTTGTCTGCGCGGACGGGATGCCGCAGATGCGTCCGGGGCAGACTTCGCGCCTGCCGCGTCCGGCGCGATTGCGGCTGCCGGCAGGGCTGCGCTTGCCGCCGCGGAGGCCGGCGCGCTGTTTTTTGCCAATGGAGGAGTATGCTCATGGTTTCAATGCTGCAAAAGGTGGACTGGTCGGTTTTACGCTGGATTCACGGATCTTTCAGCTGCGGGTTTCTAAATGTCCTGATGCCGAAGATCACGATGCTGGGAAGCAGCGGCGCAATCTGGATTCTGGCGGCGCTGCTTTTACTGTGTACCCGAAAATACCGGAGGTATGGCGTCATTTTACTGGCGGGGCTTGCCGCCGGAGCCCTTGTGGGGAATGTCATTCTGAAGCCTTTGGTGGCCCGCCCCCGTCCCTGCTGGCTCGATACGGGTGTCCGCCTGCTGGTTGCCAATCCCACCGACTATTCCTTCCCGTCCGGACATACGCTTTCGTCCGCGGTTGCGGCCACCGTTCTTACAAAGACAAATCGGAAGTTCGGCTTTGCGGCCGTCCCGCTGGCGGTTTTGATTGCCTTTTCAAGGCTCTACCTGTATGTACATTTTCCCAGCGATGTGCTGGCCGCTGTGCTCATTGGCGTACCAATCGGCTGCGTGGCTTTCACGATTGGAAAGAAATGGCCGGGACGCCGCCCAACGGATCATCGGGCCGAGAAGCGCCCGGGTGGTCGGGGAGGCGCCCGATGAAGCGCATTTCCCGGCGGATGGGGTTTAAAATTATGGCGGCTGCGGGATTCCTGATCTCTGCCGTCTTGTGTATTTACGGATGGCACAGCGGCATTCTGACCTCCGGGGACAGGCTGCAGAGCTTTATCGCGGGGTTTGGGTTCTCCGGCATTTTCATCTTTATACTGTTTCAGGCGGCGCAGGTGGTGTTTCCCATTTTGCCGGGCGGGATTGGCTGTCTGGTTGGTGTGCTTCTGTTTGGGGCATGGAGGGGATTCCTCTATAATTACCTCGGTATTTGCATGGGCTCCGTTCTGGCCTTTATCATTGCAAAATCTTATGGGAAGGCGATCCTGCACCGCCTTTTCAGCGAGAAGCTGATTGACAGGTATGAGCGGTGGACTTCCGAGGAAGGACGCTTTGCGAAGCTGTTCGCCGTCGCAATTTTTCTGCCGCTTGCGCCGGATGATTTTCTGTGCTATCTGGCCGGGACGACGGAGATGCCGCTTTCAAAATTTACAATCATTATTTTACTGGGGAAGCCGCTTGCCATCGCCTTGTACAGTATGGGCCTGATGGCGGTATTTACCCGTGTTACTGCGCTGATTGGGGGCTAGACATATGAAAGTCTGTTTGTACGGCGGAGCGCTGAAGCTGGTGGAAAAAAGCGGCGTCGGCCATGCGGTGCTGCATCAGAGGGAAATGCTGGAGAGCGTTGGGATTGAGACCACTGGCAGGGACACGCCGGATTCCGCTGTCATCCACCTCAACACCGTATTTCCGGATTCCCTTCTGAAAGCGGTTGCGGCGCGTCTGGAGGGGAAAAAAGTCATCTATTACGGGCATTCGACCATGGAGGATTTCAGGCATTCTTTCCATGGTTCCGACGCATTCGCACCGCTTTTCAAGAAATGGATCCGGCTTTGCTACAGCCGGGGGGATGTGATCATCACCCCAACGGAGTATTCCAGAAGGCTCCTGCTCAGTTACGGGATTCAGAGGCCGATTGTTCCGCTTTCCAACGGCATCGAGACAGATTGGTTCCGATTCAGCGAGCGGCGGAGGGAGCGGTTCCGCAGGAAGTACCGTCTCGCAGAGGGAGAAAAGGCCGTTTTGTCCGTGGGACACTACATCGAGCGGAAGGGAATTCTGGACTTTATCAGCATGGCCCGCGCAAATCCGGCGCGCCGGTTCTTCTGGTTCGGCTACACCAATTTGAAGCTCGTGCCGGGCGTCGTTCGGCGGGCAGTGGAGCACGCGCCTGAAAATCTTACCTTCCCCGGCTATGTGGAGAGCGAGGAGCTGTGCGATGCCTATTGCGGGTGCGATTTATTTCAGTTTATGAGCTATGAGGAGACGGAGGGAATCGTGGTTCTGGAGGCGCTGAGCTGTGAGATTCCTGTTGTAATTCGGGATATTCCGGTTTATGACGGCTGGCTGACGGATCGAAAAAACGTTTATAAAGCCAGAAACGGTGAGGAATTTCAGAGGGCAATGGACGGAATTCTCTCCGGGGCTTGGCCGGATTTGCGGAAAGCCGGAAGAAAAGTCGCCGAACAGAGGGACGTCCGGCGGATCGGGGAGAAGCTCTTGTCCCTTTATGCGCAGCTGGCCGTTCCATGTGCGGCGGCCGGGCCCGCCGGGATGCGGGAGACTGCGCCGCACGATTAAAAAAAGCGGGGAAATCCGGGAGGAGAAAAGCGATGATCCAAATCAAACCAATCCGCAGGCATCATAAAGACCTTCTTGCGGATGCTCTGCTTCTTTCCTTTACCGCTGGAATCCTCCTTCTGATTCACAAAGCCGGTTATTTATACGGCTCCGAGGTGGACTGGGTTTCTCAGAGCAGCGTCCTGCCGGAGTATTTCAGGCAGAAGTTTTATGCAACCGGCAACCTTTTCCCAAACTACGCCATGAATCTGGGAGGCGGGCAGAACATCTATGCCTTTTCCTATTACGGATTGCTGAGCCCCGTCATTCTGCTCTCCTATCTTCTGCCGTGGGTCTCCATGACGGACTATATCATGGCCGCCGGCATGGCCGCCGTTTTCATCAGCGGGCTTCTGGTTTACCACTGGCTCAGAGCCGGGGGCTTTTCCGAAGAGGTTTCTTTCGTGGCCGCGGTATGCTTTTTGTGCGCCTCCCCGGTAATTTTTCAATCGCATCGCCAGATTATGTTCATGGACTATTTTCCCTTCCTGCTGATGGGACTTTTCGGAGTCAATGAATATGTCCGGAGCCGGAAGAGAACGCTGCTGATTCTCGGCGTGTTCCTGTGCATCATGACCAGCTATTTTTTCAGCGTGGGCTGCATTGGGGCAATTTTGATAGATGCTGTTTTTTGCTTTTTAGACAGCCCCGAAAAGATCTCTTTTCGCACTCTGGTGCGGAAGCTGCGGCCGCTGATCGGCGGGATCTGTATTGCGGTTTCCATGGCGGCGGTGCTGTGGCTGCCTACGCTTTCGGTCATTTTAAGCGGACGGGGGAACGGCGGATCGCCTGCTTCCGCTGCTTCCACACTGTCGCCGTTCCTCCCCAACCTGTGGTTTTCCTTCAGTGCGCTGCTGTACAGCCGGTACGGGCTGGGACTGACCGGCATCTCCGCGGTTGCCCTTGTCTTTGTGCTGCTGAAGGGCAGAAAGCCGGAGCGTTTTTTGTCGCTGGCTTTGCTGCTGCTCCTGATCTTTCCAGTGTTTTCCTACCTGCTGAACGGGACGCTGTATGTGCGCTCCAAGGCGCTCATCCCGTTTCTTCCGCTCTATCTTCTCGTCCTCGCGTCGTTTCTGACGGGGCTGCTGCAGGCCGTCCGGCGGAAAAACGGGGGGAAAGACCTCCGGCGGCAAAAAAAGTTTGCCCGGCTGCTGCTGATTTTGGTGATGGGCTCCGCAAGTCTTGTCTGCCTGATTGTGAATGCCGGGGACCGTCTGGGCGCTCTTTTGCCGGCAGGGGCGGCGGACTTGCGGGGACTCTTACAGAAAACCGGCGATCTCTGGGTCCCCGCCGACGAATACGCGGATGTCCACAGCCCCGATAAACTTGCGCTGATTCAAACCGTTCTCCGGCGGGATCCCTCTTTTTATCGGATGAACGACATGACCAATGTCGGCATCACGTCCAATCAGGTATACGCTTTGCGCGATTATCAGACTTCCCTCTATACCTCCACCGGTAATACGGATTACAGCAATTTTTACTACGGCGTTCTCCACAATCCCATTCCCATTCGGAACCGGGCAGACTGCGTCTGTTCCGGCAACCTGCTGTTTCAGGACTTTATGGATGTCAAATACGTCATCGCAAAAGATTCGCAGAGCGTGCCGGCAGGCTATCGGGAAATCGCCCGCAGGGGACAGTACCGGATGTACGAAAATGCGAACGTCATGTCCCTGGCCTATGCCACGGATCGGCTTGTGAGCCAGAGCTCCTTTGACCGGCTGGCGTTTCCCGATACGCTCGGCTCCCTTTTTGAGAGTGTCGTGGTGAACGCAAACGTGCCGGCGACAGGATCGGAAAAGAAAGAGAAACCGCTTTCCATCAGGAAAGCGGATCTCCCATCCGACACCCTGTTTAAAAATGTCAGACACGTGAGCATTCAGAAAAAATCGGGTGGATATGCGATTGCCGCGGGGAAGGATGCTTCCCTGGAGATTCCGCTGGGGATTGATTTGAATCGTCAGATTCTGATCCTTGCGTTTCAAGTGTCCGCGCAGAAGAATTCCGCGGATCTGGACACCTGGATTACGATAAACGGGGTGAAAAACAAGCTGTCTATGCAATCGGCGGCGTACCCCAACGGGAATAACCGCTTTGTCTACGTCCTCTCATCCTCGGAGGCTGACAGGCGCCTGTCGCTGGAGCTTTCGGAGGGCCGGTATCAGATTTCCGGCATAGAGGCGTATACGCTGCCTGCCTCCGAGATTTTGGCGGCGGGGGCAAAGACGGATCCGTTCCGCGTTGACACGAAGCGCAGCACAGAAAACCGGATCGAGGGGGACATTCAGGTTACCCAAGACGGCTATTTTGCCACGACGCTCCCGTTTGCCAAGGGGTATCACGTCACGGTGGACGGAAAGGCGCAGCGCTGCGAGAAGGTCAATACCGCGTTTGTGGGCTTCCCCATTCAAAAGGGGCGGCATCATATTGTCATCCGCTTTGAAGCCCCCTGGCGCAGGGCCGGCCTTGCGCTGACGTTCTCCGGGATTCTGCTGTTCGGCGGAGTCGCAGTGGCGGACAGAAAAAAATACCGGGTGGTTAATGATTGTCAAAAGGCGGCGGAAAATCCATCATGCTTGAAAAAATGAAAGTTCTCTATGGGAAAAAACAAGAAGTAATTGACTACCTCATTTTCGGAGCGCTCACCACAGCGGTCAACTGGGTGACGTTTCAGCTGCTCAATGCCGTGTTGATGGTTCCCTGGGGAGCCGCGAACACCGTGGCCTGGATCGTCTCGGTGGTGTTTGCCTATATCACGAACCGTCGGTATGTATTCCGGTCAAAAAATCAAAAAATTCTCCGGGAATTTCTGCTTTTTGTACAATGCCGGGTGGTTTCTTTCCTGATGGAAACGCTGGCATTGTATCTTCTGATTGAGATTTGCTCGTTTGCGCCGTTTTTTGCCAAGGTAATCGCCGCGGTGATCGTTGTCACCGCAAACTATGTTTTCAGCAAAGTAGCTATTTTCAAGTAAAGAAGGCTTCAAAATGGATCTCCTTAGCGTAATTGTCCCCTGCTGCAACGAGGAAGAATCCCTTCCCCTGTTTTACAGGGAAGTCTGCCGGGCCCTGAACGGCGTCGGACATATGGACTATGAGCTGCTGTTTATTGACGACGGCAGCAGGGACGGCACTCTCCCCCTGCTGAAAGCGTTTGCCCGGGCGGACGAGCGGTGCAAATACCTCTCCTTTTCCCGGAATTTCGGGAAAGAGGCGGCAATGTACGCCGGTTTGAAGGCGGCCCGGGGGGACTATACGGTTGTGATGGACGCGGATTTGCAGCATCCCCCGGCGCTGCTTCCCAGAATGTATCAGATTTTAAAAAGCGGCGCGGCGGACTGCGCGTGCGCGGTGCGGGTGGATCGCAGCGGGGAAAAGAAAATCCGGAGCTTTTTGTCCCGGCAGTTTTATCGTGTTGTCAACCGCCTTTCCTCCTGCCCCATGGCCGACGGCGCCGGAGATTTCCGCATGATGTCGCGCCGGATGACCGACGCTCTTCTTTCATTCGGGGAGTATAACCGGTTTTCCAAGGGCCTTTATTCTCTGGTGGGATACAGGACGGAATGGGTTCCGTATCACAATGCGCCTCGTGTGGCCGGAAAGACAAAATGGTCAATGCTCCGGCTGATGAAATATGCCGTGGAGGGTATCGTATCTTTCTCGGCCGCGCCGCTTCTCCTCCCGTTTTTTCTGGGAATCGTCTTTTCAGGCGCCTCCGTCGTTGCGGCGCTTGTCCTTATGGTGAAGTCTTTCCGCGGCGGTGCCGTCGGCGGCCTGCCGGTTCTGGTGTGCGTTTTTTTGTTTGTCGAGGGGCTGCAGATGATCTTTCTCGGCGTTTTTGGACGCTATTTATTCAGTATGCATCTTGAGCTCAAGCACAGGCCCATTTTTATCGTGAAAGAGACGAATCTGGATCAGGTGCGTGAAAAGGCGGTTGTAAGCATCCCCTCTTAAAGCAAGCGCGTTGCGCGGCGGCGCAGGTTCAGCGGGATAGGGGAATCCGGCTTGGCGCCCGAACCGGGACTGCGGCAAAGGAGAAACTTTTATGAATCAGATGATTCTTCAAATGATTAATCATTTCGGCTACATCGGGGTTGCGTTTTTGATTGCGCTTGAGAATATCTTTCCCCCCATCCCCTCGGAAGTCATTTTGACTTTCGGAGGATTTCTGACAACGGTCAGCCGCATGAATCTGTGGGGGGTGATTCTCTCCGCCACCATCGGTTCCGTTTTTGGAGCGCTTGGTCCTGTATGCCCTTGGCAGGCTGCTGAACGCGGAGCGGCTGGAGCGGCTCTTCGGCAGCAAGCTGGGAAGAGGGCTGCATCTGAAAAAAGAGGATGTGCACAGGGCGGAAGGCTGGTTTTCGCGGCACGGCAATCAGGCCGTTTTCTTCTGCCGTTTTATTCCGCTGGTTCGGAGCCTGATCTCCATTCCGGCGGGGGCGGCCAAAATGGGAATAGGCTCTTTTCTGCTTTTGACCACGCTTGGCACAGCCATTTGGAATACCGTGCTGGTTTTTCTGGGGAGGCTCGCGGGCAATGCCTGGAAAAACATCGCGGGATATTTGAATGTGTATTCCGTTATTGCCGTTGGAATTTTGGCGATCCTTGCTCTGGCGGCAGCGGCAGTTCTGCTCAAAAGACGGGTTCTGAAAAAACGCGGGTTGGGTGATGAGGACGATACGAAATGAGCCGGTGTGACAGATGGCTGTATCGGCGGCTTCAAAGCCGCGGGAAGCGTGATAAAATATATCCGCCGATTTTTCCGGATGGAAAGGCCCATCGGCTCGTAAACGCCTCGGAAAGCGGCAAGGGCGGTGTAATTACCCGCCCAGCCGCCAAGGTACGGCTCGAAAGAGCGGAGAGAAAGCAGTCCCACGCCGGAAGCGCTTCTTTTTTAAAATTCCCTGTTGATTTCAAATCAACAGGGAATTTTCGCTTCGCGGAGAGAAAAGGAATGCGGCGGCTTCGAGCTATTATACCGCCCGCGGGGCCACGCGGATCCGGGCGACAGCGCGGACGCCGCGGCGGGCAGCAGTTCTGTCCGCCGGGTACCCCGCAGCGCGGCCCGTGCCGTCTGCCCGGCCGCCGAAATTTTGCGCCGTGCGGAGAGTGAATGAAATCGAGCCTTCCTGGCGGAGGGACTGGAGAAATGCACGCTGTCA
>JBFLFX010000020.1:0-24260 GCA_041859815.1 Dysosmobacter sp. | reverse complement strand
AAATCGGCCAATTCTTCGCGGCCGGCGGCAAGGATGGTATCCGGCGTCGTATAGCGGTAGAGAATCTCTATGGAAGTCTTGCCGTTGACTTTTGAAAAAAGCGGCAGATATTGCGGGAATGTCTGCCGAAGCTGAGCTGTCAAGCTGCAAATGTACTGTGAGCACTCTTTTTTCATGGAGTGATACTCCCGTACCAACACCTTGACGGTGGCAAGATCGTCCTCGGGAACAATAGAGGTTTTCAGGTCGGAACGGAGGCCGAGCAACGCAATCTTTTGCGCGTCGAACTTATCGTTGTGAACGTTCCGCACGTTGATATTTTTCCCCGCATGGGTAATAAGCGGATTGAGGATAAAGGCATCCAACCCGCTCTCTTTCAGGCGGTAGTACAACGGGTAGTGATAAATTCCAGTGGATTCCATAAACACCTTGGCTTTGAACCCGTATTGCTACTCCATTGTGTGGATACGATCGATGGCCCCCTGAACCGACCGCTGGCTGCAATGAAAAATTTTGTATGGGCGGCCACTCAATTCTGTTGTTGGCAGGGCAATCGCCATCAGGCTAAAATCCGCACCGATGTCGATGCCAACGGAAAGATACGGAATTCGTTCTGCTTTCAATGTATCTCCTCCTTTCATGCATGCAAAAAATACAGGTTTCCTTTCCAATCAGCAGTGACACAGCCTAGCGCGTAATACAGGAATAACCAAAAGGCCCCCAACCAGCCAAATCATGAAACACAACTGAAAGGACGGACAGACTGGAGAGCAGGTATTGGCAGAAGAATCTGCCTCCCAAAGGCGCACCCGTCCATGTTCCTGTTTTTTCAGTGTAATTCCATGATCCGGCATTGTCCATTGGGAGCCTGCTGATCAGGGATTATTGAGTATGAGCTATCTTCATCCCTTAGTGTAATTATACTGGAGGCGCACTTATGCCTTTTCCCTGCGTATGCGGGGATGATCCTTTTTTGTGCGGGTTGAAATTTCCGCTTGAAAGTGCTTTAGTATTGGTAGAACATTCAATATAGGGGGGCATCGGTTATGGCTTTGATAAAATGCCCGGAGTGCGGAAAAGAAATCTCTGACAGGTCAGAAGGCTGCCCGAACTGCGGGTATCCAACACCGCAATTCATAGAATTAGAATTAAAAATTAGCACTAAATCTTATAAAGTACGTAAAAACAGTTGGTTTTTTTATATATCTATAAATCAATATGAGCATCCCGATATTAGGCCTTGTTTGAAAAATCAGTGAATTTGGTTAAAGTAACAAAATAGCGATAGCGGCGAGATAGACAAAGGCAAGAAAAGAAGCGTCGAGCTTGTCATATCGGGTAGCAATTCTGCGGAACCACTTGATCTTTTGGAAAATCGGGTAGCAATTCTGCGGAACCACTTGATCTTTTGAAAAAAGCACTCCACCAGATGACGTTCCTTATAAAGCCACCGATCCACCGGCCATGGGTAGGAAACATTACTTTGAGGCGGGATGGTGTAGCAGGCACCGCTTTCCGTAATGTAGGAGCGAATGGCGGCCGCGCCATATGCCCTGTCCCCCAATATGTTGCTGCCACGGATATTCACCCTTTTCAGCAGCTCAACCGCATGTACGGAATCGTGATCGTTGCCCGCTGAAAGTAAAATTTCCACCGGATTACCAAATCCGTCTACGATCGCGTAAATTTTGGTGTTCAGGCCGCCTCTGGAACGTCCAACCGCTTTATTCTCGGTTTTTCCCCCGCCGTTGGCGCTTTCATGCACCTTGATGCTGGTGGAATCTATGCTGAGATTCTCCATGTCAGCGTCCTGTGACAGCGCGTGAAATATCGCCTCCAATACACCGTTGTCTCTCCATTTGGCAAAACGTGCGTATACCGACTGCCATGGCCCATATGCCTCCGGCAGTTCCCGCCACTGGGCTCCGCTTCGCGCAACCCACAGCATCCCATTCAGCATGACCCGGTTATCATTTCCGGGCCGTCCGCGTTTTCCTGTTCGTTCGGGCGGCAATAAATCCTTGATCCGCCCCCATTGGTTACTTGTCAGCTCATATCGTTTCATGCTTTCAGTATCGCTTTTTCCGGACTTTTGTGCAACTTTTCTTTTTCAAACAAGCCCTAGTCAATATGCGAAAAATTTTAAGACAGGACTTTCTATAGAACTAAAGTCAAAAGAAAATGAAAGCCTTGGATTGTTTAAAACTGATAGATTATATTTCATTGATAGCTGGTCAAAAACTATTTCCATATTTTTTAATGGATTGGACGATAATATCGCTGAATCTGCCGAATACGCCGTTTTCAAGTTTCCAAAGCCAGAAAGCACTTTCCGGTGCCCTAAGTGCGGGAGCACTAATGTCGCAAGAATTGGCGGGGGAAGAAAAGCTGCTTCTGCCCTCGCTTTTGGGCTGTTCTCGCTCAATACGCTTACTTCTCAATATCAGTGCCACGACTGCGGGTATAAATTTTAGCATTCCATTTTGAGAAAATTTTCCCGCGTATGCGGGGATGCTCCTAGCATATGCATTACATGCAACATTGAGCCTTTCTCGGTTTAGAGGATAGGTTAAAAAAGCCTAGCGAAGCAGGCGTCGGTTAAGACGCCGCATCGGCTGCCGCAAAAAAATCGAGCTGTCAGACGGTAAAATTCTCCGAATTTTTCCTGGGCATATATAAGTTGCCCAAGTTTCTTGGCGGCATGGGAAATGGCGACATTGCAGTGCTTTCCCTTGGCACGGAGATATGCAGCAAAGAGACGCACTTGGCGGCGTTGAAAACGGCGTAACGCAGGTATCTGCAGCCGCATTTCTCCATATGGACATAGCCACGAGCTGTCCAGATTGGCAGGTGAAGGTGAAAGCTCAGCATAAGTCAGGATTTTTATCTGGAGAATCAAACCGGGAAAAATCACCTACCTCAGCCAGAATTACGGCGCCCATCCGTATGCCGATGCCGGGGATGGCAGTGATGGGCGAATGCGTGTCCTACCTAATACGCTGAATAGCGGACTCAATTTCTTCAATCTCAGTCTATCTATATTAGGAGAAAATGTCATGACTGTTGAGAATACGAACCGGCTCATCTTTGAAAAATCCCCCTATCTTCTTCAACACGCCCACAACCCGGTTGACTGGTATCCATGGGGAGACGAAGCCTTTCGGAAAGCCCGGGCTGAAGACAAGCCTATATTCCTCAGCATTGGATATAGCACTTGCCATTGGTGCCATGTAATGGCGCAGGAGTCGTTTGAGGATATGGAAACGGCAGCCGCCTTGAACAGAGATTTTGTCTGTATCAAGGTCGATCGGGAAGAACGCCCCGACATAGACGCTGTCTATATGTCCGTCTGCCAGGCTCTTACCGGGTCAGGCGGCTGGCCGCTGACAATCCTTATGACGCCGCAGCAGAAACCGTTCTGGGCGGGGACATATCTGCCCAAAGCCTCGCGTTATGGTATGAATGGACTGCTCGATTTGCTGGGCATCGTAGCGGATCAATGGAAAAAGAACCGGGAAAAGTTAACAGCCGCAGGAAATGAAATTACTGCCCTGCTGCGCCCGGAAGAGGGTTTGGACTCGTTGAATACTGTGGATAAAAAAACACTGGATGAAGCTTATTTGTGGTTTTTGCATTCGTATGACGATCGCTGGGGCGGATTTGGAGATCCTCCGAAATTTCCGTCGCCGCATAATCTGCTTTTCCTTTTGGAGTATGCAGAGCTTGAGAAAATTCCCAAAGCTCGGGAGATGGCTGAGCATTCGATGGAACAGATGTACCGCGGCGGGATTTTTGACCAGATCGGCGGCGGATTTTCACGTTACTCAACCGACGAAAAATGGTTGGTTCCGCATTTTGAAAAAACGCTTTACGATAATGCACTGCTTGCCGGCGTTTCTCTTGCAATGTATCGTCAGACTTCCCGTCCGCTTTATCTCCGGATTACGAAACGCACGATCGAGTACGTTCTGCGCGAACTGACGGGCAAAGACGGCGGCTTTTATTGCGGTCAGGATGCGGACAGCGACGGCGTTGAAGGGAAATATTACGTTTTCTCGCCGGAAGAGCTTCGATCTGTTCTGGGCTTAAAAGACGGGGACGCCTTCTGCAGGTGGTTTGGAATTGCGGCGGCGGGAAATTTTGGGGATAAGAGCATTCCGAATTTGCTCGAAAATCCAAAGTATGAAGAGGAGCCCCCGCTCATTCAAACGCTTTGTGAAAAACTTTACAAGTATCGCTCTAGACGTACGCGGCTGAATAAGGACGATAAGGTGCTGACGGCGTGGAATGCGCTGATGATAGCGGCATTGGCCGACGCATGGCGGCTCCTGAAAGTGCCGTCTTACCTGAACGCCGCAGAAAAAGCCTGGGGGTTTATCGAGGAACACTTAACTGATCGGGATCAACGTTTGCTCCGCCGTTGGCGGGATGGAGAAGCCGCATGTGACGGGCAGTTGGACGATTATGCTTTTACAGCGTTTGCCCTGCTGAAGCTGTACGATGCAACATTCAACGCAGATTATTTGGAGCACGCGGCGGCGATTTCCGACCGGATGCTCGATCACTTTTTTGACCATGACAACGGCGGCTTTTTTCTTTATGCCGATGACAGTGAGCAGCTCATCAGTCGTCCGAAAGAAGTCTACGACGGAGCGATGCCGTCCGGTAATTCAATCGCTGCAATAGTCCTCACCCGGTTATTCAGGCTTACCGGCGAAAAAAAGTGGGACGAATACGGCGAGAGACAGCTTGCTTACCTTGCAGGACATGTACAGCGATTTCCGGCTGGGCACAGCGCGGCTCTGCTTGCTTTTATGCGGAGACTTTACCCGTCCCGCGAACTTGTGTGCGTAACAGAGAAAGCGCAGATTATTTCTGAGCTTCAGGAATTTTTGACAGAGAACAATCTGCCTCTGCTGTCCACGCTGGTAAAAACGCGTGAAAACCAATTTACGCTTGCCAAAGCAGCGCCGTTTACCGGAGAATATCCTTTTCCCCAAAACGCGGCGGCATATTATCTCTGCACAGACAGTGCATGTGCTGCGCCGGTTTATAATCTGCAGGAGTTAAAACGGCTGATTTCGTAAACTGCACTTTTTGCAGTCTTCTGCGGAATTGCTGTAAGGAAAGACAATGCCTTTTCTTCTATCTGAAAGTATGGTATAAATTGTACGAGGGCACATTTTTATCAGTGGGAGAGTGAAAAAATGATTGGATTTAATAAAGATATTAACACGCAAAAGCGGATATTGTTTGAGATTCTCTCCCAAAATTCAATTTTATTTGAAATTATAAGGGACGCGCCGAAAATCGGTTTGGAAAATTATTATATCGGCGCCGGATGTGTTTGCCAGTCCGTTTGGAATTACCAAAACGGCTTGGATTTGATGTATGGCATTTCAGATGTCGATTTTGTATATTTTGATGATCGTGACTTATCATACGAAGCGGAGAATCGTATCGTTCAGGAGATTAAGCGGCGGTTTTTTCATTTGCCGGTTGAAATTGATATTAAAAATCAAGCAAGAGTGCATCTGTGGTATCAAGATCATTACGGCTACGAACTGCAGCCTTACGATTCACTTGAAAGTGCAATTAACTCCTGGCCCACAACCGCAACATCAATCGGAATAAGATTATCGGATGGAGATTTGGTGGTATATGCTCCCTTCGGACTGAATGATATGTTCGGCCAGATAGTTCGGGCTAATAAAATGCAAATCACCAAAGAAACATATTGGAAGAAGTGCAAAAAATGGCACACCAAGTGGCCGACCTTACAGGTTGTTGAATGGTAACGGATCTTGGCGGATCCAAGACCTTTTTTGCAACCGGACTTCACTAATAGGATTGCGGACTTTTGTCGGCTGTCTTGAAATTCTTGACGGCGTTTGCTTTCTCCAAGTCCTATCACAGTTTACCTGCATCAACAGGCTGAGCCTGCATGCAATTCATACTGCCGCGTCATGCGGATGATGCGGCAGTTACGGAGGTGATTTTCCATGTATGAAATTCGTAAGGCCAATCCTGAAGACGCATTAGGCATCACAATTGTCAACGTATATACTTGGAAAACAACCTATTCGGGGTTAATGCCGAATGAGGTGCTTGATTCAAGAATTGCGGAATTGACAAAGAGAGCCGAAAACTGCAGGGCCGATATACAACAGAACCACAATTTTTTCATCGCCGCCATCGGGCATACGATTATCGGTTTTTGCTGTTATGGAGCATCCAGAAACCAAACCTATCATACTTCGGGTGAAATCTACGCGGTGTATACGCTCAGAGGATATCAGGGGCTTGGGATCGGCAGGGCGCTGCTTTCGGCTGGCAGCAATGCCCTAAGAGACGAAGGCTATTCTTCAATGATCCTCAACTGCCTTCACGGCAATCCGTCGCTTGGGTTTTATCAGCATCTGGGCGGGCGGATTGTCGCGCAGAAGGAAGATGACATTCAGGGGAAGCGCATTACCGAAGAGGTTCTTTTCTTTGAAATATGAAATTCGAATTCCATCTTTCCGCCGGATCCTCCCTGTACAATTTTATTTGCGTAGAATTTAATAAAAATTTTTGTGTTGCGTTTTATCCATCAGTCTGCGGGCAGCGCAATTTCGGAAGGATCAATGAAAATGCAGTATAATGTTATAATCGTGTTTGATACGAATCAGTCGCACGTGTTAATGTGTAAACGCAGAAAAAATCCGTATCAGGGAATGCTGAATTTTGTGGGAGGGAAAATAGAAGAAGGCGAAGATCATTTCGAGGCTGCATACAGAGAACTGCTGGAGGAGACTTCAATTCCAAAAGCCGGCGTAGACTTGACGCATATAATGGATATTACTTATATCCTTGAAGGCGGTTTCCTGGAGGTATATGTCGGAACATTGAATCGTAATGTTTCGGTAAACGGCATTGAAAACGAATTGCTTTGGGTCGGTATCAATGAGGATTTTTCCGATACGGCCCGTTTTGCCGGATGCGGCAATATCTATCATATGCTGAATTATATCAAAACTTATAGAGCTCAAATCACTGCTCACAAACAAATACGTCTGGATTAAAATAGATTCACTAGGGCTTGTTTGTAAATGAAATAACGACGGATTCCTGAGATAAAATGGTGTCTGGCAGGGGAAAAAGCGCAGGCATACTTTCCGTATTCCGAGCATTTTTGACGCAGCCAGGCGCAATTTCAGCCGGAATAGACAAGTCTCTTGATTTTACAAACAAGCCCTAACTTACAATATCATGCAGATTCGATTGCTATCAGCATATTGAGCATAATACTGCACAGAGAGAATACGTGATTTTTGTTTATTATGCGATGTAAATATCGCCGAGTCACGTAATGATCGCAAAGAATATCAATTTTTGATGCAGCTGTCGTTCTTAGAGCAGTTTTTACAAATGATCTTCCCGTTCCTAAATTGCTCCGCCATCGCCGATAGATTCCCACCCTTCTTAAAGGCATCGAAGGAAGAACACTCCAATCTTGTCTGTCCGCCCTACCACACGATGGCCAGCTTTGCACCAGACTCCACTGTTTGCCGATCTTACCCTGCACAGGGGATGACAGCATTACGGTCTTTGGCGGATACAGGAACACAATCGTTCAAACGGATCATTTAATCCAACATTGCGAAAAGACTTTTTCATAAATTGCGGCATTGATAAACGTCATGGGCACTTTCCCATATATAACACAGTGTACGTAGTGAACATTATCAATAGAAAATGCGATCTTTATTTTGATTCTGAGCGTTTTTCCCGGTTGGTTTCATACCAGATCTTTCAAACTTGCGAAGATTGGAAGATCAGTCGTTTTTATTTTTACAGCAATACTTGACAAATAAAGTCCAATATAGTAAAATCGATCAAAACAGTAGGAGGGACAGGGGATTGCTGATTACCAAGGAGACGGATTATGCGCTGCGAATGCTGCGGGCGTTGGCGGACAGGGAGCGTGCCACCGCGGCGGAGCTGGCCCGGGGAGAACAGATCCCTCAGCAGTTTGCCTATAAAATCCTGAAAAAGCTCCAGAAAGGCGGCCTCATCCGAATCCTGAGGGGAGCAGACGGAGGCTATATTCTGGCGGTCAGTTTGGATCAGGTGTCCCTCCTGCGTTTAATGCAGGTGATGGAAGAGAGTTCTTCCATCAGCCCCTGTATGAAGCCGGGGTATCAGTGCCTGTGGTGCAAGACGCACGGAGACGCCGTCTGCCGCGCCCATCTTCACCTGACCGCCATCCAGCAGAAACTGGATGAGGAGCTGGAGGCGCACAGCCTGCAGGAAATTTTATTCGGCGAGTAAGCGATGTCTTATGCCGTTATACTGGATAAAATTTGTCAAGTTTTAAAGCAGTCAAAAAGGAGGAAACGGTATGTTATTTACAACCACCAAGCAGCAGGAAGAGCTCCGTGCCAAGGTTCGGGCGTTTGCGGAGGAGGAGATCAAACCCTCGGCTTTTCTCATGGACAAGGAAAACCAGTTTCCCGATGATGCGGTTTCCCACTTGGGGGAAATGGGCCTGATGGGGATTCCCTTTCCGAAGGAGTACGGCGGCGCGGGACTGGATATGATTAGCTACGCCGTCGCCGTGGAGGAACTGGCCCGGGTGGACGGAGGCACCGGCGTGATTTTGTCGGCGCACACCTCGCTTGGTTCCTGGCCGATTTTTGCGTTTGGCAGCGAAGCACAGAAGAAGAAATATCTGATTCCGCTGTGCGGGGGGAAAAAGCTGGGCGCGTTCGGACTCACCGAACCCAACGCGGGCTCCGATGCCGGCGGAACGGAGACGACCGCCGTGGACAAGGGGGCTTACTATCTTCTCAACGGCGGGAAGATCTTCATTACTAATGCGCCGAAAGCCGATACTTACATAATTTTTGCGGTGACGACACCTGGTATCGGTACCCGGGGAATTTCCGCCTTTATTGTGGAAAATGGTTGGAAAGGGTTTGAATTCGGCGACCATTACGATAAGATGGGCATTCGGTCCTCCTCCACCGCCGAGCTGATTTTCAACGATGTGAAGGTGCCCAAGGAGAATCTTCTGGGCCGGGAGGGCCAGGGATTTAAGATCGCCATGGCCACGCTGGACGGCGGCCGCATCGGCATTGCGGCACAGGCGCTGGGCATTGCGCAGGGCGCGTTTGATCAGGCGGTGGATTACGCCAAGGAGCGCGTCCAGTTCGGAAAGCCCATCGGGTTCCAACAGGCGATCTCCTTCAAAATCGCGGACATGGCCACAAAACTGCGCACGGCGCGGCTTTTGATCTACTCTGCGGCAGAGCTGAAAGAAAACCGCCAGCCCTACGGTATGGAATCCGCTATGGCAAAACAGTATGCCTCGGATATCGCGCTGGAGGTCACCAACGACGCGCTGCAAATCTTCGGCGGGACAGGTTACCTCAAGGGCATGGATGTGGAGCGGATGTACCGCGACGCCAGAATCACCACGATTTACGAGGGGACAAATGAGATCCAGCGGGTGGTTATCGCCGCGCACATTCTGGGAAAACCGCCCAGGGACGAGGGTTCCCCCAGCCGTCCCAGAAAACCGGCGCCCATCACCGGCGTCAGGAAGAAGCAGATTTTCCGGGACGGCACGGCCGGGGATCAGGTCGCCGCGCTGACGGCTGCCCTGAAGAAAGACGGCTTTGACTTTACGGTGGGGATTCCCATCGATACGCCCATCGCGCAGGCGGAACGCGTAGTCTCTGCCGGTAAAGGCATCGGTGAGAAAAAGAACAAGAAACTGGTGGAAAATCTGGCAAGGGCCGTCGGTGCCGCCATCGGTTCCTCCCGGCCCGTGGCTGAAACGCTCAAGTATCTGCCGCTGAACCGCTATGTGGGAATGTCCGGACAGAAATTTACCGGGAATCTGTATATCGCCTGCGGTATTTCAGGCGCAAGCCAGCACCTGAAGGGCATTAAGGACGCCGGCGTGATTGTAGCGATCAATAAAAACGCCAACGCCCCCATTTTCAAAAACTGCGACTACGGAATTGTGGGCGATGTAAATGAGATTCTGCCGCTGCTGACCGCCGCGCTGGATACCGGCGAGAAGAAGCCGGCGCCTCCCATGGTCAAGATGAAGCGGCCGCAGATGCCGAAGCCGGAACCCATCGGTCCCCGCTATGTGTGCAGCGGCTGCGGTTATGAATATGTGCCGGAGCTGGGCGACGAGGAGAGCGAGATTGCACCGGGAACCCAGTTTCAGGATTTGCCGGCAGACTGGGTCTGCCCGGAGTGTGCCGAAGCCAAAGATCAATTTATTCAGGCATAAGGCCGGAGGGAGGAACGATTGATGTATTGCGTAAGAAATGTGACAAAAGATTTGTATTGGGTGGGTGCCAACGATCACCGGCTGGCCCTGTTTGAAAATGCATACCCGATTCCCAGGGGTGTCTCTTATAATTCGTATCTTCTGATGGATGAAAAGACCGCGCTCTTTGACACGGTGGACTGGTCGGGCTGCCGGCAACTGCTGGAAAACATGGAGCACGTCCTCGCGGGCCGTCCGCTGGACTATCTGGTAATCAACCATCTGGAGCCGGATCATGCCGCATCCATTGAAGAGATTTTGCTCCGCTGGCCGAAAGTGACCATCATCAGCAATGAAAAGGCGTTTATGCTGATGCGCCAGTTCCGGTTCCAGGTGGATTCCCACGAAACCGTTGAGGTAAAGGAGGGGGACACCTTCAGCTTCGGAAAGCATACGGTCACCTTTATATTTGCGCCCATGGTCCACTGGCCGGAGGTCATGATGACCTTTGATGCTACGGCCGGAGTTCTGTTTTCCGCCGATGCTTTCGGCACCTTCGGCGCGCTGGACGGCAAGCTGTTTGCCGACGAGGTGAATTTCGACCGGGACTGGCTGGACGATGCCCGCCGCTACCTGACAAACATTGTCGGAAAATACGGCCCGCATATTCAGCTGGCTTTGAAGAAGGCCGGCAGCATTCTGGATCAGATTCATTACATCTGCCCGCTGCATGGCCCCGTGTGGCGCAAGGATCTCATGTATTTTATCGGGAAATATGACATATGGAGCCGCTATGAACCGGAGGAAAAGGGCGTCTTGATTGTATACGCCTCCATGTACGGCAACACCGAATCTGCGGCGCAGGCGCTGGCGGCGCGGCTGTGCGACAAGGGCATGACCAATGTCGCCGTCTACGATGTGTCCTCCACGAACGTCTCGCAGCTCATCTCGGAGGCATTTAAGTACAGCCATATGGTTCTGGCCTCGGTGACATATGACCTTGGAATTTATCCGGCGATGCAAGATTTCCTAATGGACATGAAGGCGCTGAATGTTCAAAACCGCACGGTTGCCATTATGGAAAATGGATCCTGGGCGGTTAAGTCCGGCGATTTGATGGAGAAATTTCTCAATGAGGAAATGAAAAATATGACGGTACTCAATGAGCGCGTCAGCATGGCCTCGTCGCTGCACGCCGACAAGGCGTCTGAGCTGGAAACGCTGGCGGACGCCATTCTGGATTCTATGAAATAAACGTTTTAAACCGGCTGTTTACCCCGCTGCCCCTTCCAAGGAAAGGGCGGCGGGGCGCGCTTTTTGATGGGTGCCTTTTTTTCGGATGGAGAGAGTGGGCGGTTTTATGACGGTGTCTGCCCTATGGGCGCCGGTCCAGCCGGCATTTTCATACAGCCGCTGTCATGCCGGCTGTGCGACCGGAGAGAGACGCCGTGCCGGATGCGAAGAGTACGGAATTTTCCCCAGTCCTCAGACGTATTTCCGATTTGCTCGACGTTTGAAGTTGTTTCAACGCATTCGCTATATTGCAGCGTTAGGCCGAAGGGGGCGTTTTTCTGCGCAGTCGGAAGCAGACAATTTCTATATCAGTCGGGGAAAATATTGAACAAGAAGCTAAGCCCTGTTTGAAAAATCCCTGCGCTTATCTGAATCGCCGAATTTTGTGTCGGGCTTCGTTGAATTTCCTCGTCATAACCCAATGATGCCTGCAGAACTTTGCCTTGTCCGACGCAAAATTCGTCAGATCATCCAAACACTTCGATTTTTCAAACAGGACCTAGAAATGAATGTCATCTTCTTCCAATCATGAAGGAAAGCGAAATCTTTATATTATTTAATAAATAGATTAAATATCAAAATGATTGAAACAATAGATTTGACAACAACAGGCATGCCTGCTAGCATTTCTTATGTTTGGTAGGTATAAAAATTCCGTTTCGCAGGGAGAAAATGGTCCATTGGCCGTCTTACAGTTAAAAAATGTTGGATGGTTAAAATCATAAATCCGGAGAACGGCATTCAATGATCCATAAGAACGACTTCTTTTTATAATTAGAAGGTGCAAAATCGAAAAGACTATTTTCACATGTGGAAACATTTTCCACCGGAAAGCAAAAAAACTGGAGGCATTATGAAAAGCAAGAAAATTTTAAGCATGGTTATGGCATTAGCCATGACCGCCGGTCTGCTGGCAGGCTGCGGCAGTTCCGGCGTAAACAGCAAGAGTGCGGCAAGCGCTTCTTCGGGCAAAGCGGTATATAAAACCGCCACCGCAGCCGACGTGAAATCTGCGCTGGCAAACCAGTCTGCCGTTGTGGTGGATGCCCGCTCCGAGGACGCATACAGCGGCTGGGCAACGGAGAATAACGCCATGGGCGGCCATATTGACGGTGCTACGAATTTTTCGGCCAACTGGCTGACCTGTACTTTTAACGATAAAAAGAATCTGGACTCCATGACCCGCGAAAAGCATCTGGAGCTGTATATGAAGAACAAGGGCATCACCAAGAATACCCCTGTCATCGTCTACGATGAGAACGGCAAGGACGCCAAGGCGGTTGCCAGCTATTTTTCCGGCCGGGGCGTGAAGAATATCAAGACCTTTAAACTGGGCGAATGGAAGGACAAGCTGGTTTCCTATGCGAACTACAAACTGTATGTTCCCCCTGTGGTGGTCAACGATCTGATCAACGGCAAGAAAGTCACGGAGATCGGCGATGTGAAGGACTTGAAGGTTCTGGAAATCAGTTGGGGCACAAGCAAGGATTCCGGCTATCTGAAAGGCCATGTGCCCACCGCGCTCCATGTGGACAGCGACAGTTTTGATCAGGAAAAGAATTACTACCTGCTGGAAAAGGATCCGGTGCTGTTTAATTTGGCGAAGTCCGAGGGCATTACCACGGAAAGCACCGTCATTTGCACGGGTTCCCCCATCTTTGCCTGCCGGTATGCCATCATTCTGAAGTATCTGGGTGTGAAGAACGTATATGTCATGAGCGGAGGCACTTCCGGCTGGACCGACGCGGGTTATGCGGCGGAGACGAAAGAGAATAAGCCCGTCGCCGTCAGCAATTTCGGAACCACAACACCGGCACAGCCCGACCTGATTGACACGGTTGCCGAGGTGCAGGCAAAGCGGAAAGACAGCAATTTCCAGCTGGTAGACGTTCGCACCATTGAGGAGTACCGCGGTGAAACCTCCGGCTACAGCTATTTTGACAAGGCCGGACGCATTGCGGGTGCGGTCTACGGACACGCAGGGGTTGGAAATTCCAGTTCCATGCTTTATTATGACAACATTGACACGACTATGCGCGATGCGGATGAGATTCTCTCCATGTGGAAGAAGGCCGGCGTGGATACGTCCAAGCACCTGTCCTTCTACTGCGGCGGCGGTTATCGCGCCGCGGAGGCCACTTGGGATACCTGGGTGATGGGGATGACCAATACCTCCATGTTTGCGGATGGGTGGTGCGGCTGGGCGGCCGCGGGCCTGCCGTCTATCAAAGGCAAGTAAGAAAGCGGGGCACCCGGGGTATCTTTTGCCCCGGGTGCTTTGACTGAAAAAGGGACAAGGTTTATGACGATTTTTCTGACGATTTTGCAGATTCTCTGCGCCGTTGGCGCGGGGATGCTGGATTACCTGAGCCACTTCAGCGTGGGTGTCAATCATTATGTGGTGTTCAAAAAGTATGAGGCGTTCCGCACTTTTCTGCGCCCGGAGAAGCTCCCGCTATATCGGGCTGCGGGGATTGCCGCCGTGGCAATTGTGATGGTTCTGCTGATTTTGGGCATCCGCAGAAAATCTTCCGGCGCATGCATTCGGGAACTTGCCGTGCTGGAACTATTGACGGTTCTGCCGATGCTGGAGCTGACCGTTCCCTCAGCGCGGAACCTGCCGATTTATCTCTATCTTCTGGCGCTGACGGGGATGGCGTGGGCGCTGCAGATTCTGAAAGTGCTTTTTGTAAGACGGCGAAAAAAGTGAGGGCATTTCTCAACAAATGACAGATACGGTTAAAAAATACCAAAAATTTATCAGGCCCGCAATTTTTGCCGGACTGATTGTTTTGCTGTTCCTTCTGGGACGGCATTTCGGCTGGACGAAGCTGCTGGGCGGTTCCGGCGGTTTTGCCGCGCTGAAGACACTGGTACGGCAGAATCTTGCGAAGGCAATTCTCCTTTACTGCGCGATGACAATTGTGGGGTGCGTGGTGTTTGCCCTGCCGGGTATCACCTTTGCGGTGCTGGCGGGCGTGGCGTTTGGCCCGCTGCTGGGGACAATCAGCTGTTCCCTGGCGACTACCGTGGGCGCGGGACTGGCGTTTCTGGTGGGGAGATTCTTTTTGCGGGACAGTCTGAAACCCGTGGTGATGAAGAACCGGTACCTGAAAAAATGGCTCTTTGACGAACCGGAGAAAAACGCCGGCTTCCTTTTGATGATTACGCGGCTTGTGCCGCTGTTTCCGTATAATTTGCAGAACTTTGCCTATGGAATTACGGATATCTCCTTTGGCAGGTATCTGTTCTATTCCTGTATTTTCATGCTGCCCGGCACCGCCGCCTACACCGTCGGCAGCGCAGGCATTATGGATTCCAGACACCGGGCGGCCTATTTTGTGACGGCGGCG
Organism: Dysosmobacter sp.; assembly: GCA_041859815.1. Taxonomy (GTDB): domain Bacteria; phylum Bacillota; class Clostridia; order Oscillospirales; family Oscillospiraceae; genus Oscillibacter. The sequence continues at coordinate 9,344 of JBFLFX010000020.1, read as the reverse complement.
GTGCTGGCTGCGGCGGTGACGCTGCTGGGCAGATGGATTCAGCGCCGCTATGTGAGACAGAAGCCTGCGGTGCTTCCCAAAACCGCATGCAATTCCTGCGGGCTCTGCACGGCCCAGTGCGAGTTCCTGCGCCGCCATGCGCTGGACTTCCGCGATCCGGCAGAATTTTCCCGTCTGGCGGATCGCTGCTTCCTCTGCGGAAAGTGCACCCGGATTTGCCCGCAAAGGGTGGATGGCGCGGCGTGGATGCAGGCGGCGCGGAGAGAAAATGTGCGGCAAAACGGCGGTAGGGTATCCGGCCATCTTATCATGCGGTTGGAAAAGACAGAGTATCTGTTCCGCAATTGGCAGAATGCCCGGGCCAAAAGTGTGCTGTTTCCGGGGTGCAGCTATCCGCCCTATTACCCTGAGACGACCAGAAAGCTTATGGCACTGCTGGGCGCGCGGGGAATTGGCACGGCGTTTGACTGCTGCGGAAAGCCTATCGCGGAGCTGGGCCTTGCGGAACAGGAGGATAAAATTCTCCGCCGGCTGCGGGAAAACCTGCGGAAAAACGGCGTGGAGGAACTTATCACCGTCTGTCCCAACTGCCATGAGTTTCTGCGCGGCAAGTTGGACGTGCGGGTGGTGAACATCTACGAGAAGCTGACGGAGCTGGGTATTGGCATGCCGGTCTCCGGGGACGGCCTGAAGATTTTCCGCCCCTGTCCTGACCGGGCGGAGGGTATGTGGCTGCGGGATATGGCGGGATTTCTGCCGACGCATTCCGGCAGCTTGAAAAACGCCCAGTGCTGCGGTCTGGGCGGCAGCGCGGCGGCGAAAGAGCCGGAGGCGGCGAAGGCCATGCTGGAAGCGGTGCGCAGGGAACTGAACGGAGAGACACCGTACGTCTACTGTGCGTCCTGCGCCGGGCAGTTTACCAGGGGCGGCATGGAGCCCCGCCATTTGTTGAATGAGATTTTGGGCAGCACGGAAAGGGCGGATGTGAAGCACGCCGTCTGGAACCGGGCGCGCTTTCAATGGTACCGGGGCAGGTGAAAAATCAATGGGGGAAGCGGTGATTCTCTTTACGCGGGTGCCCGTGCCGGGACGGACGAAGACCCGGCTGTCACCCTGCTACTCCGGTGAGGAGTGCGCGGCGCTGCATACCGCGTTTTTGCGGGATGAGGCGGCGCAGTGCGTCCGATCCGGACGGGATGTGTTTGTGTATTTTACCCCGGCAGAGGAAGAACCCCGCCTGCGGGAGATCCTGGGAGAGGCGCTGCCTTTTCGCCCTCAGATTGGGGCGGATTTGGGCGGGAAAATGCTCCGCGCCGTCACGGAGGTGCTTGCGGACGGCTACGGCGCCTGCGCCCTGCTGGGTGCAGACATTCCGGAACTGCGGGCGGAAGACATCGATCGGGCGTTTGCGGCGCTTCAGGATGCCGACGCGGCACTCCTGCCGACAGCGGATGGCGGCTATTGTCTGGCCGCCATGAAACGCCCGCTCCCCGCAATGTTTCAAAATCAGACCTACGGCACGGGTTCCGTGCTGGAAAACACCGCCGCCGCCCTGTGCGCGGCGGGATTTTCTGCGGCGGTATTGAATCCGCTGCACGATATGGACACACCGGAGGATTTACGCGCGCTGCGGAATCGGCTGCAAAGGGATACGCGGTTTTCCGGAACGGAGACGGCGCGCTGTCTGGACGCCCATCCCAAGATCTCGGTGATTATTCCCGTCTACAACGAGGAGAAGAAAATTTCCCGGCTGCTGAGTGAGCTAAAGAAGCTGCGGGAGTGCGAAATTCTGTTTGTGGACGGCGGCAGCACCGATTGCACGGAGGCGCTGCTGGCGGGCGAACGGGTGCTGCACGCGCCCAGAGGGCGGGCGGCGCAGATGAACCGCGGTGCAAATGCCGCCGGGGGAGACGTGCTGTTTTTTCTCCACGCGGACAGCGTGCTGCCGGAGCATCCGGCGGAGGAACTGCTGGCGGTGTTGGAGCACACCCGTTGGGGCTGCTTCGGCGTGAGATTTTCCCCGACGGATTGGCTGATGGACATTTGTGCCCGGCAATCCAACCGTCGGGCGCGGAAACAGGGCGTGGTGTTCGGCGATCAGGGCATTTTTATCCGGCGGGAGCTGTTTGAAAAAATCGGAGGATTTCCGGATCTTCCGCTGATGGAGGACTATCAGTTTTCCCTGAATCTTGCCGGAGAACCGGTGGGCATGACGGTGCATCCCATCGTCACGTCCGCCCGGCGGTTTCAGGGCGGCGTTCTGCACAAACTGCGGGTGATGGCGCAGATGCGGCGCCTGCGGAAGCGCTATCGCTGCGGAACGGATATAAGGGAGATTGCGGCGCAATACCGCGATATTCGATAGGAGGAGACATGGAGCGGATTCCCGGACTTGCGGAGTATGTGAAAGAACCCGTCTACCGCCGGGCGCTGGGCCTGCCGGAGCGGGTTACGGAGAGGTACGCCTTTTTGGCGCAGGGCGAATATAATGCGAACTATGTTTTCACGCATCCGCTCACGGGGCGGAAGCTGCTGTTGCGGGTGAACTGTGGCAGTCAGATGCACCTGCCCAATCAGATCGGCTATGAGTACCGGGCGCTGCGGTTGCTTTCCGCCACCGGAAGGACGCCGAAAGCGCTTTATGCGGACGGTAGCCGAAAGTATTTGGACTACGGCGTATTGGTCATGGATTTCCTGCCGGGGCATCCGCTGGATTATCGGACGGAGACCCTGCTGGCGGCGGATATTCTGGCGGATATTCACAGTGCGGAGGCTGCTCCGGAGGAGTCGGCGTTTTTGCTGCATCCCGCCGCACCTTTTCAGGCAATTCTGAGGGAGTGCCGGGAGATGGCGGCGCACTATTTCGCCTCGCCCTTAGCGAATGCGGAGAAGTGCCGCAAAATCGAATATCTGCTGCAGAGAGGCGAATTGAGGGCGGTGGAGATCGCCGCGCCGGTGAGCCGGTGCATCAATACGGAATTGAATTCCACCAATTTTCTCATAAACGGCGCGGATGGCCCCAATTACTTGGTGGACTGGGAGAAGCCAATTCTGGGAGATCCGGCGCAGGATTTGGGACATTTTCTGGCGCCCACCACCACATTCTGGAAGTCCGATGTGATTTTTGACAGCGATACGGAGCGGGCTTTCCTGCGCCGGTATCTGACCGCCGTGGACGGGCGCTATGACACGGCGGGGCTGCGGGAGCGGGTGGGCGCGTTCATCCCCGTTACCTGCCTGCGCGGCATTGCGTGGTGCGCCATGGCCTGGGTGGAATACCGGAAACCGGGCAGGACGCTGCGCAACGAATCCACCGCCCGGAAGCTGGATCAGTATTTGGACACGGCGTTTTTGGAGAATATTCGGCGCCGTTATTTTGACTGACGGAGGAAGCAGCATGACAAAAGAGGAAGTTCTCCGTTCTTTTCAGGACGGATTCGACTGCGGACAGACGGTGTTCCGCTATGGCGCGAGACAGCTGGGCATGGACGAGAAGGAGGCGTGCCGGATTTCCTCCGGCTTTGGCGGCGGCATGCTGCGGGGCGAGACCTGCGGCGCGGTGATTGGCGCGTATTTGACACTGGGCTTGAAATACGGGTATTGCGAGCCGGGGGAGGCCGGCGCGGAACGGAAGACCCTCTCCATGAAAAAGAATACGGAGTTCTGTGAGAAATTCCGGGAGAAGTATCCCGCCTTTCAGTGCCGGGATCTGCTGAATGCCGATTTTTCCACGCCGGAGGGACGGCGGAGGATTCAGGAGCGCCGGCTGATGAGCACGTTCTGCCCGCAGCTGGTGGCGGATGTGGCTGCGATTCTGGATGAAATTCTGGCGGAAGGCTGAGATGAAAAAGAAAGGGGCCGCGCGTCTGGCATTGGCGCTGACCGCCGGATTCTGCGCCGCGCTGTATTTTTTTATACCGTCGGCGCACAGGACAATCGGCCGGGTGTTTGCCCTGTTTGCCGCGGCAGACGTGGAAAAGCTGGCGGCATATCTCCGATCGTTTGGCGTGTGGGCGGCGGCGATTTCCTTCCTGCTGATGATTTTGCAGTCTGTTGCGGCGCCGCTTCCGGCATTTTTACTGACGTTTGCCAACGCTGCCCTGTGGGGATGGTGGAGGGGAGCTTTGCTCTCCTGGACCAGTGCCATGGCGGGGGCGATGGTATGCTTTTTGATTGCACGGATCGCCGGGAGGGCCGCGGTGGAAAAGCTGACTTCCAAAACGGCGATGGAGAGCGTGGACGGTTATTTTGAAAAATACGGGAAAAATACCGTGCTGATTTGCCGCCTGCTGCCGTTTGTCTCCTTTGATTTTGTCAGTTACGCGGCGGGGCTGACCGCCATATCCCCGGCAGCGTTTGCTGCCGCCACCGGAATCGGACAACTGCCCGCCACGCTGATCTATTCCTATGTGGGCGGGATGCTCACGGGAAGCGTAAAAACAGCGGTTACCGCGCTGCTGCTGATCTTTGCAGTTTTTGCGGCGGCAGCGCTGTTCAAAAAGATGTACGCCGAAAGAAATCAAAAGGAAAGAGAGAAGTGAAGTGCATGGACACTTACTATAATCCTGCGGATCTGGCGCAGTTCGGCAACATGGGCGAGGATGCCCCGGAACTGTGGAAAGCGTTTACGGCGTATTACGCCAAGGTGTTTGAGGACGGCGCGCTGACTGCCCGGGAAAAGGCGCTGATTGCCTTTGCCGTGGCGCACGCGATCCAGTGCCCGTACTGTATCGACTCCTATACGCGGGTGCTGCTGGAACAGGGCGTGAATCAGGAACAGATGATCGAGGCCGTCCACGTGGCGGCGGCCATTCGCGGCGGCGCCACGCTGGCGCATGGGATGCAGGCAAAAAACGTCATTCAGAAACTGGAGTTTTAAATGGGAGAAAATATATATTTAAAGCGGCTGGAAAATCTGCCGCCCTTTGCCCGGCAGGCGGCGTGCCGGGAGTACCGTACCACCCGGCCGCAGATGGATGTGATGCAGGTGAATCTCGGGAAGAGATGCAACCTTGCCTGCAAGCACTGCCATATCAATGCCGGGCCGAAGCGTACGGAGAAAATGAACCGGGAGACCATGGAGGCGTGCCTGCGCGTTTTTGAAAACAACGGCTTTCAGACGCTGGACATCACCGGCGGTTCCCCGGAAATGAATCCGGATTTTCGCTGGCTTATGGCGGAGGCGTCCGGACGGGGCATCCACACCATGGTACGGACGAACCTTGTGATTCTCACAGAGGATGGCTATACGGCTTTGCCCGCGTTTTACGCGGCAAAGCGGGTGGACTTGGTGGGCTCTCTGCCCTACTTTACCGAAAAGGACACGGATCGCCAGCGGGGCAGCGGTGTTTTCACCGCCTGCATTGCCGCGCTGAAGGCTCTCAATACGCTGGGCTACGGCAAAACGCCGGAGCTGCCGCTGCACCTCGTTTATAACCCGGGCGGTGCGTTTTTGCCGCCGGATCAGGAGCAGATGGCGGAGCAATACCGCAAAAATCTCTCACAATACGGCGTTGCCTTTACCGGGCTTTATACGATTACGAACAACCCCATCGGACGTTTCGGAGACTTTCTGGAGCGCAGCGGCAATCTGGAGGGGTATATGGATCGGTTGGTTTCCGCGTTTAACCCCGGTGCGGTGGAGAACATGATGTGCCGCAGCCAGATTTCCGTAGACTGGGACGGCACGGTCTATGACTGCGATTTCAATCTGGCGCTGGGGCTGAAGGCCAATGTGCCGGGGAAAATTCAGGAACTGCAGAATACGCGCCTGGGGCAGAGAGAGATTGTCTTCGGCAATCACTGCTACGCCTGCACTGCCGGGGCGGGTTCCAGCTGCGGCGGCACCACGGCGTAAAGGACGCTTTTATGTGATTGGATGTACTCCTAATATGAGCGGGATTTTCCAAGTGCTGCTGCATGACGCCGCGGCCTGCGAAACGGCCGGCCTTTTTATGCTTCACCGTTTTACAAAGCGAGGGTATCTGTGATAAAATGGAAACGCATAAGAAAGGTGGAGGAAACGCATGCAGAAAGTCCTGCTGGCATCTCAGTTTGCGGAAGTGAGGGAAAACCTGGACGAAAAGGTTTTGTACTACCTGAGAGAAGGGCAGATCGAGACCTTTGAGAGTTTTGAGCACTTTAATATTATTGCGTTTGACTGGTATGATATTTCAAGCGACTCTGTCGACACGCCGCAGATGATTATTTATCAGGATGCTGAGGATTTGTTTTTCTTCTGCGAGAACCAGCGGATACGGGAACGCGCCGCTGAGATTGCCGACATGGAGCTCAAAGACGCGCCGCTGGAAAACCAGCAGCTGCTGTACCGTTTTTTTGTCCGGCTGCTCAAGGGCGACACCGCTCATCTGGACGCCCTTGAAGCAGAGATTACGGACGTAGAGGATGAGATGCTTGTCGGGGTAAAGAAGCATTATCTGAAAAAGATTGTATCGTTTCGAAAGGAGCTCCTGCGCTTGAAGCGATACTATGAGCAGCTGGACTCCATTTTCGATGAGCTGATCGCCAATGATAATTGCCTGCTGGCGGCAGACAGCGTCCGCCGCTTTACGATTCTGGATGCCCGGGCGGAGCGCTATGCCGAAGACGTGCTGAACCTGCGGGAATATGTGACGCAGATGCGGGAGGCGTATCAGGCGCAGATTGACATTCAGCAGAACGAGCTGATGAAGGTTTTTACCGTGGTGACGGCGATTTTTCTGCCGCTGACGCTGTTGGTCGGCTGGTACGGAATGAATTTTAAAATGCCGGAACTGAGGTGGACGTACGGCTATCCGGTTATGATTGGAGTCTCCGTGGCGCTGGTCGTCTGGCTGCTGTTTGTGTTTAAAAAGAAAAAGTGGCTGTAAGAAGGAAGAGCGAAGCATACGGCTTCGCCCTTCCTCCTTTTATAACCGGATCCAGTATCTTCGGCAGAGCTGACGGATTCCGTCCGATTCCGCCAAAACCTTGTCCTGCAAAATACCGCCGTTTTTCTCAATCACTCGCGCAGAACCGGGATTGTCGTCGTTACAGGTGATTAAGACCCGCTTCAGGCCGATTTCCTGTGCTTTTTGCAGCGCAAGGCGCAGCATGACGGTGCCGTACCCCTGTCCCCACCGGGAACGTCGGACGCCGTAGCCGATATGGCCGCCGCACAATTTCAGCGCGTCGTTGAGAGAATGCCGGATGGAAATCTCCCCAATGAATTCACCGTTTTCCACCAGCCAGTAGGTATTTTGCGGCACACGGCCCGCGGGAAGATCCGTGCCGTCCCTGTAACGCGCAAACTTGGCGAGGATATCGCATTCCGCCGGATCGGTGAAACCGTAAGTGCTGACGCCGTGCCGGGCGTATTCCTGTACGGCTTCGGCGTAGGAAGAAAGATATTCCGCCGAGGGGAAAACCAACTCCGTAAAAAACGCCCCTTCCGCATAAGTTTGAAATTTCAGTCCTTTTAAAAGACAGCTGGGACATCCGCCCACAAGAGAACGAATATAGTAAAAGCCGGCGCCTTTTATCGGGCTATTTCAGCAGCAGGAGTTTTTTCAGAAATTTCAGCCCCTGCGGAAGAACGGCTTCGTCATTGAAAGCGAATTCCGGGGAGTGCAGCGCGGGAACATCGCCTGCGCCAAGGAAAAAAAACACGCCGGGCACATACTGCTGGTAGAAAGAGAAATCCTCTGCTGCCAGTGCCGGTTCCGGCAAAAGCTGCGCCATATCCCCGCCCAGTTCTGCGGCAATCTCTGCGTACAGCGCCTCGTGGTTCCACACGGCGGGATAGCCCTCGCTTAAATGAACGTCGATTTTGCAGCCGGTCTCACCGGCAACGGCCTTGCCGATGTCTTGTAATTGCCGGCGGCAGAAGCCGAAAGTGTTTTCAGAATAGGTGCGCAGACTGCCCTGAAGCTCCGTGCGACCGCTGATAGCGTTGCGGACTTCGCCGGATTCCATTTTTCCGAAGCGCAGCAGCGACGGATTTTCCGTGGGAAGCTGATCCATCATGGCATAGGCGCGGCTCAGGTATTCCATCCCGGCGGTCAGTGCGTCCAACCCCTCCCGGTATTTGGAAATATGCACGCTTTTGCCCGTGATGATGACGGTAACCTCGCTGGATCGCGCCATCAGAGGGCCGGGCCGGGACCAGACGGAGCCTTCCGGCAGACCGGGCCAGAGATGCAGGCCAAACACGCGGCGGACGCGGTATTTCTCCAGAATGCCGGTTTCACAGATCCGTTTCGCGCCGCCGGTGGTCTCCTCCGCAGGCTGGAATACAAACAGCGCATTCCGGGGAAGTTCCTTTAAATGAGAGGCGGCATATTCCGCCAGCACCAGCGCCAGCGCGGTATGCGCGTCGTGACCGCAGGCGTGCATTTGCCCCGGATGCGTTGAGGCGTAGGGAAGATGATTCTGTTCTGTGAGGGGCAGAGCGTCCATATCGGCGCGAAACGCGACGGTATCCCGCTTCCCGGCGTCAAAATAAGCGCAGACGCTGCCGCGGACAGGGGGAAACAGGCGGCAGGGAAGCCCCACCAGGGCGCTTTTTACAAACGCTTCCGTTTCCGGCAGATCGCTGTCCAGTTCCGGAATGCGGTGCAGTGCCCGGCGATAAGCAACAGAGGAATCCATAACAAGCCTCCTTGAACGGTTCTATTGTTTTTATTATACCATACGGGATATCATTCTCCCATCGGCTGGGCTCAAATTTTATGAAAATGTAACACAAAGCACAACGTGCCGGCAGTGAATTGGAGCTTGAATCAAACAGAGAAAGATGCTATGATATGAAAAATAAGTCGAATTGCAGCGAATCTGCGGGACGGCGACAACTTTGCATGCGGAGTTTTGAAAAAAATTCTGCGCCTCGGCGCATGAGGATGCGGTCGGCGGGGCGTGTCCCCGCCGGCTTCGCTGTTGTCCGGAGAAGGGGACTGTCGGGCATTTGCGAAAGGGAAGCGTGCGATTATGAAGTTTGAACATATTCAGGGTTCTATTGTTGCGATGATTACGCCGTTCCATGAGGACGGCAGCGTCAATTTTGAGGCCCTGACCCAACTGCTGGAACGGCAGATTGCAGGACATACGGATGCGATTCTGACGCTTGGAACCACCGGGGAGTCCGCCACCATGACGCCGGAGGAAAACGCCGCCGTGGTGGAACACACCGTCCGCACGGTAGCCGGCCGAGTGCCGGTGATTGTGGGCAGCGGATCCAACTGCACGGCCACCATGGTAAAAAACAGCCTGCACTATCAGGAGATGGGCGCGGATGCCCTGCTGCTGATCGCTCCGTTTTACAACAAGACCAATGAAGAGGGAATGTACCGCCATTTTGCCGCGGCGGC
>JBFLFX010000019.1:0-24378 GCA_041859815.1 Dysosmobacter sp. | reverse complement strand
ATGCTTTTCAGCAAAATAAATAGCATTAGTTAATATATGGTATTCTTATTTGTTTAATTTGTCAAATCGCATTTGCGCTTTTTGCAGGCTATACTGCGGCAGCCGGTGCCGCAGCGTTGGATGCGATTTGTCCGTATCAAAGGGGTACGCGGGAGAAGTTTCTCCCGCGTACCCCTTTGACTGAAAGTAAAGTACTGATCATGCAAATCTCATTTACCAAATTCCTGATAATAGCGATACCGTTTGTAGCCCCGGAGCAGCTTTGGAATTTCAATCACCATCCAGACATCCATTAAAATACAAACACTCCGCATCCAAATCGAATTTTTAATCTTTATTGCGCAAGCAGCATAAAATACAACAAAAAAAATATGAACAATCACATAGGATAGAGACACTACGGGAGCTTCCCGCATCTGCGCGTCTGCGTTTTCTGTCCGGTATCGCTTTACCATTTGGGGAAGTCTCCGTCCCTGAAGAAAAAGCATAATCCCGCAAAAGAAGAATGCGCTAAAATAATCCTTCTGCATAAATTCAAAAACAGCGTATGCTAAAATAAAAATTTCTGCAAAAACAACACCAGCAATTCCCCAAAAATCCTTTTGCTTCTGGCCCACATCCATGCACCTCTCCAATTCGGTCATTCAGAACCGATGCGCCGCTCAGTTATCCAAACCTTGCTGTGCCAACACGGAATTAATTTTGTATCCGTTCTGACAGGCCGGACGATATGGGGTGCATCAATCGCAGTACTTTTTGTATTCCCGGTATTGTTTGTATCTCCGGAAGTGGACGGGAAGCTGTGCCAGTAAATATACGGCAATTAAAAGCGCGAAAATACACGTTACAAGCGATTTTCGACGTAAGTCCGGTGCGCTCACGCAAAACACGGCTAAGAAAAACATACCGAACGCAAATAGAACATTCCCGGCAAAATTCCCCGTGCTTTCCATCTCATTCTGTGCATCCACGCCATCGTGGCCTGCTTTACACTCCCGCATCAGGGCAGGCAGGGAGGCGAGTCCCTTGACTGCAAGCACTGCGAAAAGGATACCGTCCCAAACATCCCTTTGGTAAAAATTCATAACTGCCAATGCCGACGCCAATATCGTAGCCAAAAAGAGTCCAATGAGATTCCATTGTTTTTTATTTTTCTGACTCATTACTTTTCCAAACCTTGCTGTGCCAACACGGAATTAATAAGGGTTCCATCTAATTTATAATAGCTCGCATAAATCTGGTAATATTTCTTGCCGTCCGCGCCCCGGAGAATATATCTGTCAAATATGATATTGACCGTACGGCTGGTAGGAAGCACACGATCAAGCAAAAAAGTACCTAATGTTTTGGAAACAGACTGCAACACGCTATCCGGACATTTTGCAACACCACTTGCCACTAAAAGCCCTTCCGTGACCTTTACAGCAACACCTAAAGTCGTAACTTGTTTGACACCATATCTCGTAACCGTATCATGGGCAATAATACTCTCCGTACCGGGTTCGGTGGGTCCGGCGCCCTGAACCGTCACGCCGCCGCCGTCATACGCGCGAGCCATCTGCAAAGTAGGTCCCGCACAGGCAACCATAAAAGTCATCGCCAGCAGCATCGCAATCATCTTTTTGGATTTAAACATGTAAAAACCTCCTTTTTTATGATAGCTATAAGTTTACTACCCCCCCCACATATTTGTCAATGCTTTTCAGCAAAATAAATAGCATTAGTTAATATATGGTATTCTTATTTGTTTAATTTGTCAAATTGCATTTGCGCTTTTTACAGACTATGCGGCAGTTAATGCCGCAGTGTCAGCTGCAATCCGTCCGCAGAAAAGGCGTGCGGAAGAAGTCTCTCCCGCACGCCCTTTTTCAGCCGGCACAACCGCGCTCAGTCGTCGTCATCCAGTTTCAGCACCGCAAGAAACGCCTCCGTGGGGACTTGGACAGAGCCCAGAGCGCGCATCTTCTTCTTGCCCGAGCCCAGAGCGCGCATCTTCTTCTTGCCCTCTTTCTGCTTTTCCAGCAGTTTCTTCTTCCGTGTTACGTCGCCGCCGTAGCACTTGGCCAGCACGTCCTTGCGCATGGCCTTGATGGTTTCCCGGGCAATGATCCGGCCGCCGATGGCCGCCTGAATCGGCACCTCGAACAGCTGGCGGGGAATGTTGTCCTTCAGTTTTTCACACAGTCTTCTGGCCCGGGGATACGCCTTGTCCTTGTGGGCGATAAAGCTCAGCGCGTCCACCTGATCGCCGTTGAGCAGCAGATCCACCTTCACAAGCTCGCTGGGGCGGTAATCGGACATCTCATAGTCCAGCGAGGCATAGCCCTTGGTGTTGGCTTTCAGCGTATCAAAAAAGTCATAGACAATTTCGTTCAGCGGCATCTGATAGTGCAGCTCCACAAGATTGGAATCCAGATACTGCATATCCTGATACTCCCCCCGGCGGTTCTGGCACATGGGCATGATGTTGCCCACAAACTCGTTGGGCGTAATAATGGAAACCTTGACAAACGGCTCCTCCGCGTGTTCGACGGATGCGGGGTTGGGATAGTTGTGGGGGTTGTCCACGGAAACCATGGTGCCGTCGGTCTTGAAAACGTGGTAAATGACGGAGGGCAGCGTCGTGACCAGATCCAGATCGAATTCCCGCTCCAGCCGCTCCTGCACCACCTCCATGTGCAGCATTCCCAGAAAGCCGCAGCGGAAGCCGAAGCCCAGCGCAGCGGAGGACTCCGGCTCAAAGGACAGCGCGGCGTCATTGAGCCGCAGTTTTTCCAGCGCGTCCCGGAGATCGGGGTACTTGGAGCCGTCCTGCGTGTAAATCCCGCAGAATACCATGGGCTGTACCGGGCGGTAGCCGGGCAGTGCTTCGGCGGCGGGATGCGCCGCATCGGTGACCGTGTCACCCACCCGTGTATTGCCGACCGTTTTAATAGACGCGGTAAAGTACCCCACCTCGCCGGCTTCCAGCATCTGGCAGGGCTCCATGCCCAGCGGCAGCAGATGGCCGCACTCCACCACCTCATATTCCGCGCCGGTGGCCATCAGGCGGACGGTCTGCCCCACTTTCAGCACACCCTCCATCAGGCGCAGGTAGACAATGACGCCGCGGTAGCTGTCGTACTGACTGTCAAAAATCAGCGCCTGCAGCGGCTTTTGATTATCGCCCCTGGGCGCGGGGATTTTCTTTACAATCTCCTCCAGCACCGCCTCAATGTTGATGCCCAATTTTGCGGAGATCTCCGGCGCGTCCATGGCGGGCAGGCCGATGATGTCCTCGATCTCCTGTTTCGCCTTCTGCGGGTCGGCGGCGGGCAGGTCGATTTTATTGATGACCGGCAGAATTTCCAGATCATGCTCCATGGCAAGATAGGTGTTGGCCAGCGTCTGCGCCTCCACGCCCTGGGTAGCGTCCACCACCAGCACCGCTCCTTCGCAGGCGGCCAGGGAGCGGGAAACCTCGTAATTAAAATCCACATGGCCCGGGGTGTCAATGAGATTCAGTTCATAGTCCTCCCCGTTCTGCGCGCGATAATTCAGTTTCACCGCCCGGGCTTTGATGGTGATGCCCCGCTCGCGTTCCAAATCCATGTTGTCCAGCAGCTGGCTCTCCATTTCCCGCTGGGATACGGCGTTGCACTTTTCCAGCATCCGATCCGCCAGCGTGGATTTCCCGTGATCAATATGGGCGATGATGGAAAAGTTGCGGATATGAGCTTGATCGGTCATCTTAAATTACCTCCTTGGCAAATCCACGCGCCCCGCCGCAGAGCGGGGCGCGTCGCACGGCGCGGCAACCCGCCCGCCGCAAAAACGTGGGCGCTCTATTTCATCAGTCCCGAAATCCGGGCGTCCGCGCCGTGCAGCACCTGCGTCATGCTCTGGCTGCGGCCCGGATAATCCTTCGCCACCGCGGCGTCGGACACGTCCGGGAACTGTGCCCTGCGCTCTTTCAGCGCTAAAAGCGCCTGCGCGTAGCGGGTTTCGGACAGTTTCATATCCGCCTCCGCCGCATCCAGATTATAGGTTTCAGAATTGACGGAAAAATAGGATTCGTTCCCCTCCGCCGTGCGGTACAGCCGGCGGTAAAGCTGATAGACCGCCGTACCGAGATAAGCGGCCGCCTCGTTCACCGCCGCTTTGTCGTTCAGCGTTCCCAGCATCTCAAACAGCACGCCCTGCGCGCCGGAGAGCAGCTTTGCCTGCAGCGTCGCCATAATACTGCCCCGCAACACATTCCCCTGCTCCTCCGCGTTCAGCACATCCCTGCCGGAAAGCATGGCGCCGTCCCGCGCCAGCGTGCGCCCGAGGATAAAATCGGCCGAGACGTGGTAATAATCGCATGCCCGCACCACAAACTGGAGCCCGGGTTCCCGGACGCCGTTTTCATAATGGGACAGCAGCGCCTGGGAAATTCCCAAATCCGCCGCAGCCGTTCGCTGAGAGACGCCCCGTTCCTTCCGCAGAAGGGAAAGGGTTCGTGAAAATTCGCTTACTGCCATTCTGTTGCCTCCAAACTCCCACACCATGATAAATACGCACCGTATAGTGTAGCAGATTCCCCACCCGAGGTAAAGAGCAATTCCCGTATTTTTCACGCCGCAGAACGCAGAAAAAGGCCGTCCTGCAACGGCCTTTTTCTGAAGCTGCAAATTTTCAGCCTTTAAAAAGGCTTCTCTGTCCCAATAGTTCGGAATTTCCAACCTGCCGAAGCTGCTGTGCGTTTTCCTCCGCCAGCCAATCGGAAATTGCCATACGGCGGACAATGTTCTTCGCGGTCTTTTCCAAGGAGGTTCCCTCGCTGTAATCAGCCGGAAAAATATAGTCCACGCGCCCCTTCGCCAGCAAATCCTCCACGCCGGGGCGGTTGGATCCCGAATAGACGGCAATTGCCTGCCCGCCGTAGGCGCGCATCATCTTCATGCAGGGAACATCCGAAAGTCCGTCCCCAATATAGATCATGTTGGTAAACGGAACCCGTTTGGAATCATCCGGCATGGAGGCGTTCAGATCCCGATCGTTGGAAACGTCCAGAACGCCCTTGTTAATCCGGTAGACAAACTGGGTCTTTGCCGTAAAATTGACGGCCAGCTTCGGCCACGCCGGTTTTCCGGTCTCATCATAATAAAACTCGCTGGCGTAGATTTCCCGGAATTCCCCGCTGATGGCGGAGCCCTCAATAATTTCCCGCAGGCCGGAGGAGATTACATAATGCTCCACCGAAACGCCCTGAGACGCGCCGAAAGCGTTGATCCGCCGAAACCAGTCCGCCACACCGGGGAACAGGACAATCTTCCGCCCCTTTTCCACCAAATCCTCCCTGGTAAACGGGCGGCTTCTTTTCTCCGCCTCCCGGATCATGGTGTACATATACGCCAAAATCCCGTCGGCATGATTCTCCCGTCCAAAACCGTTTGCCTCTTTCCAGAATTCCCGGGGTGTCATACCAAGACTTGGTATAAAAGCGTAATCCTGCATATCCGTGGTACAGAGGGTTTTGTCAAAATCATATAAAAAAGCCACAATCGGTTGATTTCCCATGGAAAACGCTCTCCAATCGACTGATTTACAGAAAGAGCGGCTCAAGCAGAGCCGCTTTCACCGTTTTCTGTATATTTTCCCGCGGGAGTCTCAGCGGCTCATATTCCTGCCCTCCGCATAATTGCGGCCGAAGCGCAATTCGCCGAGATCAATCCGGCGGGTCGGATCATCGTCACGCGGATTCTGAGCGAACGGATTCTCCTCGGAATATTCTGGTTTCCGAACCTCTTCCGCCGGTTCCGGCTCCGGCTTGGCTTCCGGCTTTGGCTCCGGCTTGGTCTTCGGTTCCGGCTCCGGCTTGGCTTCCGGCTGTACGGCTTCTTCCGTTTTCCCGTCAAAAGACGCCATCACGGTCTGCTCAATTTCCGTCACCTTGCCGTGCGAATCCGCCGCGTCCGCCTGCCGGGTTTCCTCCGCCGGCAATTCCGGAAGCTGCGCCAGAAATTCCATCTCCTTGGCACAAACCGCACGGGTGGCGGCGATGAAGCTGCGAAGCTCCCTCTGTCCGGTTTTCAGCCGGTCTTGCGCGGCCACCGCCTCGTTCTGCAACTGGTCAACCTTCATGCGGGCTTCCGCCTCTGTGCGGGCCAGCATTTCATCCCGTTTCTGCTCCGCTTCTTTTACAATGGAATCCGCCATTTTCTGCGCCGTCAGCAGGGTGGCGCGCATGGAATCCTCGGTGGCGCGGTAATCCTCCACCTTCTCCACAAGCACTTTCATCTTGGCTTTCAGCGCCGTATTTTCCTTGTAAAGCGCCGTGTAATCATCCGTCAGCTCGTCCAGAAATTCATCCACCGAACCCATATGATAGCCGCCCATCATGGCCTTCGGGAATGCATGGCTGGAAACCTCCTGCGGTGTCAGCATTTTCTATTCCCCCGTTCTTTAGAAATAGAGGCCGTTGTTCTCCAGCTCATCGATCAGATCGCCCTCAATCTCCACATGATAGGGCGTGATGATATAGGTATGCGCAGCGACCTTCTTAATCTTCCCCTCCCCGGCATAGGCCACGCCGGAGAGAAAGTCCACCAGGCGTCGGGCAATGTCCTTATTGGTCGATTCCAGATTGATAACCACCGTGCGCTTTTCCTTGAGATGATCCGCAATTTCGGAGGCGTTTTCAAATCGCTCCGGTTTTACAAGCACCACCTTCAGCTGTGTGGTGGCATGAATGTTGACCACTTTGTTACGCCGGTCCTCGGCTCTCAAACGGCGATCCTCCGCCGGGGCCTCCCTGCCCCGCGGGGTTTCCTCCAGATCGTCGTCGTCATAATCCTCGTCCTCATCCTCATAGGGATGCGTCCACTTTTTCAGTTCGTCTAAAATGCTCATGGCAAAGCCTCCCACCGGGCAGCGCCCTTATTTTGTCTCTGTCTGATACTTTCTCGCGCCGAAAATCGCGGTTCCGACGCGAACCATAGTTGCTCCGGCGCGGATGGCCTCCTGAAAATCGCCGCTCATGCCCATGGATAGATATTCAAGTTTATTATGAAACAGTTTTGAATTGATGTCAACAAATATTGACCGCACCGCCTCAAAATAACGCAGATTCCCGCCGGGTGCCGTCTCCGCCGGCGGAATCGTCATCAGCCCCCGCACGCGGACGTGGGGACGCTTCAGCGCTTCTTCCGCAGCCCCCTCTGCGGCCTCGGGCAAAAATCCGCTCTTGGCTTCCTCTTTCCCGATATTAATCTCCAGCAGAATATCCTGCACCAGATTTTTGTTCGCCGCGACCTTCTCAATCTCATCCAGCAGCTCCAGGGAGCCCACTGACTGAATCAGGCTCACGTACCCCACTACCTGCTTGACCTTGTTGCGCTGCAAATGACCGATAAAATGCAGCGGCGCGCCGTCGTAGGCGTTTTCTTTCAGTTTTTGCTGCATCTCCTGCACGCGGTTTTCTCCCAGAACGTCAATTCCGGCGGCGATCGCCTCCCGGCAGGCGGCGGCGTCATTCATTTTGCTGGCGCCCAGAAGCGTGATCTCTTCCGGCCGCCGTCCGGCGGACTTTGCCGCCTCGGCAATCTGCTCCCGTACAGACTTGATGTTTTCAGCGATTGACATGAAGCTCTCCTTCTTTCTCGATCGAAAATGCCGTCCTCACCGGACGATTTTTCCGTCATACAGATTTTTTGCGGTAATAATCACCTGATCGCCGTTCCGCAGCTGATCCCGCGTCCCCTGGGCAGCCGCCTGCACCAGGGAGAAGTCTCCGCTGGAATATAGAACCTTAACCGGCTTAAAGCGTGCCGTAACGCCCACCACGCAGTAAAGGCCGCTGACGTCCTTTTTGTTCACACGAATGGCGTCCGCCGGCACGCGAATGCCCGAAACGGATCTGCAAATCACATCCGCGCTCTGCTGGCGCAGCAGCGTCACCTTGGAAAGATACTGCCGGCTCGCGAATACCACCGCAACGCGATCGTTTTCCTTGCCGCTTACGGACTGCACCACCGCCGTAAAATCCCGGTCGGTTCCCTTGGAAAAGCGCAGCGTCACATGACTGCCCGGCGAAAGATCCCTTGCGTCCGCACTGTTCATCGTCGCCGCATAATACCAGGTATCGCCCAAAATCAGCTTCCCCAGCGGAGACGAGACGGAAGCGTCCCGTTTGACGCCGCTGAGAGACGCCGGCGTCAGCGCCTCCAGCATCGCCGGCGTCAGCGTCTTTTCATAGCCGTCCACCACGGCGGAATATGTGCCGGAAACCGGCGCCGTGACCACTCGGGTCGAGGACGCCGCCTTGGATCGCAGCGCGGCCAGATCTGTCTGCAGCTCCCTGATCTTCAACGCCGCCTTTCCGCCGGAATAGGAGTAGTCACGTTTCAAAACCAGCGCGCGGAGCCGCTCCACCGACTCATCGGCGGAATCCAGGCAGTCGGCGGTCACCGCCTTTTGCACCGCATAAATATTCTGTTCAATCTGATTGTCCAGTTTCAGGGTAGCGGCGCTGTCCGCGGAAGCCGTGGCCGCATAGCGGAGCTGATCAATCCGCGTCTCCAGCCTGTCAATCTGATCCTGCCGGCTGAGAGAGGCTTTGTCCCTGTAAATCACCGCGATCTGACCGCCTTTGGAGACTTTTTCGCCCTCGCTGCGGGACAGCTTCATCAGCCCGTCCGTTCCGCCGGAAAGCACCTGCTCGTCACGGACGACATAGCCGTTTGCCGGGGAGGTCTCCTCCATCTCATATGTATAGGCAACCGTAGTGGCCAGCGGGTCGGCGCAGTATCGGTAAGTCTGGATGCCGAAATAGGCCAGCACGGCCGCGCAGATCACCGCAGTCAGCGCCTTTGTTCCCGCAGACTGATGTTCCATGGAGTTCCCCTTTCCGCAGGCAGGACATTTCCCGTTACTCTTCCTCGGCCAAATCCACGGCCCGCGCCGGCGCAATGGTGGAAATCGCGTGCTTAAAAATCACCTGCTGCCTGCCGTCCGTATCCAGAACCACTACAAAGGTGTCAAACCCCGTGAGGATGCCCCGGAGCTGAAAGCCGTTCATCAGAAACAGCGTAACCGGAATCCGCTCCCGCCGCGCTTTCGTCAGAAAAATATCCTGTAAATTTGCTTTGGTTTGCATTTTAAATCCGCTCCTTCTTTTTTTCTAAAGCGGACTTGTCCCCTTGCCGTCCGCTCTTGCTTATCCTAAGCCTTCCGCAGACAGGATTTCTGTCGAAATTTGGAAAGCCCGCCCAAAATCGCGGGTTTCCCCCCAATCAATCCAGTGAATGCCGGGGATATGCCGCAGCCAGGTCAGCTGGCGTTTGGCATACTGCCGGGAGCGGAGCTTCACCTCCGCAACGGCGTCCCGTTCCGTGCAGTTTCCCTCCAGGACGCCGAGAAATTCTTTATAGCCAATGGCCTGCAGCGATGTGCTGCCGCGGGGAAGGCCGCTTCGCAGCAAGGTGCGCACCTCCTCCAAAAGCCCCTGTTCCACCATTCTGTCCACCCGCAGGTCAATTCGGCGGCGCATCTCCTCCCGATCCCGAAACCGAAGGCCGATATAGACGGCATCATACCGGGGCGGCAACTTTCTCGTCTCCTCATCGTGGGAGGAAATGGTTTTTCCGGTTTCCCGGTAAACCTCCAGCGCCCGGAGAATTCGCTTGGTGTCCGCCGGGTGCAGTTTTTCCGCCGATACGGGATCCACCCGGCCAAGCTCTCTGAGCAGCGGCCCAATCCCACCGCTGTCAAACTCCCGCATCAGCTCCTCCCGCACTTTGCCGCCGGTGCGGCCGGGGGCAAAGCCGTGGCCCCTCACCAGCGCGTCCAGCCAAAGGCCGGTTCCGCCCACGAGAAAGGGCAGCTTTCCCCGCCGGAGAATGTCATCCACCACCGGCGTGGCCTCCGCCGCGTAGCGGGCAGCGCTCCACTGTTCGGCCGGATCCGCCACGGCAATCATGTGATGGGGCACTCCCTCCGTCTCTTCGGGCGTCGGCGCGGCCGTGCCGATGGTCATGCCCCGGTAAATCTGCATGGAGTCCACGGAGACGACCTCCCCGTGAAATTCTTTTGCCAGCAGGACGCCCAGTTTTGTTTTTCCCGTGGCAGTAGGCCCTACCACGCATACGACTTTCGGTGCCATTTGAACCCCCCGTCACGGCTTTGACACCTGCTCAGCGGTACAGCAGACTGCTGGGCAGGAGGAAGAGATACGGCGCGGTAAACAGCGCCAGGGAAGCCGCCAGCTGCCGCTTCTTCTCCTCCTGAATGTTCAGCTTCGCAAAGGCGATCTTCCAATTAAACACGTAGATGGCCATGCCGGCCAGCAGCACGGCGGCAGCCGCCCAGAGAAGAGAAAACACGCTGCGGAAGGGATTGGCTGAAATCGGCTCCGTCAGATAATGATACCACCATTTTCCGAAACCGGTTTTCAGATTCGTGGGAACCTCCGTCCCCAGAAACAGCAATGCCGCGCCCGCCAGATCTCCCAGCAATCCCAGGAGCCAGGTTTTCCAAAGCATCGTCCGCAGTTTTTCTCTCCGCCCGCCGATGCCAAGGTGCTTCATCTCAAAAAACAGCACCAGAAAATCCAGCAGAAAAATCACCGGAACCACCACGGCCAGCGACTGCGGCAAAAGCCACAGCAGCCAAATCGGCAGTACCACGCTGTAAAGTTTCGTCCCCCGTATTCCCATGTGTCTCCTCTTTCCGCGCTGTATGCGCCTGAGCTTGGGCCTGTTTGTAAAATCAGGAGGCATGGCTTTTCCGGCTGAAATTGCGCCCGGCCGCGTTAAAACCGCTTGGAATGCGGAGTGTATCCCCGCGCTTTTCCCCGTCAGGCACGATTCTGTTTCGGAAATCCGCCGTTTTTTAATTTGCAAACAAGCCCTGGCAAATAAAAATGAAGTCCCCCCTGGATTACGCCCTGCCGAATTTCTTTTCCAGTTCATATTTGGTGACTTTTACGGCAACCGGCCGGCCGTGGGGGCAATATTTGATCTCCCCCGACTGCACCTTGTCCACCAGAACCCGAAGCTCCCGGGGATCGGTGTTCATTCCGGCCTTGATGGCCGCCTTGCAGGCCATGGTGCGCAGCAGCGCCTCCCGCCTCTCATCCGGGTTCCGCCGGGCGCGGAGATCGTCCGCAAATTCCTCCAGCGTCGCCGCCGTATCCTCCGCCCGGATATCCGCGGGAACCGCCCGCACCAGGACGGTATCGCCGCCGAACGCCTCGCATTCAAACCCGAACTGCGCCAACAGCGGAAGATTCTCCAGCAGCAGCGCGGCGTCCTCGTGGGAGAGTTCCGCCGCGATGGGACGCAGCAGCCGCTGGCTCTCCGGCGGCACCGGCGCCCCCTTCAGCCGGTCAAAGTTCACCCGCTCGTGGGCGGCGTGCTTATCAATGAGATAAACCGTCCCGTCCTCCGTCTCGCAAATGATGTAAGTCCGCAGAATTTCGCCCGCAATCCGCCACGGAGCCTCCCTTGGCGGAAGGATGGCCCCCTGCCGGGGCAGTTCCAGCTCCTCCTGCTTCATGGCGGGGATGGCCGGGACAGGCCGCTCCCGCTCCGGGTCCTGCGGCCGCGCGATTCCGCGGGCCTCCGGCCGGAACACCGGCTTTGCCTCGTAAGCCGGAGCCGCCTCTCCCTCCGTCCGGTTCTCCCGCAGAGCGCCGTCCCTGCCGGTGCGGTAAAAAGGCGTCCGCCCGCCGCTGTCCGCTACCCGCACGGCGCCGCGCCGCTCCGTGTTCCACGCAGGTTCCCGCTTCTGCGGACTTTCCCGCCTGGCAGGTTCCCCGGAAGCTGTTTTTTCCGCCCGCGCCCGGAAAGCCGCCGCGTCCATAGACTGGTAGAATTCCCGCCGGGGCTTGACGCCTCCCGGCGCCGGTCCGCCGTCCGCATCCAGCGCATCCAGCACCGTGTGGTATACCGCGTCGAACACATCGTGTTCCCGGGCAAATTTCACCACGGTTTTCGCCGGATGCACATTTACGTCCACCGCCGTCACCGGCAGCGTGATTTCCAGCACGCAGCCGGGAAACCGTCCTTTCATGATCTGGTTGCGGTAGCCCTCCTCCAGCGCCGCCGTCAGCAGCTGGGATTTGATAAACCGCCCGTTGACGAAAAAAGTTTGCATGCCCCGGGAGCCGCGGCCAAACAGCGGCCTCGTCACAAAGCCCCGCACGCCGGTTTCCCCGCCGCAGCCGTCCACCGCCAGCAGCGACCGGGCAAATTCCCGTCCCAGCGCCGCATAGACGGCGGATTCCAGCTTTCCGTCGCCGGGCGTATGCAGCGCCTCCGTGCCGTCCTTGAGCAATTTAAAAGACACGGCGGGATGCGACAGCGACAGGTGCTGCATCAACCCGTTCACCGCCGCCGTCTCCGCGCTGTCCTTCTTCACAAATTTCAGCCGCGCTGGGGTGTTGTAAAACAAATCCCGCACGCAGATGACGGTTCCCTCCGGTGTTCCGGCAGGCAGCACCTCGCCGGGTACGCCGCCTTCCAAATGGAGGGACGCACCGGAAGCCTCTCCCCGCCGGCGGGTGAGAATATCCACCCGGGAGACGGCGGAGATTGCCGCCAGCGCCTCACCGCGGAACCCCAGCGTGCCGATTTTGCTCAAATCGCTCTCCGAGTGCAGCTTGGAGGTGGCATGGCGCAAAAACGCCGTGGGCAGCTCCTCCGCCGCGATGCCGCAGCCGTCGTCCGTCACGCGGATCAGGCTCATGCCGCCGCCGCGGATCTCCACGGCCACGGCGGTAGCCCCCGCATCGATGGCGTTTTCCACCAGCTCCTTCACCACACTGGCCGGCCGCTCCACAACCTCGCCGGCGGCAATCAAATTCGCCACATGGGATTCCAACTGCTGAATGTGAGGCATTCCATCTCTCCTTTCCGACCGTCTCGCTATTTCCACAGGCTCCAGACGCTCAGTGCGTTCACCAGCGCGTGAAGCCCGACAGAGGTCCAGAGCGTTCCGGTGCAATCATACGCCCACGCCAGCACCAGCCCCGGCACCAGATATTGTACCATCAGCCAAAAATAGGTCATGTCCCGCCTCACCACCGCAAACTGCCAGACATGCAGCAGCGCAAACAGCAGGCAGGAGGCCGCATATGCCAGCACCCGGCTGCGGCTCCTCAAATTTCCGAAAACCAATCCCCGGAATAAGACCTCCTCCACAAACGGCGCCAGAAAGATCACGATCAGTGCCGTCAGCCGGGGAGCGGTGTGAATCTGCGCGGAAATGGACACGTTGTTCAGATTCGTGCGGTTATTCACCAGCGCATGGGTCAGACGGTAGATCAATTCGTTCAATCCGTAAAGCGCCACCAGCCCTATCAGCAGCGTCTTCAGCGCCCCGGTAAAATTTTCGCCCAGCGCGCGGGTCGTCCGCGCCAGATATCCGTGGAAAATCACGATGGTGGCGGCAAAGATCACGTAGTAGTAAATCATATCCCGCATAGCCGCGGACAGCGTTTTCCCGGTAAGCTGCGCGGCAAACCGAAAAATTGGGCCGGCGGCAAACGGCAGGACAAAGAGATAAATCAGAAAAAACGTAACGCCGGCGGCCTGCTCGCCCACGCTCATGTAGGCTTCCGCCCTGTGCTTTGCCATATTGGAAACTCCCTCCCGCGTGAAATCCGCCCTTTTTCAGCGCCGCCGCTACTCCGGCAGCTTCTGCTTCAGCCGATACAAAAACTGCATCGCCTCCATGGGCGTCATGGTATCCGGCTGGCAGCGGCGCAGGGCATCCAGCACTTCCCCCTCGCCCATGGCGGCAAGGGAGACCTGCTTTTCCTCTTTGCGCGGCTCCACATACTGTACGTCGTTCTCTTCTTCCAGCTCCCGCAGGATTTCCCGGGCGCGGGTCAGCACCCTCCGGGGCAGCCCCGCCAGTTTCGCCACCTCAATACCGTAGCTGCGATCCGCGCCGCCGGGCAGAATCTTCCGTAAAAAAATAATGTCCTCTCCCCGGGTCTTTACGGCGATATTGTAGTTGGCGGCACCGGGCAGCGTGTTCTCCAGCTCCGTCAGCTCGTGATAGTGGGTGGCAAACAGGGTTTTTGCCCCCAGCGTCCTTCTGTCCGCGCAGTATTCCAATACCGCCCGGGCAATGCTCATGCCGTCAAAGGTGGAGGTGCCCCGCCCGATTTCATCCAGAATCAGCAGGCTGTTGCGGGTGGCATGGTGCAAAATCTCCGAAACCTCCGTCATTTCCACCATAAACGTGGATTGTCCGGCCGAGAGATCATCCGAGGCGCCGATGCGGGTAAAAATCCGATCCACCACGCCGATGTGGGCGCAGGACGCCGGTACGAAGGAGCCGATCTGCGCCATCAGCACAATCAGCGCCACCTGCCGCATATAGGTGGATTTGCCCGCCATGTTGGGGCCGGTGATAATCGCCACGCGCTTTTCTTTTTCCCCCATAAACGTGTCGTTCGGAACGAACAGCGTGTCTTTCAGCATTTTTTCCACCACGGGATGCCGCCCGTCCCGGATGTCGATGACGCCGGACTCGTCCACGTCGGGACGGCAGTAGTGATTCCGGACGGCGACTTCCGCCAGGGAGCAGAGCGCATCCAGCTCCGCTACGGCGGCGGCGGTTTTCTGTATCCGGGCGGCCTGCGCAGCAATCTCCTGGCGCAGCGTGCTGAACAGTTCGTATTCCAGCGCCTTCACCCGGTCGGAAGCCGTGAGAATCGTGTGCTCCAGATCCTTGAGATCCTGCGTGATATAGCGCTCTCCATTTACCGTAGTCTGCTTGCGGACATAAGTATCGGGCACCTTGTCCGCAAAAGACTTGGACACCTCGATGTAATAGCCGAACACTTTATTGTAGCCGATGCGGAGCGTGCGGATCCCGGTCTTTTCCTTTTCCTTGGCCTCCATGTCGGTAATGACATCCTTGCCGCCGGTGAGGATCTTCCGCAGGCGGTCGACTTCCCCGTTATAACCGTCCCGGATCAGGCCGCCCTCCCGGACGGAAAACGGCGGCTCGTCGCAGATGGCGGCGGCAATCCGCTCTTTCACATCGTCCAGTAAATCCAGTTCCTCCGCCAGCTCGCCCAATCTGCCGCCGGAAAACGCCGCCAGCTGCCCGGCGATCTCCGGCAGCCTTTCGATGCCCGCCCGCAGCGACGCCAAGTCCCGTCCGCCCGCCGTGCCGTAAACAATCCGGCCAATCAGGCGCTCCATGTCGCCAAGACCGGTCATGGCGGAAATCAGCTCCTCCCGGGCGATGGTGCCGTCCACCAGCGCCGCCACCGCGCCGCTGCGCCTGGCAATCTCCGTGACGCTGAGCAGCGGGCGATCCAGCCACGAACGGAGCATCCGTCCGCCCATGGGGGTTTTCGTGCGATCCAGCACCCACAGCAGCGATCCCCTTTTCTCCCGGCGCTGCATGGTCTCCGTCAGTTCCAAATTCCGCCGCGCGGTGAGATCCAGCTCCATGAACCGCCCCTGGGTATAGCAGTCCAGCGTGTCGATGTAGGAGAGATCCGTTTTCTGCGTCTCATAGAGATAATTCAGCAGGCCGCCCAGCGCCATGGCTGCCGCGGGATTGCCCGCTGGCAGGGCATGAAAGCCGTCGTCGCCAAACTGGCTGCGGATATTTTTCTCGGCGGCGGACAGCAGGAAGCGCCCTTCGCCGCCGTTTTCAATCCGGCAGTGGAATTTTTCCGTCAGGATCCGTTTCAGCCGCTCCTCGCCGAACGCGCCGTCGTTTAAAACCGCCTCGGCCGGGGAAAACCGCCCCAGCTCGTTCATCACATGCTCCAGCCGGTCTCTTCCCGCAAACGCGGTCACATGGGTTTTGCCCGTGGAAATGTCACAGAAGCACACGCCCGCGGACTGGGAATCCAGATAAATGCCGCACAGAAAATTGCTGGATTTTTCATCCAGGCACGCGGCGTCGATCACGGTGCCGGGCGTTACCACCCGGATAATATCCCGCTTCACCAGTCCCTTGGCCAGCGCCGGATCCTCCATCTGCTCGCAGATAGCCACCTTGTAGCCCTTGGCAATCAGCCGGGCAATGTAGCTGTCGCTGGCGTGATACGGAATGCCGCACATGGGAACCCGCTCGTCTTCCGGTTTCTGGTGCTTGCCGTGATCCCGGCTGGTCAGCGTGAGATCCAGCTCTTGGGACGCCAGTTTCGCGTCGTCGGCAAACATCTCATAAAAATCGCCCAGCCGGAAAAACAAAATAGAGTCCGGGTTTTCCTTCTTGATTTTCAGATATTGCTTCATCATGGGGGTCAGTTCCGCCATGTGCCATTCACCTCATTGTCCCGCCTTCCGCCGCAAAAAGCGTTTCTCGTTCAATCAAATCATAAACACCGCGCCGGAGGAGAGCCGAAACAGGCGTTCGCCCAGAATTTCATTCAGGCGGCCGTATGCATACTCGCCGGTGCAGTGGCCGGAGTAGTAAACTGTGTTTCCCGTCGCCAGCGACCGGCCGATCCGACTGATCAGCGCTTCGCCCGCCGCGTCGCCCGGCTGAATTTGAAAGAGGTGGAATCCGCCCACCATCGCGTCCGGCTCACGGCCCAGCAGCGACGCCGCCTTTTTCCGGATATTCACAATACCCCGGTGGGCGCAGCCCGCAAAAACGACGGCCTTTTCCCCCTCCGTTACCAGCAGATCCTGCTCGTGGGCAAAGGTGTCAGGGATCAGTTCCCCGTTCACCTTTTCCTTCAGATTGGTCTCGGCGCTGCCGCCGAACACATCCTCCACGCCGTCGAACAGAGTCAGTCCTTCCGCCGGCCGGGTCACTTTTTCCGTAAAGAGGAACCGATCGGCGTACCGCTTCAAGTCGGGGTTCAGACCAATACGCCGGGGGTTCCCCTCCGTCACGGCGTAGTAATCGCCGAAGGCGCCGGGATGGATGCAGATTTTCGCGCGGTGGTTGATCTCCAGGAATTTCAGCAGCCCGCCGCCGTGATCATAGTGCCCGTGGGATAAAATCGCCAGATCCACCGCCGAGAGATCCACCCCCAGCTTTTCCGCATTTTCCGCAAACGCGTCGTTGGGCCCCGTGTCAAAAAGGATCCGCAGCCCCTGCGTCTCCAGATACAGGCTCAGTCCGTGGGCATGGCGGTATTCCTCCGTCAGAGATGTGTTTTCCAGAAGAGTGACCAGCTTCATTGCACTTCCCCCTTTGCAGATGATCCGTTCCGTTTATTTCTCAACTTCGCCGTACAGCGCCCAAGTGTTGCTGCCGGTGATTCTCGCGTTCACAAACTGTCCGATTACCTGTTCCCCGCCCTGAAGCCGCACCAGGCGGTTGCCCTCCGTCCGGGAGGACAGCGGGTAGTTCGCATCGTCGGATTTCCCATCCACTAAAACCCGGACAGTCCTGCCTACATAATTCCTGTGGATGGCGGCGGAGCACTCGTTCTGTGCTTTCAGCAACGCGTCGAACCACCTCTGCTTTTCCTCCCGGGTGGCCGGATCGGGCAGGGACGCCGCCGCCGTGCCCGGGCGGGGCGAGTAGAGGAAGGTAAAGAGGGCGTCGAAGCCCACTTCCCTTACCAGCGACACCGTATCCATGGCCTCGCTCTCCGTCTCGCCGGGGAAGCCGATGATCACATCGGAGGTCAGCACGAGCCCCGGCATCACCGACCGGGCATCATTCACCAGCTCCAGATACTGCGCCCGGGTGTACCGCCGGTTCATCGCTTTCAGCACCCGGTCGTTGCCGGACTGGAACGGCAGGTGCAGCTGCTTGGCGACATGGGTGCAGCGCGCCATGGTATCAAACAGCTTGCGGCCGGCGTCCTTGGGATGGCTGGACATGAACCGGATCAGATACTCCCCGGGAATCTTGTCGATGTCGCTGAGCAAATCCGCAAAATCATAGCCGTTTTTCAGATCGTTGCCGTAGGAATTCACATTTTGTCCCAGAAGGGTAATATCCTTGTATCCGGCTTCCACCAGCTCCCGCACTTCCTGCAGGACGCACTGTGCGTCCCGGGAGCGCTCCCGGCCCCGGACATAGGGCACGATACAGTAGGAGCAGAAATTGTTGCAGCCGTACATAATGGAGACCCATGCCTTAACGCCTTTTTCCCGGACGACGGGCAGGCCCTCCGCCAGACGGCCGTGTTCGTCCGCCACGGAAAACACGCGCTGGCGCGTGTGGTACACCCGCCAGACAAGCTCCGGGAATTTCCACATGGCCTGTGGGCCAAACACCAGATCAACGTAGGGGTAGGATTTTTTCACCCGCTCGGAAACCCGCTTTTCCTGCGCCATGCAGCCGCACAGGCAAAGGATCTGATTGGGATTCTCCCGTTTCGTATGGCTCAGCGCGCCCAGGTTGCCAAACACGCGGTCCTCCGCGTGCTCCCGGACGGCGCAGGTGTTCAGCAGCACCAAATCGGCCTCCTCCGGCCGATCCGTGAAAGTGAAGCCCATGACTTTCAGCATGCCCATAATGCGCTGGCCGTCCGCCACGTTTTGCTGGCAGCCGAAAGTATCCACCATGGCGCGGGGATGCGCTTCCCGCGAAAGAAACATCTCCCGGACACTCTTTTCAAAACCGCGCTGGCGATCCAGTTCTTCCGGCGCGATTAAAACCTCGTTGCGTTCCAAATTCAAACTCCTCCAGATTGTAACAGCAAGCTGCTTTTTAACTAAAATATCATATCATAAAAGCGGAAAAAGCACAAGGCAAAAGGCCGGGCGGAGGCCCGGCCTTTTGCCTTTAATTCACGCGGGGATCGGGATCTCCGTCCAGCGTGATAAAATATTCATAATAGGGAATCAGAAAATCGTAGCCCTTCAGAATCCGCTCCGCAATGCCGCGGGAAAACAGCTCGTCCGTCAGCTTTTCCTCATGAATGAGGGAAAAATTTTTCTTAAGATACCACGGCTTCAAAATTGCGGACGGCGCCTCCGCCCGGGGCTTCTTATATTCCTGTCCCTCCAGATGAAATTCCCTCTGCCGGGTCAGCTTCCGGGTCAGCTTTTCCATCGGCGCCGGGTCGGCGTCCATCCGCGCCCGCAGCTTCGCCATGGTGACGGGCCTGACTCTGTAATAACCCAGCCCGTAGCTCCACTCCTCCGGCCCCAGTTCAAACCAAAAAGTCATGGTGGCGGCGTATTCTTCGTCCGTAGGCTGCTCGGCGGAAATCCACAGGTGATCCCGGTACGGCCCCTGTCCGTGGAGCCGCCGGGCGTCCTTATAAATCCGGGACACCTTACTCTCCAGCGGATAATCCGGCAGTTTTTTGGAAATATGATCAAACAGCTCGGCAGACAGCTCCCGCATGGGCGTCTGAAAATGATCGATAAATTCCTGTTTGTGATCGGAAAACCAGCTCCGCTCATTGTTGAAGCGGATGCCCCACATAAAATCCACGGTTTTATTGTCAAACCCCTGAAACATCCTGTTCTCCTGTTCCCATCCGCATGCGAATGCGCCCTCCGCTCTGCGGGGGGCCGTTAATTGTGCCATTTCTTCAAAGATGCCGTTCCCGTTCATTGCCCTCAGGCAGCAGACGCCAAACAGGGCAAACATGTCCCGGCCGCCGGTGGCTTTCGCCCTGCCTGCCTGTCTGCTCTTGGGCCGTCGTTTTTCCACATTCCCTGTGACTGTTTTCCCGCCGCAGCCCGGTGAAAAACAGCCGCCGTGCGCCTCTTTAGCGTTTTGCCTCCAGCTTTCGCAGCACTTCCCGAAACTCTTCCGGCAGCGGGCAGGTCAGATTTATCGTCTCGCCCGTCCGGGGGTGGACAAACCGCAGGCCCGCCGCGTGCAGGCACTGCCCCTGCAGGCCCGGCACGGGTTTTTTCGCGCCGTACACCGTGTCGCCCAGAATGGGATGCCCCAGATGCGCCATGTGGACACGGATCTGGTGGGTGCGCCCGGTTTCCAGACGGCAGCGGACATGGGTAAACCCCGGATAGCGGGCAATGACCTCCCAGTGCGTCACGGCGCGGCGCCCGCCCGGCACCACCGCCATCTTCTTCCGGTTTGCGGGGCAGCGTCCGATGGGGGCGTTCACCGTACCGCTGTTCTCTTTCAGATTGCCGACAACCACGCACTCGTAGGTGCGGGCCAGCGTGTGATCGGAGAGCTGCGCCGCCAGCTTCTGATGGGCAAAGTCATTTTTTGCCGCGATGATCAGCCCCGAGGTATCCCGGTCAATCCGGTGGACAATTCCCGGCCGCAGCACGCCGCCGATGCCGGAGAGGGAGTCCCCGCAGTGGTACAGCAGGGCGTTGACCAGCGTGCCGTCCGGATGTCCCGGCGCGGGATGCACCACCAGTCCCTTGGGCTTATTCACCACAATCACGTCCGCATCCTCATAAACCACGTCCAGCGGGATTTTCTCCGGGTGCACTGCCGGCGGCTCCGGCTCCGGCAGGGAGACCTCAATCGTCTCGTCCCCGGTCAGCCGATCACTTTTCGCCATGGGCCTCCCGCCGCAGAGAACGTCTCCCTCCTCCAGCAGCCGCTGGGCGGCGGAGCGGGTCAGATTTTCCACTTTCCCCGCAAGATACGCGTCCACCCGCGCGCCCGCATCCCCGGAAGCCGTCTGTATAATTTGCCGTTTCACTTATCGTCTCACCCTGTCGTATTGGTCGTAAAACCAGAGATAGTAGATCACGCCCAGCACCGCCCCGGAGACCACACAGATGTCCGCGACATTGAACACGGGGTAGCTCCGCCAGAACTGAAACTGGAACATATCCACCACATATCCCAGCCGCACCCGGTCGATGATGTTTCCCAGTCCGCCCGCCGCAATCAGCGTACAGGCCGTGCGCCCCAGCGGATGGCGGACAATTTTCCTGGCGGGCAGGACAATCACCGCCGCCACAATTATGGAAGTAACCGCCACCAGAACCCAGCGCATCCCGGAAAAGCTTGACCACGCCGCGCCGTAATTATGCACCCGCAGCAATTCGATAAAGCCCGGCAAAAAGCGGCAGCTCCCCCCCAGCGCCAAATGCGTCACGACCCAGCGCTTCACCAGTTGGTCGCACACCAGCAAAGCGGCCGCCAGAATTCCATACAGCATTTCATTCCTCCGTCATCCGACCCCACCCCGAAAGTTCTTCGCGGCGCGTCGTTTTTTTTCAGCATTTTCCCCTCTTCATCGCAGGATTTCTCTTTCAAAGGCGCCGCGCTCTCTCAGCGCAGAGCCATCACATAGACCTGGCAGGGGTTCCGCGCGTCCCAGAGCGTCGGAAACACTTCAAATTCTCCAAAGCCAAGGCTTTTATAAAATCGGTTGGTGTCGTCGTATTCCCGGTAACGGCCCATCTGAACCGTCTTGACCTGTAAAAAAGAATACTGCGCGCGTACCGCGCTCTCTCTGGCCGCCGAAAACAGTTCTCTTCCGATCCCCCGGCGGTGAAATTCCCTCAGAACGCCGATTACCGTAAGCTCCACCGTATCCTTTCCCGTCTCCTTCAGGCACGCAAATCCCACCGGCTTTCCGTTTTCCGCTGCCGCAAAAAAGCGCTGACCCGCGCTGTCCGCGATATATTCCTCCCTCGCCGCCGGAATTCCAAACCACTCGGGCAGCGCCTCAAGGATTCTGCGGGCAATCTCCTGTTTTTCCCACGCGTCCGAAACCTCGCTGACCATCGTCTCGCTCTCCCATTAAAGTTTTTCCCGGGGAGGAACCTGCGCGTCTAGTTTAATCCGCCGCAGGGATTTGCTCTCCGCCGGGCTGATATCCGCACTTTTGTTATTGCCATGATACCACAAAACCGTTTGGCAGACAACCGAAATTGTATCCCGCGCGAAGAGCGAAGCCGCAAAGGCGGAAGCCGCAGAGGCTCTGCGGTTTCCGCCTTTGACGCGCTTGAATGAACCCGGGTGTTTCCTTAAAACTGCGGCAGCTTCGCCACCACGGCGGCGCAACGGGGGCAGAGCGTCGGATAGTCGGGGTTGGATCCGACCGCCGGTGACTGCATCCAGCAGCGCTCGCACTTTGCGCCGGCGGCTTCGGTGACCTCCACCGTCAGCCCGGGGAAGTTGGTTCCCTTTCCGGTGGCAGATCCCGCCGCCGGGTCGGTGTTGACAATGCTGCAGGCAGAGACGATCAGCGCCTCGCTGAGACTGATCCCCACGGTGGACATCAGCGCCGTGGCCGTCTTGTCATCGTCCGCGTGAAGAAAGACGTGGGCCTCCAGCGACTTGCCGATCTTCTTTTCGGCGCGGGCAGTTTCCAAAACGGCGTTCACATCGTCCCGCAGGCGCTGGATCACGTCCCATTTCTCCATCGCCCGATCGCTCAGCGCATACGCGGCAAACGGCTTGTTCATCTCGTTAAACACCACATTCCGGGGATCGTCCTCGGCGCGGTGCGGCATTGCCCGCCAGATCTCGTCGCCGGTAAAGGCCAGAATCGGCGCCATAATCTTGGTCATGGTGTCCAGAATCAGAAACAGCGCGGTCTGGGCGCTGCGGCGGCGCAGGCCGTCGGCCTCCTCGCAGTACAGGCGATCCTTGATGACGTCCAGATAGAAGTTGGACAGCTCCACCACGCAGAAGTCGTTGACGGCATGGGTGATGATCAGGAACTCATAGTCGTCATACGCCTGATCGCACTTTTCAATCAGCGCGTTGAGCCGGGAGATCGCCCAGCGGTCGATCTCCTCCATCTCATCGGCGGACACCAGCGCATTCGGATTGAAGCCGTTCAGATTCCCCAGGCAGTACCGGGCGGTGTTGCGGAATTTCAGGTAATTCTGAGAGAGCTGCTTGAAAATCTTGTCGGAGCAGCGGACGTCCGCGTGGTAGTCGGCGGAAGCCGCCCACAGCCGCAGCAGATCCGCACCGTATTTCTTAAAAATTTCGTCGGGGGAAATCCCGTTGCCCAGCGATTTGTGCATGGCTTTCCCCTCGCCGTCCACCGTCCAGCCGTGGGTGACGCACTCCCTGAACGGGGCGCCGCGGCCCGTGGCGCCCACGGAGGTCAAAAGCGCCGCCTGGAACCAGCCGCGATACTGATCGAGGCCCTCCAGGTACATATTGGCGGGCCACTGTTCGGGATGGTACTGCTCCAGATAGGAGATATGGGAAGAGCCGGAGTCAAACCAGCCGTCCAGCGTATCCTCCTCCTTGGAAAAGCCCGCCTTGGCCCCGCAGTGCGGGCAGGTGAAGCCCTGCGGCAAAATCTCCTCCGCCGTCTTTTCAAACCAGGCATTGGATCCCTCTTTCGCAAAAAGCGCGGAAATCGCGCCGATGCTCTCGTCCGTCACGATGGGTTTGCCGCAGTCTTTGCAGTAGAACACGGGGATTGGCAGGCCCCACTTTCGCTGGCGGCTGATGCACCAGTCCCTGCGCTCCCGAACCATGGATTTCATCCGATCCTTGCCCCACTCGGGTACCCAGCGGACGTCATCGCAGGCGGCGCAGGCCTCGTCCTTGAAAGAATCCACGGAGCAGAACCACTGTGGCGTGGCGCGGAAAATAATGGGGCCCTTGCAGCGCCAGCAGTGCGGATAGCTGTGGACGATATCCTCGGAGGCAAACAGCACGCCGGATTTCCTCATGTCCTCCAAAATCACGGGGTTGGACTCACCGGTTTTCATGCCGGCGTACTTGCCCGCGTACGCCGTGTGGCGGCCGCGGTCGTCCACCGGCACCACCACGTCGATGCCGTAGCGCAGGCAGGTCTGATAATCGTCCGCGCCGAAGCCGGGCGCGGTGTGGACGCAGCCGGTGCCCGCGTCGAGCGTGACGTGCTCGCCGAGAAGGACGACCGATTCCCTGTCGAGGAAGGGGTGGGCGGCGGTCATAAGCTCAAAGTCGGTTCCGCGCAGCTTGGCGGTTATTTCGTAGCTTTCAAGCCCGGCGGCGGCGGCGACGCTCCCGGCCAGCTTCTCCGCGACGATATAGGTTTCGCCTGACGGCGCTTTCATCAGCGCATACTCGAAATCGGCGTTGAGGCAGACAGCAAGGTTGCCGGGAAGAGTCCACGTCGTGGTCGTCCAAATGACGAAGTAGGTTTTGTCAAGGTCGCAAAGACCGCCGAGCTTGCCCTTATCGTCCTTTACCTTGAATTTAACGTATATAGACTCGCATTTGTCGTCGCTGTACTCGATTTCGGCTTCGGCAAGAGCGGTTTCGTCGTCGGGGCACCAATAAACCGACTTAAAGCCCTTGTAGATGTAGCCTTTCTTCGCCATTTCGCCGAAAATCTTCACCTGATCGGCTTCAAACTCGGGTTCGAGCGTTATATATGGGTTGTCCCAGTCTCCGACGACGCCAAGCCGCTTGAACTGGCCGCGCTGGCGGTCGACGTACCCGAGCGCGAAATCACGGCACTTGTCGCGGAACTCGGGGACGGAAAGCTTGCTCCGGTCAAGCTTGGTCTGCTTTATTATCGCGCTTTCGGTGGGCAGCCCGTGACAGTCCCAGCCGGGGACG